>DATCXR010000435.1:0-12467 GCA_036565685.1 Gemmatimonadaceae bacterium
TGTAAACCCGGACTACGGCACGACCGACGACTTCCTGAAGTTCGTCGCCGCGGCGCACGAGCGGGGAGTCAAGGTTTTGGTGGACATGGTGCTCAATCACTCGTCGAGTGAGCATCCCGACTTCCAGGCGGCGCTTCGTGATACGGTGTCGCCGTACCGGAAGTGGTACCGCTTCTCACCCGAGCCGTTGGGGAAGGGGCCGTGGGGCGCGGTGGCGTGGCACCGTTCGCCGGTGCGCGACGAATACTACTACGGCGTCTTCTCGAGCGAGATGCCGGACCTCGACTATCACACGCCGGAAGTACGCGAGGAGGCGAAGCGCATAGCGGAGTACTGGCTGCGCACCATGGGCGTGGACGGCTTCCGGCTGGATGCCGTGCCCTACCTCGTGGAGGATGGCGACTGCCAGATGGGATGCGCCGGGACGCACGAGTTCCTGCGCGAGTATGCGGAGTACATACGCGGCATCGCGCCGGACGCGTACTCGGTGGGCGAGGTGTGGGGCGACATCGGTACTTTGATGCCGTACTATCCCGATCAGCTCACCTCGTACTTCGGCTTCGAGCTGGCGGACTCGCTGGTCGCGGTGGTGAACGACGGCAACGCGGCTGGGCTCCTCCCCGGGTATCTGCGACTGCAGAGAGCGGAGCCGGACTACCGGTGGTCGCCGATCCTGAGCAACCACGATGGAACGAGGAGCATGACGAGGTTCGGCGGCGACGTGGCGCGCGCGAAGCAGGCGGCTACGCTGATGCTGACGCTCCCCGGCCTCCCGTTCGTGTACTACGGCGAGGAGATCGGGATGACCGGCGACAAGTCGGACCCGCGACTACGGACTCCGATGCAGTGGACCCCGAAGAGCGGCGTGGGATTCACGAGCGGCACTCCGTGGGAGAGCCCGCAGCCCGATTCGCTCGAGGTGAATGTAGCCGCACAGGATGCTGATCCCGGCTCGCTGCTGAACCTCTACCGCGCGCTGATCCACCTGCGGAAGACGAACGTCGCGCTCGCGAGGGGAAAACTGGTGCCGCTCCACGCGAGCGATCCGCGTGTGGCCGCGTATCTGCGTCGTGCCGGCGATCGTGCGGTGCTCGTGTTGGCGAATCTCGGCGGTGGGCCGGTTGCGGGAGTAACGGTGAGATCGGACAGCGGCGCGCTCGGGCCCGGGGACTACGCAGCCATGGGGCTGCTCGGCGCGCCGGACGGCGCCGAGCTTCGCGTGGGGGAGAATGGGCGCATCGAGGGATATGCTCCCGTGTCGCGACCATTATCGCCGCGCGAGAGTCTCGTTCTGGAAATCGGACGTCGCCAGTAGGCCCGAGGCGGCTAACATGTACTCGACCAGGTGAAGAGTTATGACCGTTAACAGCTGGTGTGGACCGCTCGCCTTGATCGTGATGGCGTTGGCCGCGCGCGCGCTCGCCGCTCAGAGTGGGCGGGACGCGCCCGGAGGGCCGGGCGAGACGCCCTCGTGGACCGCGGCCAGCAAGGAGGGCGTGGGGACGTCGATCACGAACGAATCGAAGCTCTGGTTCACACTCGGCGGCGGGATCCTCAACGAGGTGTACTACCCCCGCGTGGACGTCGCCAACAGCCAGAGCCTGGAGCTCGCGGTGAGCGACGGCAAGCGACTCCTGATAGAGTCGCGCGACATGCGCCACTCGATCGAGCGGCTCGACGATCGCTCGCTGGTCTTCCGGCAGACGAGCCGCGACTCGTCGGGTCGGGTGAAGATCACAAAGACTTACGTCACCGATCCGGATCGGAATACGCTTCTGGTGGACGTCACATTCACCGGCGGCCCGGGCGACAGGCTCTACGTTCTCTACCACCCGGCGCTCGGCAACACCGGCTACGCCGATACTGCTTCAGTGCAAGGCGGCGCGCTGGTGGCGCGGGAAGGGGAGATAGCTTCGGCGCTGCTCGCGAGCGGCGGGTTCGCTCAGACCTCGAACGGCTTCGCCGGCGTGAACGATGCCTACGAAGACCTCATGCTGAACCGCCGCCTCACGAAGACGTACGCGCGCGCGGTGGGCGGCAACGTGGTGCAGGCGGCGCGGATCGCGCGCCCCGCGCACTTCACGCTGGCACTTGGCTTCGGCAACTCGCCCGATAGCGCGATCGCGGCCGCGCGCGGCAGCCTGCGAACGGGTTTCGCCCCTGCTCGCAGCAAGTACTCGAAGGGATGGCACGACTACCTCGCGTCGCTGGTGAAGGTCGACGCTCCCTACCAGAAGCAGTTCGACCTGGCAGCGATGGTCGTGCGTGCGCACGAGGACAAGACGTACCGTGGAGCGATCATCGCATCGATGAGCATCCCGTGGGGATTCGCGGTCTCCTCCGAGAAGCCGAACGTCGGCGGCTACCACCTGGTCTGGGCGCGCGATCTGTACGAGGCGGCCACCTCGCTGATGGTGGCGGGCGACAGCGCCACCGCGCGTCGCGCACTCCGATATCTCTTCGACGTTCAACAAAAGCCCGACGGGAGCTTCCCGCAGAACAGCTGGCTCGATGGGAAGCCGTACTGGACGTCGCAGCAGATGGACGAGAACTCGTACCCCATGGTACTCGCCTGGCAGCTCGGCGTGACTGACAGCGATACCTGGACGAAGCACATCCGACCTGCGACCGAGTACGTGATGGAGCACGGACCGGCCACGCAGCAGGAGCGTTGGGAGGAGGTGAGCGGCTACTCGCCGTCCACCATAGCCGCGGAGATCGCGGGGCTCGTGTGCGCCTCCGAGATCGCGAAGATGAATGGCGCGCAGGCGGACGCCGACCGCTATCTGGCGAAAGCAGATGAGTGGGCGTCCAACCTGGAGAATTGGCTGGTGACGCATACCGGGCACCTGGGCGGCGACCTGGCGAAGCGCGGCTACTACATGCGCATCGACAACAACGAGGATCCCGACGACGGTTTCAAGCTAGACGTGCACAACGGCGGCGGCGTGTGGGACGAGCGGGATGTGGTGGATCAGGGCTTCATCGAGCTCGTCCGGCTCGGCATCCGGCCGGCGAACGATTCCATAATCGTGAACTCGCTCAGGATCATCGACTCCACCATCCGGGTGGAGACGCCGAACGGTCCCACTTTCTACCGATACAACCACGACGGCTACGGCGAGACCTGGTTCGGCGGTCCGTGGCTCGGCGAGGGTGTGGGACGGATCTGGCCGATCTTCGCGGGGGAGCGGGGCGAGTATGAAGTCGCACGCGGCGCGGACGCCACCGCGTATCTGCGCGCCATGATGGGCTTCGCCAACGCCGGTGGGATGATCCCGGAGCAGGTGTGGGATCGCCCGAACCCGGGTCACAGCGACTTCGACTTCGGCGAGGGGACTGGGAGCGCGACGCCGCTGGTGTGGAGTATGGGGCAGTTCATGCGACTGGCGGTCGACGCTCACGAGAAGCGCGTGGTGGAGCAGCCCTCGGTGGTAGCGGAGCACTTCCTCGAGAGAACGGCGCGCCGGTGAGCGCGCGAGCGTGGCTGGGGGCCGGCCTGCTCTCGCTCTCGGTGATCGCAGGTGCGGCTCCAGCCCAGCGCGCGCGCTTCAGCATGGATCCGGGTTGGCGCTTCACGCTCGGCGATCCGGCTGGCGCGGAGCGGCCGGACTTCGACGACGGCGCGTGGCGGCGGGTCGACCTTCCGCACGACTGGAGTATAGAAGGGACGCCACGCGAGGATGCGCCCGGCGGCGGTCGCGTGGGCTACTTCCCCACCGGGATCGGCTGGTATCGAAAGTCGTTCCGGCTCCCCACCAGCGCGGCGGCGAAGAGCCGCGAGGCATGGCTGGAGTTCGACGGCGTCTACATGAACAGCGATATCTGGATCAACGGACATCACCTGGGGAACCGCCCGTACGGCTACAGCAGCTTCGTGTACGATGCGACCCCTTACCTGGTGGGGGGTGTGAACGTGGTGGCGGTGCGAGTGGACAACTCGCGGCAGCCGAGCTCGCGCTGGTACACGGGGAGCGGGATCTACCGGCATACGTGGCTCACAGTGGTGAACGATCTGCATGTCGGCCATTGGGGGACGTACGTCACCACCCCGCGCGTCGATTCGGCGAGCGCGAGTGTGGTGGTGCGCACGCGGGTCGAGAACGACGATGCAGCGGAGCGAACCGGCACGCTGCGAAGCATCATCCTGGCTCCCGATAGAAGCGTGCTGGCCAGTGCGGAGACCACGCTCGCGCTGCACGCCCGGGAGAAGAGCGTGGTCGAGCAACATCTACGGGTTGCTTCCCCGCGACTCTGGTCGCCGGAGAGCCCGGTAATCTACTCGCTCCGCTCCGTGCTGCTCGACGGTCGGCGCAGCGTCGACACGCTCGTCACGCACTTCGGCATCCGCACGATAGCCTTCGACGCCGACAGCGGATTCGTGCTCAACGGCAGGCGGGTGAAGATGCTCGGCGTGAACCTTCACCACGACGGCGGTGCAGTGGGCGCGGCGGTTCCGGAGCGCGTATGGGAGCGCCGGCTCGCGCTCCTGAAGTCGATGGGCGCGAACGCCATCCGCACCTCGCACAACCCTCCCGCGCCGGAGTTCCTCGACCTCTGCGATCGGATGGGCTTCCTGGTGATGGCCGAAGCGTTCGACGAGTGGACGGTCGGAAAGGTGGACGACGGATATCACAGGTACTTCACCGAGTGGTCGAAGCGCGACCTCGTCGACTTCGTCCACCGCGACCGCAACCACCCGTCGATAGTTCTCTGGAGCGCCGGCAACGAGATTGGCGAACAGAGCATGCCGCACGGCGAGAAGGTGCTGCTGCGGCTGGTCGGGATCTTCCATGCGGAGGACCCTTCGAGGCCCGTGACCACGGGCAACGATCACATCTACGCGGACGATGGCGCGACCACGGTGGCATTCCTGAGCTCCGAGGACGTGGTCGGCTACAATTACGTCGACCGCTGGCACGAGCGCAGAGAGCTCTTCGCCGAGCCAGACCGGCACGATCATCCGGAGTGGAAGATGATCGGCACCGAGAGCGTGTCGGCGGGGAGTGCGCCCTACGATCGTTACTCGCTCGGCGACGACAGCTCGGTCGCACGTCCGAACTACACCAACGGGATGATCCGTGCGGAGCGTCTCTGGAAGTGGGTCGCGACGCACGACTACTTCGCGGGCGATTTCATGTGGACGGGGATCGACTACCTGGGTGAGAGCGAATGGCCCGCGAAGGGCGCCGACTTCGGGCCGATCGACATCGCCGGGCACCCGAAGGACTCGTACTATCTGTATCGCAGTGTCTGGACGAAGGAGCCGGTGCTGCATCTCTTCCCGCACTGGAACTGGCCGGGACGGGAGGGGCAGGTCGTTCCAGTGATCGCGTATACGAACTGCAACAGCGTGGAGCTTTTCCTGAACGGTCGGTCGCTGGGGGAGAAGCAGCTGGAATTCCCGGCGCAGGGGACCACGGGTGGCTGGAACAGCTACGCAGAGCCGGTGGTGCACTCCACCAGCGACGACCTGCATCTCGAGTGGGACGTGCCGTACGAGCCGGGGGCGCTCACCGCGATCGGAAAGACGAGGGACGGGAAGCCGGCGTGCAGGGCGGAGGTGCGCACGGCGGGACCGCCGGCGGCGATAAGGCTATCGGCAGAGCGGGATACGATCACCACCGGGAGCGGTGACGTCGCCAGCATTACCTTCGAGATCGTGGACTCGGCCGGCGTCGTGGTGCCCACAGCGAGCGACGTGGTGCGCTTCACGATCACCGGCGCGGGCGGGAACATCGTCGCTCTGGACGACGCCGATCTTACCGACCACGAGCCGTATCAGTCGGATCACCGAAAGGCGTTCAACGGTCGTGGTCTCGCTATCGTGCGGGTGATGCAGCCCGGCGTGCTCCGAGTGAGCGCGACGGCGGATGGGTTGCGGGGCGCCGTGCTGAGCACGGTGGTGGTGCAGGGCAATGCGCCCCCATCGATCCCGGCCGCGCGGTGAAGATCGCGTACTGGCCGCGCTTTCCAGTGTTCCCGCTTCCGCTACGGACGCTTCGCCTCGAGCGGTGCGATCTCGTTCGCCGTCGGGAACGCCGGAGCGGGATAGTGACCGATCTTCTCGACCGTGTACTCGCTCGCCCAGAAGTCGGGCGGTCCTTCGCTGTCAGGTACCTTGTTGCGGACCGGCTTCAACCCGTGCTTGAGGTACGCGGCGATCGCCATCAGCTCTTCGTCGGGCATGTGCCGCCACGCCGGCCACGGCATGGGCGGTGCGAGATAGTGCGGGTGCAGGGGGAAGTTGCCGGAACCCGGTGTGGACGAGGTGATCTCCACGTCGGGGGTGTCCTCTGGTCGCAGCCCGTAACGCAGCGAGTTGAAGATCTGCCGCTCGGTGAAGCGCCCCAGCCCGGTCATGTTGTCGGGCGTGAGGTTGCGCGGGCGAGTGTGGAAGCAGGGGGTCGCTCCCGGTTTGTACGCGCAAGGGCCGATCAGGAACTCCTGCTCCGGCTTGGTGATTCCTGCCAGCCAACCAGCGCTGGAGGGTTCGGCGCCTCCGTGGCATCCGTTGCAGTCGTGCGAGATGACGAGATAGCGGCCGCGCACTACCATCGCCTCCACGCTTCTCGCATCCGTCGAGTCGCTACGTGAGTTCCCTTTGTCCCCGGCGTATGGTCTGGCCAGAAAGGCGACGGAAGCCAGCGCTGCCAGGCCCAGTGCAAATGCAGAAGCATTTCCCGATTTCGTAGACATTTCGACGTTGCCTCACTCGAGAAGAAGTACGCCCATCATCCCCATGTCCTCGTGATCCATGATGTGGCAGTGGAACATCCACTTCCCCGGGAAGTCATCGAAGCGCACTACGATCCGCGCGGATTCATGCGGAGGTACGTTAATCGTGTCTTCCCATCGGGGCACGAGCTCCGGCACCCCGTTCCGGTCGAGCACCTGAAAGCGGAAGCCGTGCAGGTGAAATGGGTGATCCATTCCCACGAGGTTCTCTATCTCCCAGATCTCGGTGGTACCGACGTGCCCGGTGAAGTCGATACGGTTCATGTCCATCATCTTGCCGTTGATCATCCCTTGGGTGAGAACCAGCGTCCTGCGCTCGGCGACGTCGGTCGTATCGAGCCAGGCAGCCGGGAGAAGCGAAGAGGGGATGGACGAGGGCGCCACCGGCGCGGATTCGGAGTAGCGGAGCGAGAGCAGGTCGAGCGTACGCGTCCAGTCCGCGGGGCGCGTGTGCGGATCATAGCGGTCGTACGGCAGCGCGCGGAGCGTGGCTCGCGTACCAGGTGCGGCATCGCCTCGCACGAGGATCTCCACGCGGTCCGAGTTGGCGAGCAAGACCTCCCGTACATTCTCGGGTCGCTCGAAGAGCCCGCCATCATCGGCGACGTGTATGATCGTCGCGCCGTCGATGGCGAGCCGGTAGATGCGCGCTGCCGATGCATTGATGATGCGCCAGCGCTGCACCTCGCCGCTCCTGATGGAGATCGACGGCATCACCTGGCCGTTCACGAAGAGGACGTTTCCTTCGCGCCCGTTCTCCGCGTCGGCGATGGCCGCCAGCGAACCGGGATCGGCGAACGCGATGGAACCGTCGGGATGGAACCGATTGTCGGAGAGTACGAGGAGCTTCTCCTCGACCGAGGCGGGGATGGGATCGCGCGCGGAGCGCACGATGATGGCGCCGTACAGCCCCATCGCCACCTGGTAGCCGGTGCGGCGGTCGGGATGCGGGTGATACCAGTACGTGCCCGCCGTGCCCGGCGCGATGCGGAAGACGAAGTCGTGTCGTTCGCCCGGCATCACGGGCTGGAAGGGGCTGCCGTCCTCGCTCGCCGGGATGTGAAGCCCGTGCCAATGAACCGTGGTGGGCTCGGCGAGCTCGTTGGTGAAGTGAACGATGACGCTGTCGCCCTCGTACACCTCGAGCGTCGGTCCGGGGATGTGCCCGTTGTATGCGAAAACGGGCGTCTTCTTCCCGGGGATCAGAGTGAGTCGCGCGGGCGCGGCGACCAGTGAGACCTCCACGACGTGCGGGCGACGCGACACGTTCTGGAGGGTCGGCGGCGCGAAGGCGCGCGAGCCTTCGGAAGCGATCGCTGCTGCTGGCGGAGATGCACCCGACGCACGCGGGTGCTCCAGGCCGACGAGCAGGATCAGGTACGCGGCGACCAGATACGACATTGATGCGTGACCCATGTGGCCCCCGATGTCACGAAGTCCGGGAGGTAAACGAACGTGTTGCCACGATGGGGGGGCGCGTGAGCGACCGTGGGTTACGCGTGCACGGTCGCCTTCAGCGTGAGCGCCAATGTAGGGACGCCGGATCGGAAGTCAATAGCTGGGTAACAGGTAGCCGAGGCAAAGCGTGAGACGTCGTCTCTCGATGATCCGCTCAGCGCGCAACCTGGCGTTTGTTCCGCCGGAGACGAGATGAGAATCGGTATCCTCCGACCACTGATGCTCGCCGCTGTCTCGACGGCCTTCTCTATCGCAGCACACGCGCAGCGTGCCGATTCGCGTGCCGTGGTCAGCGGGATGGCGATGGCCGACCGCGCCATCTACCTCGACAGCTCGGGCGTGATTCGCTGGAGCGATGACAGCAGCGAAGTCGTACTCTTCGGCGCGAATTACGTTCTGCCGACAGCGTCCGACTACCGCGCAGCCGGCTACATCCACGCCGATCGCAAGAAGATGATCGACGACGACATGGCGCACTTCGCGCGCATGGGCTGGGACGGGATGCGGCTCACATTCTGGGGCGACTGGGAAGCGTCGGACAGCGCGGGAAATCTCGTCGCCAACGATCACCTCGATCTGCTCGACTACCTGATCGCCCGCGCGCGCGAGCGGGGGATCTACATGCTCTTCAGTCCCATCCAGCTCTACGGCTCCAACTGGCCCGATGCGCTCGACGATACCACCGCCCCCGGCTTCGGCCGCCACTTCGGCAAGGCGCGTATGGGCACCGACTCGGCGGCGATAGCGGCGCAGGTGAACTACCTCCGCCAGATCCTGAATCACGTGAACCCGTACACTGGCGTCGCGCTGAAGGACGAGCCGGCGATCGTCTTCATCGAGCTGGTGAACGAGCCGTGGCACCACCCGGAAGATCCCGCGGGATCGGTCCGCTACATCGACGCGCTCACCGACGCCGTGCGTTCCACCGGATGCAGGAAGCTCATCTTCTACAACGTGAGCCAGGACTTTCGGATCGCGCGGGCTATCCGGGAATCACACGCTCAGGGAGTGACCTTCGGCTGGTATCCCACCGGACTCAACTCGGGGCATGAGCTTCGAGGGAACTATCTGCGAACGGTTGACGACTACCCGGACATGCTGCGCCCCGAGCTCGCGAAGCTGCCGCGAATCGTCTACGAGTTCGACACGCCGGATCTGCGCACTGGCTACATGTATCCGGCCGTCGCGCGTACCCTCCGCTCGGTGGGCACCCAGTTCGCCGCAATGTTCGCGTACGACATGCTGGAGACGGCGTCGCGCAACCTGGCGTGGCAGACGCACTACCTGAATCTGGTTTACACGCCGCGCAAGGCGATGAGCGCGATCGTAGCGGCGGAGGCGATGCGACGGCTGCCGCGGATGAAGAGCTACGGAGCGTACCCGGCGAACACGCACTTCGGTGACTTTCGCGTTTCGTACGACGAGAACCTGGGAGAGCTGGTGGCTCGGGACGCGTTTCTCTACGCGGGGTCCACGACTTCGCGGCCGCCGAGTCCCGCGGCGCTGGAGCGAGTGGCTGGCTACGGCTCGTCGCCGATGGTGCAATACGATGGAAAGGGGATCTACTTCCTCGACCGGGTGCGCGAGGGTGTCTGGCGGCTGGAAGTGTACCCCGATGCGGTGCCGATAGCTGATCCCTTCGAGCCGCCGAACCCGAAGAAGATCGTGACGCGCGCGATCGCGCGCTCGTGGCGGATGACGATAACGCTGCCGGCGCTGGGGAACTCTTTCACGGTACAGCCGGTGACGGCGGGCAACGCGCGCACGGTACGAGCCAGCGGTGGTCGCTTCAGCGTGACCCCGGGCGTCTACGTGCTCAGCGCTGCCGGTCCGGTGGACCTCTCCACGATGCCGCGCTATCTGGGGCACATCGGCTTCGCGGAGTACCACGCGCCGCCGCTCGACAGCGTTGCTCCGGTGGTGGTATCGCTCGCGCCCACGTCATACCTGGCCGGTCACGACGCCGAGCTCCGTGTGCTGGTAGTGGACGACGCGACGCCGGATTCGGTGGTCGCGTTCATCCGGCCCGCGGCGGGCGGCTTCTATCGCTCCCTCACCATGCACCGTGCGGGCACCTACGAGTACGCGGCGTCGCTCCCATCGCGTGCGCTGCGCGAGGGGCCGCATGCGCTCGTCATCACTCTCTTTCAGGGCGACTCGGCGACGACATTTCCTTCGCGCAGCCGTCTCCAGCCGCGCGACTGGGATTACATGGATGGCCGCGTGTGGAAGCTGGATGTGGTGGGAGAGAAGACGGCGCTCCGGCTCTTCGAGCCGGCGAGCGACGCGAAGGCGATGTCGTTCACCCGGATAGGTGATGCGGGGCGACGCGGACACTTCCACCTCGCCCTCTCTCGGCGCACTGGCGAACCCGTCTTCCACTTCGCGCTCCCCGTGGACTCTTCCGGCTGGAGCCCGGACGACTATACAGCGTCGCTCGTGATTCGCGACCGGGTGCGAGCGCGCGGAGCGGGCATCGCCGGCGCCGCCGGACTGACCGTTCGGCTTCGCGGGCTCGGCGCGCGCCAGCTCGTTCACGTCACGCTCGTCGAGGCGGATGGCACGAGCTGGGGCGCGACGATCCAAGCCGACAGCGGCTGGAGCGTGAAGAGCTTACCGCTCGCTTCCTTCCAACCAGTGAAGAGCGTGAAGCTCCCCGAGGGCTTCCCCGGCGAGTGGAACTACTGGGTGGGTCCGGCGCAGGGTCGCGGCGGAAGGAACGACAGGCCGCGGCTCGAGAAGCTGGAGCGCCTGCAGCTCTCGCTGCGACGCGGGGACGCCGGGTCGCCCGCGCCCGACGGCTACGGCGCCGAGGTAGAGTCCATCACTCTGGACTTTCTTTCGAAGCAGTAGCTCGCTTCTCCCGCTCGGCGCGAATTCCGAAGGCGAGCATTACGGCCCCGAACACCAGCAGCACCAACCCCCACCAGAGGTTCACGTTGATCCCGAGCGAGCGCTGGTAGATCGAGCGGTCGGAGACGAGTCCGAAGATGGTCAGCAGCACGCCGAAGGCGCCGAACATCAGCCCGATGGGGAGTCGCAGATCCATTTTCATCGAGCGATCACCAGAAGATGAGGTTCAGGATGAGCGTGCACCCCAGCACGATGATGCCGAGCGTGGCGGGACGCTTCCAGAGCGGGAGATTGTGGTCGGTTACGCGAGGCGTGAGAGCCCAGACGAGCCCGCGCAGGTCGTCGTCGCTCTTCTCGCGCTTCGTGAGAACGGATATCACGATCGTGGCAACGAAGCAGGCGGTCCACGCGAAGATCGCCGTCCAGAAGTTCTGCGCCATCTCGCTCGGGTAGAGGTGGAGCACCGCGCCCAGATAGCCACCCTTGATGCCGACCTCGGCGCCGTGCGGTAGCACGAGGCCGTGGTGGATCGCCGCGACCAGCGTGCCGATCACCAGTCCCCAGAACGCTCCGTGGCCGGTGGTTCGCCGCCAGAACATCCCGAGCAGGAAGGTGGCGAAGAGCGGCGCGTTCACGAAAGCAAACACCAGCTGGAGCATGTCCATGATGTTGTTGAAGCGCGTCGTCGCGTAGGCGGCGATCACGCTCAGGACGATGCCGAACACCGTGGCGGCGTGGCCCATCCACAGGTAGTGCCGGTCGGACCGCCCGGGCTGGATGTACGATTGATAGATGTCGTAGGTCCACACGGTGTTGAAAGCGGTGACGTTCCCCGCCATTCCGGACATGAACGACGCCATCAGCGCGGTGAGTCCGAGACCCAGCAGTCCGGACGGCAGGTAGTGCGCGAGCATCACCGGCACCGCGAGGTTGTAGTTGGGCGTCCCGTCGGCCCCGATCGGGAGGAGCCCGCCGCGCGTGACGTGCAGCGCTATCGCGATCATCCCCGGCAGGATCACCAGTGCAGGGAAGAGCATCTTCGGGAACGCCGCGAAGAGTGGCGTGCGCCTCGCGGCCGACATCGACTCGGCCGCCATGGCGCGCTGCACCACGAGGAAGTCGGTACACCAGTAGCCGAAGGAGAGGACGAAGCCGAGTCCCATCACCATGCTGAACCAGTCGACGCCCATCGGGTTCGCGCTGGCCGAACCCAGGTGACTCCACGAGTCGGAGTACGCGCCCGGCGCGTAGCCCGCGGTGGTGGATACCACATGGAGCTTGTCGGTGAGGCCGCTCCACCCGCCCACGTCCTTCAGTCCCAGTATCACGAGCGGCAGGAAGCCGAGCACGATGAGAAAGAACTGCAGCACCTCGTTGTAGATGGCCGACGTGAGTCCGCCGAGGAAGATGTAGACGAG
>DATCXR010000440.1:0-6194 GCA_036565685.1 Gemmatimonadaceae bacterium
CCCGCCGCGACCGCGGACGGCGGGCGCCCGATCCCCGGTCCGGTCTACGAGCTGCCCGCGTTCAGCCGGGCGGTGGAGCGCGGCACGCGCACTCGCAGCGGCCGCCCCGGCGCGAGCAACTGGGTGCAGCACGCGCGCTACCGCATCGATGCGCGACTCGACGCCGCGAACGCGCGCCTCGAGGGGCGCGAGAGCGTGGTCTACCTCAACAACTCGCCCGATACGCTTCGTTCGCTGGCGATCCATCTTCGGCAGAACGTTTTCGCACCGGGGAGCCCGCGCCGTTCGGCGGTGCCGATCACCGGTGGCGTGAAGCTCGGTCGCGTCGTGGTGGAGGGAAAAGCGATCGGGTCGGCGCCGAGCAGCCGCGCGCTCAGCTCCACGAGCGGCGGCGGGTACATGGTGGACGGCGCGGTGATGTGGCTCCGGCTTCCGGCACCGCTCCTCCCGCACGACAGCACACGGCTGGAAATCGCGTGGTCGTTCACACCGCCGCCGTCGCCATCGGACGGGAGGGAGGGACGCGAGGGCCACCATCTCTATTTCCTCGGCTACTGGTATCCGCAGGTGGCAGTCTACGATGACGTCAACGGATGGGTCGCGGATCCCTACCTCAATGGCGCCGAGTTCTACATGGACCCGGCCGACTACGACGTTCGCATCACCGTGCCGCACGGCTGGCCCGTGGGAGCCACGGGGACGCTCACGAATCCGGAATCGGTGCTCTCGCGCCAGACGCTGGATCGACTGCGCCGAGCGCGGGGCACGCGCGAGGTGGTTCACGTGCTCACGGCGGCCGACCGCGCCACCGGTGCCGGTTTCGCGCGAGGAAGCAAGGAGGCCACCTGGCACTTTGTCGCGGACGATGTGCGCGACTTCTCGTGGGGCACCAGCGATCGCTACGACTGGGACGCGACCATAGCGCTGGTCGCCGGCGCGAAGCCCGGCGTCACCGACACCGTGATGATCAGCTCATTCTTCCGCACCCAGCCGAGCGCCGCCGCGTGGCCGATCGGCGGCGCGCGCTTCACGCGCGATGCGATCGAGAAGATGTCGGAGTATCTCTGGCCCTACCCGTGGCCGCAGATGACCTCGATGGAGGGCGTCCTCACGAGCGGCGGGATGGAGTACCCGATGATGACGCTGATGCAGCCGTGGTCGGACACGCTCTCGCTGGCGGGCGACCTGATGCACGAGACGGGTCACATGTGGTTCCCGATGCAGGCGGGCTCGAACGAGACGCGCTACCCGTGGATGGACGAGGGGCTCACGCAGTTCGATGTCGCGCAGGGGATGCGCGTGATCTACGGCGAGCCGCGTAAGGGAGGTCGGCCGAACGACTCCGAGCCGGGGCAGCGCCGGGTGTACCTGCAGCAGGCGCGCGCCGGCCACGAGATGGCGCTGATGACGCTCGGTGATCTCGCCGATCCGGATCTCTACTTCGTCATGTACTACAACAAGACGGCGCAGGTGTTGAGCGCGCTGCGCACGGTGCTCGGCGAGGAGACTTTCCATCGCGCGTACCGCGAATACGGGAAGCGCTGGGTCGGGAGGCACCCGTACCCAGCGGACTTCTTCAACACCATGAGCGATGTCTCCGGGCGCGATCTCTCCTGGTTCTGGCGGAGCTGGTTCTATGAGCCTTGGTCGCTCGACCAGGCCATCGCGTCGGTAAGGCAGGAGGGCGACTCGGTCGCGATCACTGTGGAGGATCGGGGTCTCGCGCCGATGCCGGTGGTGCTGGCGGTGACGCGGGAAGGAGGCGAAGTCCAGCGCATCGAGGCACCCGTGGAAGTATGGCTGAAAGGTGCGCGCACATGGGTCGCGAGAGTGGCCGCAGCGCCGCGCATCGTCAGTGTCGAGATCGATCCGGATCGAGCCTTCCCCGATATCGATCGCGAAAACCAGCGCTGGAAGCGCTAGAAGGAGGACACTACCGCGGTGCGTTTCTCGAGAGCCTCACGCGCTTCATCGTCGGTGATCACCTTCACGTCTCCGGTGGCCACCGCTCGTACGTCGAGGATCCGGGCGCGAGGAGCGTACTCCTCACGAAGCTGTGCGCTCCAGGTGAAGTGTCGCTTCCACGGCTCGCCGGGGTTGTTCCCGTTGGCGCCCATCGCCGGAGTGCAACGGATCGGCGTGGTGAATACCTGCAGCAGGGTGCCGTCGGCCGTGTACGCGCCGATCACGATTCCCCCGCAGAAGGGGCTCAGGTCGTCGCGGTTCAGGTAGTCGATGGTGCCGGCGATCCTGCCCGTGGAATCCATGTGGATCGCCGCGTGGATGTGCTGGAGTGTCGGCTGGCCAGGCATCTCGAAGGTGTAGTCGAAGGTTGCCAGCGCCGCCTCCGGAGCGGACTGCGCACTGGTCTGCGCGGGCGCGTCGGGCGCGATCGTTGCCAGAACGAGGATCGCGCCCAACGCGGGCACCCACCGCGACAGCGGCGAGCGAGGGCAGCGGCTGCCCGCGCTCGATGCGCCGAAATTCCGGCGCGGAACGTGGAGCTTCACCGCGAGTCCGTCTCCTTCGCCGGCCCGAGCAACGCCGTGACTCTCGTCTGTACCCGCTTCAACTCTTCCTCCAGCTCTCCGAGGCGCACCACGGCATCGCGGCCTATCCGCTGATCCGCGCTGGTGGTCATACCGTAAAGGTACTCGAGTTGATCCACCAACTTCGGCTGCGAGTAGCGGATCGGGTCGGTCGTGAGCGCTGTGTCCAGTACGCTCAGCATGCGCAGCGTGTCGGCGGCGCGCCCCGCAGCGCCGTCCAGTCGCTTCACCGCCGCCGTGACGCGTGCCGCGGTTCGGCGCGCCTCGCTGAGGGCATCGCGCACGCGCAGGTTGTGCGCGAGCTGCGCCTCCATCTCGCGCTGCGTGACACCGGCTTTCGCGATCCGCGGATCAGCCCGGACCACGAGGGTAGTCGTGGCTGTCCATGGCTTCGTGGATGCGCCGGTGTCCGCGGTCAGGCGGAGCGTATACTTCCCCGGGGCGACCATCGGCCCGCGATCGCCGCGCCCTCCAGCCGAAGCGCTCCACGGACCGGGGTAGCGAAGATCCCAGATCATCCTGTGCAGCCCCGGCGTGGGGGCGAGCTCCGGACCATCCGCCCTCGCGCGGCTCGGCGCCGATCTCTCCTCGCCGTTCGCCCGTGCTTCCTCGCTCGTGAATTGGCGAACGAGCTTGCCGCTCGCGTCGAAGATCTCGAGAGTGACGCCGCGCGCTCCGCCTGTCCCGAGCGAGTAGTCTATCATCGCTCCGGGCGGTGGATAATCCGGTGCCGCCGGATCGCTGCCTCCGCCGCCGCGGTAGCGGAAGCGGTACGCGGTGCGAGGAGTGAAGAGGTGCGCATCCGCGGCGGCGATCGCGGAGGTGAGCTGCTCGAAGGGGGTGATGTCGTAGAGGATCCAGAATGAGCGCCCCTGCGTGGAGAGCACCAGGTCGTGCCTGAAGATCCGCATGTCGGTCACGGGAGTTACGGGAAGCCCGAGCCGCAGCGGCCTCCAGCCAGCTCCATCGTCGAACGACACATACGCCCCGAACTCGGTGCCGGCGAAGAGCAGGCCTTCGCGCCCGGGCGCCTCGCGCACGACGCGCGTGGGCTCGTCCGCGGGTATGCCATTGTTCCCCGTGGTGAGGAGCGTCCAGCTCTTACCGTAGTCGTCGGTGCGATAGATGTACGGACGGAAGTCGCCCAGTAGATAGCGAAGGACGGCCACGTATGCAGAGCCCTTCCGGTGCGGCGACGGCTCTATGTTCTGTACGCGACCGCCGGGTGGAAGGCCCTTCGGCGTCACGTCCGTCCACGTCTTCCCGTTGTCGCGCGTGACATGGATGGGCCCATCGTTGGCGCCCGCCCAGATCACTCCCTTCTCGAGCGGCGATTCGCGGATCGCGTAGAGCGTGCTGTAATACTCCTCGCCCGTGACGTCGCGAGTTATCGGCGCACCCGATATCACCTGCCTGCTCGGCTCGTTCGCGGTGAGGTCGGGACTGATGCGCTCCCAGGTGACGCCGCCGTCGGTGGTGCGGTGCACGTATTGCGAACCGAAGTAAATGATCCGCGGGTCGTGCGGCGAGACCTCCATTGGCGATACGCGCTGGAAGCGGTACTTCAATTCGTTCGGCCTGAAACCGTACAGGTACTGCGCGCCGACCCAATAATTCTGCTCCTGTCCCGTTCGCAGATCCGTCCTGCTGAACTGACCCTTGCACGCGCCGTATACGGTATCGGGGCTCACCGCGTGCGGGATGATCGGGCCGGTCTCGCACCCGGGGCCCACGCGCCAGAGCTGCATCGGGTCGTCCACGGGAGAGCCCGGCGGAAGACTCGGCAGGATGAGCGTCGTGTTGTCCTGCTGCGCGCCGTAAAGTCGATACGGATACTGGCTGTCCACAGCGACCTGGTAGATCTCCGCGGTCGGCTGGTTGTACTGCGTCGACCAGCTATGGCCACCATCGAGCGACACGTTCGCGCCGCCATCGTTCGCCTGGATCATGATCTTCCCGTCGTGCGGGTTGATCCACATGTCGTGATTGTCGCCGTGCGGGGTGGGGAAGCGGCGGAAGCTCTTTCCGCCATCGGTGGACTTGAAGAAGCCCTCGGCGCCGGCGTACACCACGTCGGCATCGGTCGGATCGGCGGCGATGGTCGTGTAGTAGAAGGGTCTCGTGATGAGCGACGGCTGCGAGCTGACGCGCGTCCAGTGCGCACCCGCATCATCCGAGCGGTACAGCCCGTCGCCGGGCTTCGCCTCGATCAGCGCATACACGCGATCGGGGTTCGCCGCGGTAACGGCGATGTTGGCCTTGCCGAAGAGCTGGTCGGGGAGTCCGCCAGCGAGCTTCGTCCACCTGTCGCCCCCGTCGGCGCTCTTGTAGATCCCTCCCTCACGCGCGCCGCTGATGATCGTCCACGGCTTGCGCTGGCCGCGCCACATCGCCGCGTAGATCACCTCCGGGTGCCCCGGCTGGAGCTCGAGGTCCACGGCGCCAGTGCTATCGGAGATGAAGAGAATCTTCTCCCAGCTCCTGCCGCCATCGCGCGAGCGAAAAACCCCGCGCTCCGGGTTGTCCACGAATGGATTCCCCACCGCCGCCACGTACACCAGATCGGGATTGGAGGGATGCACGCGTACCGCGCCGATCTGCCCCGCATCGTGGAGGCCGATGAAGCGCCAGCTCTTTCCGGCGTCATCGGAGCGGTAGACACCGCGGCCGATGGAGACGTTACTGCGCATGCTCTCCGAGCCGGTGCCCACGTACACTACCCTCGTGTCGGAGGGCGCGACCTCGATGGCTCCGATGGATCCCACCGTGAAGGCGCCGTCCGAGATCGGGAGCCACGTTGCACCGGCGTCGGTGGTCTTGAACACGCCGCCGCTCGCGGCTCCCATGTAGAAGGTGCGCGGCTCAGAAGCAACGCCCGTCACGGCGGTGACGCGCCCTCCGCGGCTGGGACCTATCATCCGGTACTTCAGCGCATCGAAGTATGTGGAATCGTAGCGCACCGCGGCGGTAGCGGCGCGCCGAGCCTGCGATGGCAGTGGGGCGGCGACCGCGAGCGCGAGAGTAGCGACCAGCCGGATGCGGGCGGAATTGGGTGATCGATTCGGGCTTGGGGCTCCGTTCATCTCGTGGTTTCCGTGGTTGTGATGGGAAGGGTCCGCGCGGGGATCTGGCGGGCCGTCGAGGCAACATCTCGTAAGTGGCCACGCGCGCGTCATCGACATCAACGTCCGGGCACGCGCGGCCGTTGTCGCACCGTGCGAACGCTCAACGCGATTCGTATATGGCCGCCGAGTAGATGCGCCAGCTCCGTTCCTCGCTCTTCGCACCTGGCACCACGACGCGTCGCAGAACGATGCTTCCCGCGAAGTGCTGCTGCACACCGTCGGTCGTCACGGCATCGATCACTATCGGAATCGTGATGTAGCGCGACCCGGCAGCGCCCTCGATTCGACCGGGGGCACCGAGCACGAAGGTCGCCGAGCGCGTACGATCGTAACCGCGCGCGAACTCCTCGAGCGTGAGTCCACTCGCCGCTCCTTCGTCGGACCAGAGGTGGTACGCGTCGTGAAACTGGTGAGCGTTGATCTCCTCGAAGTATCGTCTCAGCACCGCCAGCGCGCCTGGCGCTCCCAGGGCCGGGTCGTCACTCTCCGTGTCGGCGCCCGCCGCGCCCTGTTGCGGCCG
>DATCXR010000442.1:0-14865 GCA_036565685.1 Gemmatimonadaceae bacterium
CCTACTCCACCACCGCCGTGTCCTGCGTTTTCACCGTCTCCTTCACCACTTTCACCTCTTCCTCGCCGCTGCTCCGGCTGTACTCGCCCAGCCCCATCCCCATCCAGATGGTGCTCGCCACCATCACGGCCGAGAGCCAGAACGGCGCGCCCTCCCCGAACTGGTCGGACAACAGGCCGGCCACCAGCGGATAAGACACGCGGGCAAGCCCTCCGTAGGTCTGCTGCACTCCCAGGTACATCCCCCGCTCCTGCTCGCTCACCACGCGCGACAGCAATGCAGTTACGCACGGGAAGAGGAGCGCGGTCCCGAGAGGGATCATCGCCAGCACCACGGCGAGTGGCAGATAGACGAGTGATGGCTCTGGGAACGGCCGCATGAGCGGCACGAGTGCGAGGCCCAGCGCCAGGAAACCGGCCCCGATGCGAGTGGTTTTCGCCTCCCCTAGGCGGTCCACGGCTTTGCCCAGCACCACCAGACGGAAGAAGATGCTCAGCCCACCCATGTACGCGTAGAAGGGGCCGATCTTCTCGGCGGTCACTCCGAAGTGCCGTGCCATGAAGAGGATGAGCAGCGCGTTCACCCCGTAGAACGCGCCGATCCCCACGGAGTACATCCAGATGAGCCGCGACGGCGCCTCGCCTGGGTGCCGCGCCACCTGCGCCACTGCCTGGATGGGACGGCGCGCCTTCTTCGCCCTCGCGTCGGCGCTCACGTGATGCGATTCGCCCAGGAAGCGCCAGGCGAAGATGATGTTGAGAAAGCAGAGCGTCGCTGCCAGCAGTCCCGGTGTGTGAGCCCCGAAGCTGGTAGTGGCCGAACCGAGGAGCGGCCCGAGTACGACGCCGGCATTGGTCGCGGCCGAGAGCCAGCCGAGTCCCTTCGCCCGGTTGCGCGGCTCCACGCTGTCGGCCACGTAGGCCTGGATGACTCCAGTGGTCCCGCCGCCCGCTCCCTGCACGATCCGCGAGAGGAGCAGCAGCCCGTACGAGTCCGCGAACGCGAACACCACATACGCGATCATCGACCCGCCGAGCCCGATGAGCAGCGCCGGCTTTCTCCCGTACCTGTCGGATACCCGACCCCACAATGGTGCACTCAGGAGCTGCATCGCCGAGAACGACGACACGAGTACCATGACGAGGAAGTCGTTGGCCCCGAACCGCTCCGCGTAGAACGGGAGAAGCGGTATGATAATGAGCGCCCCCACCATGTCGATGAAGGCGGTGGCCATCAGTACGCCGAGCTTTCCCGGATCACCCGATCGAAGAGACTCGTACCGCGCGGATAGGGGGTTGTGCACGGGGAGAAGATAACTACAGGGGGCAGGGTTCAGGGTGCAGGGTTCAGGAACTGCCTCGGACTGTGGATCTCAACCCCGAGGCAGTTCCTGAACCCTGCACCCTGAACCCTGCCCCCTGTACTTCACACCCTCTCCCGTCCGTCCAGCGCCTCCGCGAAGTGCCGCCCGAGGGCGGGGTTGACGCGCCAGAGATAGGTGCCCATCAAAACGGCGGCGATGAGGTTACCGGCGGCTACCTGGTACCACGCAAGGTCGCCTATGGGGAGATACTCGGCGAGGAGCGCAGTGAGGCCGTAGAAGCCAACCTCGAAGGCCACGAAGAGGATGAGGAGTCCGGCTAGGACGGTCGGCTCCCGGTCGGCCCAGTGGATTATTGCCGCGGCTATGATGCCCACCACGATGAAAGCCACGTAGTGGAAGACGGTGTAGGCCAGGATGTGTACGGCCGATCCCTCACTGCCCAGCGGACCGAGGACGCTGAAGAGCGCGGTACCAAGGATGCGCGGCGTGTGAAGGGGGTGGCCCGCAATGGTGTCCACGATCAGGAACCAGACTGCTACCGCCGTCGCGCCGATGATGCCGGCCGAGATCCCGTCTCGGGCAATGCTACGTCCATTCATTCGGAGTTCCTCCCGGTTGCGCTGTTGGAGAGCTCGCTGGCTGGATCGACCGACCACCCCGCTCCCTCCCGCTTTCCCTGGCTCGGTGGTTGCCCCAATGTACTGCAAGGCGCCAGCCGGGGTTACCAACATGTCCGATCTGCTAGCCGCGCGTTCCCAGATGGGAATGTCGCTGGCGTTTCACATCATCTTCGCCGTCGTCGGCATCGGAATGCCCGTGCTCATGGTGGTAGCCGAGTCGCGCTGGCATCGCACCGGCGACGCGGTCTACCTCGATCTCGCGAAGCGCTGGGCCAAGGGGACGGCGATTCTCTTTGCCGTGGGTGCCGTATCGGGCACGGTGCTCAGCTTCGAGCTGGGGTTGCTCTGGCCGGAGTTCATGCGCTTCGGCGGCGCCATCATCGGGATGCCCTTCTCTCTCGAGGGCTTCGCCTTCTTCACGGAGGCGATCTTCCTGGGCGTGTATCTCTACGGCTGGGATCGCATCGCCGTGAGCACGCACATCGCAGCCGGGACTATCGTAGCCATCAGCGGCGCGGCATCGGCAGTCTTCGTGGTCATCGCCAACGCCTGGATGAATACGCCCCGCGGCTTCGACATCTTGGATGGAAAGCCGGTGAACGTAGATCCGATCGCAGCGATGTTTACACCGGCGGCCTTCCCCGAGGTCCTCCACATGGTGCTCGCCGCCTATACCGCGACGGGCTTTGCCGTGGCGGGGATCCACGCGTTCCTCCTTCTGCGCGACAATCGCAACGCGTTTCACAGGCGCGCGCTCTCGGTGGCGCTCCTCGTGGGTGTGCCCGCGGCGATCGCGCAACCGTTCTCAGGCGACATAAGCGCGCGCTACGTCGCGCGCTGGCAACCGGCGAAGCTGGCAGCCGCCGAGGGACAGTTTCGGACGGAGAGACGCGCGCCGCTCCGCGTGGGCGGAATACCGGACGAGGCGGCGCGTGAAACGCGCTACGCTCTCGAGATTCCGCGCGGGCTTTCCCTGCTCGCGTTCCACGACCCGGACGCGGAGGTGAAGGGACTCGAGGCCTTCCCCGAAAGCGACTGGCCACCAGTGGCGCCCGTACACTACGCCTTCCAGATCATGGTGGGGCTCGGCACCTATATGGCACTCGTGGCGATCTGGGCGCTGATAACCCGATGGCGCAAACGGCAGCCCGCCGAGAATCGCTGGCTACTTCGCGCCATAGCGGTTGCCGCCCCGATGGGGTTCATCTGCATCGAGGCCGGATGGACTGTGACCGAAGTCGGTCGGCAGCCGTGGATCGTGTACGAGATCGTGCGAACCGCAGACGCGGTGACGCCGATGCCGGGGCTCGTGGTCCCGTTCGTCGTCTTCACCCTCCTCTACCTCTTCCTCGGCGCCATCGTGGTGTGGCTCCTCTCGCGACATGTGATGGGGAGCCCGCGAGTCGCGGAAGCCGAAGCGGAGCCCGCGGCCGGGAGGGCGCTCTGATGGAATCGCTCCTCACCCTTCCCAACGTTCTCGCCGGGCTCACCATGGTGGCGCTCAACGCGTACGTCCTCTTCGGAGGCGCGGACTTCGGGGGCGGCGTGTGGGATCTTCTCGCCAGCGGCGAGCGACGCGAGCAACAGCGCGAGTTGATCACGCACGCCATCGGCCCGATCTGGGAAGCGAACCACGTGTGGCTCGTGCTGGTCGTGGTGCTTCTCTTCACCTGCTTCCCGCCGGTGTTCGCTACACTCTCGATCCTGCTGCACATCCCGCTCGCGCTGATGCTGATAGGGATCGTGCTGCGTGGCTCCGCGTTCACGTTCAGGAGCTACGGGAGCGAGCACGACGCGGAGCAGCGGCGCTGGGGGCGACTCTTCGCCATCGCAAGCCTGCTCACGCCAGTGCTGCTGGGTATCAGCATCGGAGCCATTGCTTCCGGTGGAGTGGGAGGAGCGATGCGACTCGATCGCGCTCGCGGTGCGTCGGACTTCGCCGAGCTGTACGTCGCGCCGTGGCTCACTCCCTTCTCGGTGGGCGTGGGCGTGCTGGCGCTGGCGCTCTTCGCCTTTCTCGCAGCCGTCTACCTCACGGTGGAAGCGGGTGACGAGCGGCTGCGCGAGGACTTCCGAGCGCGCGCTCTCTGGGGCGCGCTGGCGGTGTTCGTGGTCGCGTTCGTGGTGCTGATCATCGCGCTCGCCACCGACACGCACGTGGGCCCCGGGCTCACACGCTCGGCTTGGGCGATTCCGTTTCACGCAGCCACCGGCGTCGCTGCGCTCTGGGCCATCTGGGCGCTGTGGGCGCGCCGATTCCGCACGGCGCGCGTGGCCGCGGCGGCGCAGGTAACGCTGATCCTCTGGGGGTGGGTACTCGGCCAGTACCCCTACCTGATACCGCCAACGGTCACCATAGACGCCGCGGCGGCACCCGAGCGAACTCTGAATCTCACCCTCTGGGCCCTCGCTCTGGGCGCGATGGTGCTCTTCCCGTCGCTCGCGTACCTCTTCCGCGTTTTCAAGGGGAGGCCGGAGGCGTTCGAGAGAATGGAGTGAGGGGAGGGAAAACGGAGAGAAGAGAGCAGAAAGCAGCGACGGTAGTAGATTTCGCGAGGGTGCGAGCTTTCGTTCGGAGTGGGTTCCCTCATCATGAATCGTCCATCCAGCTCCTCCACAAATTCTCCAGCGAGTGGAGTGCCGGTCCCGTCGCGAATGGGCCCGACGCTCGCGCGGGCGCGTGCGGAGGAGTCGGCGCGCGAGGAGGCGGAGCCGCAACGTGCGCTCCCGCGCTGGATGCGTGCCGTGCTTGGCGTGCCGCTGCTGGCCAAGATCGCCGGCGCGAACGCGCTGATCGTGATCATCGCCATCGCGATCTCGCTCGGTCTGCACGACCTGAACAGGCCGGGGATCACGCTTGGCTCCGTGATGATGGTGGCGCTCGTGCTCAGCCTGCTGGTGAATCTCGTTCTGGTGCAGGTGGCGTTGCGACCCATCCGCGACCTCGAGGATACGGCCCACCGGGTATGGGGCGGCGACCTGGAGGCGAGGGTGCCTCCGTCGCTGGTCGCCGACCGTGACATGGTGCGAGTGGGACGCACGGTCAATCTCCTCCTCGATTCACTCACTTCGGATCGCGCGCGGATGCGTCGTCTCGCGTCGCTCGTGATCACGGCGCAGGACGAGGAGCGGTCGCGCATCGCACGCGAGCTGCACGACTCCACGGCGCAGTCGCTCACGGCGATAGTGCTGCAGCTGAGTGCCGCGGCGCGTGACGCGCGCGTGCCGGAGATATCCGCGCGACTCTCCGACGTGAAGGAGATGGCCGGCCTGGCACTGGAGGAGGTACGCACGCTCTCGCACCGCGTACACCCGCGCGTACTCGACGATCTCGGGCTCGTGGCGGCGGTGCGCTGGCTGGCACGCCAGGCGCGCGACAGCGCGGACGTCGACATCACGGTGGACGCGCTCGGCAACGCCGAGCATATCCCCGCACAGGTGGCGTCCGTACTTTATCGCGTGGCACAGGAAGCACTCACCAACGCGGTGCGCCACGCGGCGCCGATGTCGGTGGCTATCATCGTGCGAGCGGACGCGGACACGGCGACGCTTGAGGTATCGGACGACGGCCGTGGCTTCGACATAGCGGAGGCCGAGGCGCGGCGTCCCGGAATGGGGTTATTCTCGATGCGCGAGCGGGTTTCGCTCGTGGATGGACATCTCGACCTCACGAGCGCGCCTGGCTCGGGCACCAGAGTCGTCGCCAGGGTTCCATTGACTGCCGGCAGGCCATTCTACCACATGGAAGCAAACGATGGATGATTCTATACGGGTGGTGCTCGCCGACGATCACGCCATAGTGCGCGCCGGCCTCAAAGCGGTGCTGGGCTCGGCCAGCGACATAAGCGTGGTTGGCGAAGCTTCCGACGGAAAGGAAGCGATAGCGCTGGCCGAGCGGCTCTCGCCGCACGTGGTAGTCATGGATCTCTCGATGCCGGGGATGGACGGGATGGCCGCCACGAGAGCGCTCGCCGCGAAGGAGGGCGCGCCGCGCGTGCTGGTCCTCACGATGCACGCCGAGGAGGACTACCTGGTGCCGCTTCTGGAGGCGGGCGCTTCGGGCTACCTGGTGAAGAACGTGGCGGACCGCGATCTGGTGGAAGCGGTGCGCACGGTGGCGCGCGGTGAGCTGTACGTACATCCGGGTGCCGCTCGCGTCCTTGCGCGCGGAATCCGGAGCAAGGACGAGAACGCGGGCGACCGCGCGCGCTACGAACGCCTCACCGACCGCGAGCGCGACGTGCTCCGCCTCACCGCCGCGGGTTACACGGCTCCCGAAATAGGAGAGAAGCTCTTCATAAGCCCGAAGACCGTGGACACGTACAAGCAGCGCATCAACGAAAAGCTGGGACTACGCCACCGCGCCGACTACGTGCGGTTGGCACTCAAGCTCGGGCTGCTCGAGGAGGCGGCAAAAGTGGAGGATGTTCGGAAGCCAGGGGCGGGCGGAGGGTAAGGGGCGGCTGGTCGGCTTGGTCTGTGTGGCAGAGGGCAGCCCGCGCGCGGTTCACGCGGCTGGGAGGCTTGGTCTGCGAGGGAAAGGACAGCCCGCGGTTCGCGCGGAGAGCGCGGAGAACCGCGGAGACCGCAGAGGAACGGCACAAGGAGCAGCCTACCGGACGCAAGGGGCTGAAAAGAACAAAGGGGAACTGCTCGCTCGCCTCCGGTTCTGCCCGGGTGGGCAGGACTCGAGCAGCCGGAGCAGTTCCCCTCAAAGACCCCTCGTTCGAGATCCCGGCCGTATAGGTTTTCTCCGCGTTCTCCGCGGTCCTCCGCGCTCTCCGCGATTTCTTTCCGAGAGGGACCAAGACTTCGAGATGCATCCCACTCAGTCGTAAAGGGTCCTACTGCCCGGAGCCGTCTCCGCGTCCTCTCAGTTTCCCCCGCGACCTCCGCGTGCGCAGTCCCGCGCGATGAACCAGGAACCAGCGTTGATGCAGAACACACCCCTGCAATCCAACGCTATACCCCACGAAGCCGTATTCTCCTGACAATGCTGCCCAAGAAGAATCCGATCATGAAGTGTCCTGCCAGTCTCTCTCTCGCGCGGCGGGTGATGTCCCTCGTGCTTTCATCGCTCTGTACCATCGTGGCGGCGGGGGAAGCGCAGGAGAGAGAAGACGAGCGACGCTCGGACAGCGCGCAGGCCGTGGGTACGGTTACGGTGCAGGCGAAGCGCGCGCCGCTCGTGGTAGGTGGAACGAGCGCGGTCGTCACCAGCATCGATTCGCTCGAGCTGCCCGCCGCACCGGTGCTCGATCAGGCGCTGCGCGAGCTGCCGTTCATCCTCGTGCGACGCAACTCGCGAGGCGAGATGGAGCTCGGGATGCGCGGCTCCGACTCGCGGCAGGTAGCGGTGCTGGTAGACGGCGTGCCGCTCACGCTGGGCTGGGATCATCGGACGGACCCGTCGATAATTCCTCTCACCGGCGCGCGGAGCATCACTCTCGTACGAGGACTCTCGTCGGTGCTGCACGGGCCGAACGTGCTAGGCGGGGTGATCGAGGTGGGGCTCGTCGACGGTACCGCGGCCGCGGATCGCGCGCCGACGCTCTCGCTCTCCGGGAGCTTCGATCACCTGGGTTCGCGCACGATCGCGCTCTCGGGCGGGTTACCGATCGGCAGCGACGGTCGCTGGGCGGCGCGAGCCGGCTTCGGGATGCGCGACCGTCCCGGCTTCGCGCTCGGACGCGGGATAGCCGACATCGGTGACGACGACCCCGACCTCCGCTCCAACAGCGACCTCTCGCATGTGGACGGCTTTGCCTCGCTGCGCTATTCGACGCCCGAGGGCGCACATGTCGGAGCCTCGGTCTCGACCTACAGCGCCGAGCGCGGCGTCCCGCCGGAGCTACACGTGGAGGAGCCGCGGCTCTGGCGCTATCCGGAGCAGAAGCGGACGCTCGCCATCGTGAACGCCGCAACAGGCCGCCGCGATACGCCGCTCGGGCGCGGCGAGCTCCAGGCGAGCTTGGGCTTCGACGATGGACGCACCGAGATCGAGAGCTTCGCGAGCGCCGCCTACGACGAGATAGCGGGGACGGAGATCGGCGACGATCGCACTATCACCGCTCGCGTGATGGGCGAGCACTCGCTCGGCGCGCGCGGATCGATCCGGACTGCCGCCACGATGGCCGACGTGCGCTACGAGGAGCGGGTGGATGCCGATCCGCTGCAGTCGTACGAGCAGCGGCTCTGGAGCGTGGGGGGCGAGGTCACGTTTCCAGTAGCGATGCTCACGCAGGTGACGGGCGGGGTGGTCTTCGACGCGGCCGATACCCCGGAGTCGGGCGACAAGCCGCCGCTGGGCACCATCTCCGCCTGGGGCGGACGACTTGGCGTGTCCACGATCACCGGGGGCGGGGAAGTTCGGCTGCACGCCGCCGTCAGTCAGCGTTCGCGCTTCCCCTCGCTGCGCGAGCTGTACTCGGGCGCGCTCGGCAGGTTCGAGCCCAACCCCGACCTCCGCCCGGAGCGGCTGCGTGGCTTCGAGGGCGGAGTCACCACGAACCAGGGAGGCGTGGACCTCCAGGCTGTGCTCTTCCACCATCGTCTCTCCGGCGCGATAGTGCGTGCGCCAGCGGGCGACGGAAAGCTGCGACGCGAGAATCGCGACCAGATCCGCAGCACCGGCGTGGAGTTTCTCGCAGGATGGGCCAGCGACGCGATCGCGGTTACCGCCGACATCACGGCACAGCACATCCGCCTGCACGATCCCGCTGCCGGCGAGAGCCGACACGCCGAGCATCAGCCGGAATTCCGGATGGGTACGGAGCTCTCCTTCCCCTTGCCGCTCGCGGTCACCGGCCAGGCAGCCGCGGGCTACACCGGGAGCCAGATGTGCGTGCATCCCGATCTCGAGCGCGAAGTGAAGCTCGACCCGCAGCTCAGCGCGGACGTGGGCGTGACGCGCTCCTGGACTCTCCGCAGCGCCGCTCGCTCGCTGTTCCGAACCCTGCGCCTCTCCCTAACCCTCGACAACGTCGCCGACGCCGCAGTCTACGACCAGTGCGGCCTTCCCCAGCCGGGGAGGACGTTGAGGTTGGGGTTCGAGGTGAGATAGGGGAGAGAGGGGAAAGGAAACAGGGGACAGGGAACAGGAAACAGGTAAGAGCTCCTGGGGAGAAGGCTCTCACCCCCGAGGCAGTTACCTGTTTCCCGTTTCCTGTTTCCTGTTCCCTTGCAGTCCCTGCTTTCTGCTTTCTCCTCCCCCTCTCCCCTTGCCCTCCCCGCGCTCCCTCGCCTGCTTTCTGACGGACTCCTCCCAGGCGGCGACCGAATGACCGAGACTGCTCTTCTCATCCCCACGGCAATCGCACTGGGGGCGTTGCACTCGTTCGCGCCGGATCATCTGGCGGCGGTGAGTGTGTTCGTCAGTCGGAAGCCGTCGTGGCGCAATGCGCTCGGGTTGGGCGCGCGATGGGGGATGGGGCACTCGCTCACGGTGGTCGTGGTGGGTGGCGTGCTCGCACTGAGCGGTCTGCAGCTGCCGGAGCGCTTCGAGTCGATGGCTGAGCGCGCGGTCGGTGTGGTGCTGGTGTTACTCGGTGTCTTCGCGATCTCGAGAGCGCAGAAGCTGCACGGACACTGGCACGAGCACGAAGGGAGGCGGCACTGGCACCTGCACTCGCACCGTTCGAGCGACGCACACGGGCATGACCACGGCGCGCTCATGGGGATCGGGATGCTGCACGGCCTCGCGGGAACCGGTGCTCTCGTGGTGGCGCTCCCCGTTGCCATAGCGGGCTCGCGTGCGACCGCGTTGATCTTTCTCGCCGCCTTCGGGCTGGGAACCATACTCTCGATGTCGCTCTTCAGCGCCGCTGCCGGCTGGCTCCTCTCGGCGACGACGGTGCTCTCTCGCAACGTGCATCGCGGCGCGATAGTCCTCGCTGGACTACTCAGCGTAGGCGTCGGGGTGTGGTGGATGGTGGCAGGTGGAGGATAGTGGGATGCGGGACCAGAAGAACGTGGAGAGCGAAAGGCGGGAGGAGAAAGCGGAAAGCAGACAGCAGAAAGCGGGAGCTGCATCGAGCGAGCGCCGTGCGGCACCACCCGACTCCGAGCGCGACCCCGCGCCCTGTGATGTCTGCGGCGTCCCCGCGCTCGTCTGGCGCAAGTGCAAGCTCGTGTGCGACAACTGCGGCGCCATCAATAAGACGTGCGCGGACCTGTAGAGGGCAGGAGAAAGCAGAAAGCAGTGAACTGCTAGAGGGTTCAGGGTGCAGGGTTCAGGGTTCAGGAACTGCTTCGGCTTCGAGATCTCGATCGTCGGGTAGTACCTGAACCCTGCCCCCTGCCCCCTGAACCCTAGGGTTTCACTGCTTTCTGCCTTCCCTCACTCCCCTCCTCCTCCAACTGCTCCCTCAGTCCCCCCGCATCCGTTACCGGGAGCTGACAGGTGAAATTCCGGCAGACGTAGGCGGTGGAGCGGCCGTCGAGGGTGGGGCGATCGGCGAGGAGGGCGACTCCGGCGCTCACGTCGGCGGGACCGCCGGCGAGGACGAGCGATGGGAGATAGTGGCCGGCGACTTCGCGGGAGAGCTCGATGAAGGTCGGGGAATGAGGCTCTCCCACTATGGCTACCTGCAGCGCGCCATTCACTAGTAGATCGGCGGCACCGAGGAGATGGCCGAAGGCCGCGCCGTATTGCGACATCGGCGCCGCCAACGATTCGAGAACGGTCGTGGCGCGTTCGCGCATCGAGCTGTCGTCGAAAAGCTCGGCCATGCGGAGCAATAGCTCCACCGCGAGCGAGTTGCCGGAGGGCGTCGCGGTATCGGTCGGCTCGCGCGGGCGCGTCACGAGCTGCTCGTGATCGCTGGCCGTGTCGAAGAAGGCGCGAGTAGCGTCGTCCCAGAACCAGGTGATGGTCGAATCGGCCAGTGCGCGGGCACGGTCGAGCCAGAGGCGGTCGAAGGTGAGCTCGTAGAGCGAGAGCGCCCCGAGCGCCAGAGCGGCATGATCCTCCAGGTAGCCGGGTATGGTGGTTGCCCCGCCGGCACGAGTGCGCAGTACGCGCGGTCCCTCGCTCCCTTCGCGCACCAACTCGCGAAAGAGCAGCGAGCCGTTCCGGAGCGCGAGCTCGCGATAATCGTCGCGGCCGAATGCACGCGCGCACTCCGCGATGGCGCGGAGCATGAGAGCGTTCCACGATGCGATCACCTTCTCGTCGCGAGCGGGCCAGACTCGCTTCGCGCGCGCCGCGTAGAGCGTCTCGCGCGACCGCGCGAGGACCGACATTACCTCGTCGACGTCGATCCCTCTCCGGGCTGCGACGAGCTCCGGAACCTCGGCAACGTGAAGAATGTTCCTCCCCTCGAAGTTCCCGCCAGCCGTCACTCCCCAGTGAGCCTTCGCGATCGGCGCATCGGGGCCGAGCAGCTCGTCCATCTCCGACTCGTCCCAGAGGTAGAACTTTCCCTCCTCGCCCTCACTGTCCGCGTCGAGCGCGGAGTAGAAGCCGCCCTCCGCCGACGTCATCTCGCGCGCCACCCAATCAATCGTGTCCTCCGCTACGCGGCGGGCTTCCTCATCACCCGTTGCCTGCCAGAGGTGCGCACCGAGCCGCGCCAGGAGCGCGTTGTCGTAGAGCATCTTCTCGAAGTGTGGGACGAGCCATCGAGCATCCACGGTGTAACGGTGGAAGCCGCCGCCGACCTGGTCGTGGATTCCGCCGCGCGCCATGGCGCGGAAGGAGTCGTGCGCCATGTCGAGGGCCGCGGTCGATCCGGTGCGCCGCCAGTTCCGGAGCATGAAGTCGAACGACATGGACTGCGGAAACTTCGGTGCGCCATCGAAGCCGCCGTTCTCGAGGTCGTAACGACTCTCCATCGAGCGGAGCGCGCGCTGCAGCAGTGCGCGGTCCACCTGGCCGGTGGGGCGCGCTTCGCCCCGTGCGTTCTCGTAGAGCTGCTGCACCTGCGAAGCGGTCTTGTCTATGTCGCCGCGGCGATCGCGGTAGGAGGCGGCCACGGCGGCGAGCACGCGGGGAAACGACGGGATGCCAGGCCTGTCCTCTGGCGGGAAGTAGGTCCCGCCGTAGAACGGAGTGCCATCCGGCGTGAGGAACACTGTCATCGGCCAGCCGCCGTGGCCGGTCATCGCCTGCACCGCGGTCATGTAGATGCCATCGAGATCCGGACGCTCCTCGCGGTCCACCTTGATGTTCACGAAGTACTCGTTCATGAGCCGCGCGATCCCTTCGTTCTCGAACGACTCGCGCTCCATCACGTGACACCAGTGACACGCCGAGTAGCCGATGCTCAGCAGGATCGGCCGGTCCTCGCGTCTGGCGCGCTCGAGCGCCTCCGGTCCCCAGGGATACCAGTCCACCGGATTGTCGGCGTGCTGCCGCAGATACGGGCTGGCTTCGTTGGCGAGTCTGTTCATCGTTTCCCGGCGCTGGTTTGAGAGAAGTCCCGCTCTCGCAAGCTATATTGCAGAACGATCCGTGCCGAGCATCGCAGGCCGCCCTCCGCACGGCCGCACCCGCCGAAGCAACTTCCATCTTTCAGTTCGCAGAGCTCTGAGCCCAACAACCGAGCACCGCCGCCGCGCTCTGATCGTCGCCGCGATCATCACGGTGATGGTACTGCTCACCTGGCCCGCAGCCGTGCCTGCCGTGCGGGACATGGTCACGCGCGAAGCCGCACCCGGAGCACGACTGCTGCACCCGGCCGCGTATCTCGTGCTCTCTCCGGTCTACGACGTCATGGATGCCCTCACGCTCCTTTCCGTGGGGCAGCTCGTGGCGCTCGTCATCTCGCTCGCCCTGGTCTACCTGGCGTGGCGTGCGTGGCGCTGGCGTCAGGAAGGACGCCGGCCGCGCCCGTGGCGAGAGCTGCGTCTCGCGCTCCTCGCGCTGGGCGCGTTCGTCGCGTTCTGCGCCGTGGGCGTGTTGGCACCGCGCCCGATGGCGGCGCTTGCGCTCGACGATCGCGATGCGGTAAAGGTGGACGTGCACAGCCATACCAACGCCTCGCACGACGGACGCGCCGACTTCGATGCGCGCGACAACATCGATTGGCATCGTGATGCGGGCTTCGATGCTGCTTACATCACCGACCACAAGAGCTTCGATGGCGCGAGCGAAGCGACGCGCCTCAATCCGCGTCGTGCCGGCGATGGGCTCGTGATGCTGAGTGGGCTGGAGTTCATCGACAACCACAACCACATCAACGCCCTCGGCGCCACCGCGGCCGACTCGGCGTGGATACGTGTGGAAGCGCGCCGGCAGCGGCTCGGCTGGCCCGCACACGAGCGCGGCAGTGCCGTGTTCATCCAGACGATACCGGAGAATCTGGAACGCATTCCGATACCCGACCGTTCGAGCGGAAGAGGCCTTGCCGGGATCGAGCTTTCGGATGGCGCGCCGCGCGGCATCGAGCAGTCGCAGCGCGATCGGGCTCTGATCCTGCGCATCGCCGATAGCCTCGACCTGGCAGTTGTGGCCGGGTCGAACAATCACGGTTGGGGTCGTACGGCGGTCGCCTGGAGCGTGCTGCGTATCCCCGGATGGCGAGAGATGGCTCCCGAGGAGCTCGGCGCGGCGATCGAGGCACACATACGCACCGAGCGACGCGGAGCCGTGCAGGTGATCGAACGCCGTTCGCCGGATCCGGGTAGCTCGCGACTCGCGCTCACGGCTACGCTCCCAGCCGTCATCTGGAATCTTCTGGTGACGCTCTCGGGCGCACAGCGAATCTCGTGGATCATCTGGAGCTGGATTCTGGCGGCAGCGGTTCTTCTCTACGCCGCGCGCCGCGACTCGAAGAGGGCAAAGTGCGACCGGCAGGCGGTAGAGCCGATGAAGCGCGAAGGCGCAGGTATCGTGTAAGATCGCGCGAGCGAGCGCGCGCACGCTATCGTCAGGCGCCGCACGAGCGCGCGCCGCTCATCTCCGACTTCGGCATCGCGCTGGCGGTCGTGACGATCGCCGCGGCGGTCCGATTGCTGCTCGCCACGACAGTCCCGCTGGTACCCGATGAGACCTATTACTGGGAATGGTCTCGTCGCCTCGCCAGCGGCTACTTCGATCACCCGGGCGCAATCGCACACCTCATAAGCGCGGGTACAGCGATCGTGGGTGTCACGCCGCTTGGCGTTCGGCTCGGAGCGGTGGTCGCGGGGTGGCTCACGTCGCTCTGTCTGGTGCTTCTGGCCAGACGACTCTCCGACGACGCGGGCGCACTGCGCGCGGCGGTGATCATATCGTGCATGCCGTTGGCGGGCGCGGGGCTCGTGCTGGCCACCCCCGACGCACCGCTTCTCCTCGCCACCGCCGCGTCGCTGCTCTTCCTCGATCTCGCGGTCACGGCGCCGCGAGGTAGTAAGCGCGCGCTCGGCTGGTGGCTGGCCTCCGGTGTCGCGCTCGGCCTGGCGTTCGACTCCAAGTACAACGCCGTGCTGCTCCCGCTCGGAGTGCTAGTCGCGCTCCTCCTCTACGCTCCACTGCGGCGGCAGCTCGCGACACCCGGGCCATATCTGGCCTCGCTCGTCGCGCTACTGATGTTCGCGCCCGTGATCGCGTGGAACGCCGGCCACGACTGGATCTCGTTCCGCTTCCAGCTTTCGCACGGGCTGGGACACGGCCATGGATCGGCACTGCTGAGGGAAGCGTCGCTTCTGGGGAGCCAGCTCGGCCTCGTGTCGCCGATTCTTTTCGTTCTGCTCGTGATAGTGGTGTGCCGCGCTCTCGCGCGACGTGCACCACGACACGCACTACTCGCATCGGTAGCGGCCACCACCTTCCTGTTCTTCTGCTGGAGCGCGCTCTCGCGCCCGGCAGAGCCCAACTGGCAGGCGATGGCGTACGTACCGGCCATTGCGTTACTGGCTGCGTACAGCGGCGGATTGCCCTGGCGGCGCTGGCTTGGCGCCGCGTGCGCGCTGGGTGCCATGATGGTCGCGGTGGTCTAC
>DATCXR010000457.1:0-11439 GCA_036565685.1 Gemmatimonadaceae bacterium
GCGGGCGCAGCGGCGCTGGGACTCGCGCGCATGGACGCTCGAGAAGCCGTACCGGCCGGGATCGTGCTCGCGCTCTTCGTCGTAGCCTTTGCGGAAGTGCTCCCGCGCGCCGCTGGCGACGCACTGGGTCCGCAATCACCGGAGTCGCTGCACGCAGTGGCGCGCGCCGCCGATCGCATCATGCGCCCTATCGTGGCGTTCGGAATGCGGATCGATCGCGCGCTGCGCCGGCTCCTCCCGCCGGCGAGAGCGAGCGAGGCAGACCGCGACGCCACCGCCGAGCAGTTCCGGCAGGTAGTGCGGTCGGAGAGCGACGTACTGGTGAACCAGCGCGCCATCCTCCACCGGATATTCTCGCTCGGCGACACCGAGGTCCACGAGATCATGATGCCGCGCGTGGATATACTCGGCATCGAGCGCTCCACTCCGTGGTCGGAGGTGGTGGACCGCGTGCGCAGCTCGCAGCACGCGCGCCTCCCGGTGTACGACAAGACTCTCGACAGGATAACCGGGCTGCTCTTCGCGAAGGATCTGCTCGGAGCCGTGATCTCCGACGACGAGCCGGCTGGCGGCTGGCAGACGCTGATCCGCCCCGCTTCGTTCATCCCCGAGAGCAAGACCATCGACAGCCAGCTCCGCGACTTCAAGGCGTCGGGGAGCCACCTCGCGATCGTGGTGGACGAGTACGGAGGCACCGCTGGACTCATCACCATAGAAGACATTCTCGAAGAGATCGTGGGCGACATCCGCGACGAGTACGATAGCGAGGAGCCGGAGGTGGAGTCGGAGGAAGGGAAGCGCTTCTGGGTCACGGGCCGCGTTCCGCTCGACGAGCTCTCCGACCTGCTCGGCTCTCCCATGGAGCGCGACGACGTGAGCACGGTGGGCGGTCTCATCTTCGAGCTCGTGGGCCATGTACCGCGCGCGGGACAGGAGCTGCAGCTCGACGGCTACCGGGTGGTCGTGGAAAGGGTCATCAGGCGACGCGTCGAGCGGGTGTACTTCGAGCGACTCGAGGTCGCAGCCGGGAGCGGCCAATGAGCATGCTGGTAGCGCCGCTCCTCGTCGCGCTCGTCCTGGTCGCGTGGCTCACGGCCGCCGCTACCGCGGTGCGCTCGGTGAGTCGCATCTGGCTGCGCCACTGGGCGGAGCGACAGCTCGGCGGCTCGGTGACCGAAGCGTACCTCGCCCAGCCGCAGCGTCTCCTCCTCGCGTCGGCGACGATGGTCGCGCTGGCCGTCACGTTGGTGGGGACTGTATTGGGCGCTCGCTACGGCGCGGCGCCGGCGGAGCTCGCAGCCGGGGTCGTCATCACGGCCCTGATCTTTCTTCTCTTCGGCCAGCTCGTTCCGCGCGCGGTTGGCAGACACTGGGCATCACGGCTCATCCCGGTGCTGCTCCCGCCGCTTCATGCCTCGGAGTTCCTCCTCGGACCGCTCATCCGAGCATCCGAGCGGCTGGCGCGCGTAGTGCTCGCGAGGCGGCCGGAGGCGGAGGAGTCCACGCGCGAAGGGCTGCAGACGCTGTTGCGCGAAGGCGAGCTGGAAGGGATAGGCGAACCGGAGGAGATCGAGATCATCACGGGCGTCGTGGAGTTCGGAGAGAAGACGCTGCGCGATGTGATGACCCCGAGAACCGACGTCTTCGCGCTGGATGCGGCCACGCCGCCCGCCGAGATGGCGCGGGCGATTGCGCGCTCGGGCTACAGCCGTGTCCCACTCTACCACGACTCGCTCGACGAGGTAGTGGGAATGGTGCATGTATTCGACCTCCTGAAGGTGGGGGCCGGGGAGAGGCCGTTCGTGCACGAGGTGGCGCAGGCGCCAGCCACGAAGCACTGCAGCGAGATGCTCTTCGAGATGTTGCGAGGCCAGCGGCACCTGGCGGTGGTGCTCGACGAGTTCGGGGGCACCGCCGGGATCGTGACGCTCGAGGACGTGCTCGAGGAGCTGGTGGGCGACATCCGCGACGAGCACGACGACCCGCTGCCGTCGAGCGAAGACGGCGGGAGCGCGGGAGGCGCCGCGATCATCGAGGCTTCAGCGCCGCTGGACGATGTCCTCCACCGCTTCGGCGCGGAACAGGAGATCGTGAACTATGGCCGCGCGCAGTCGCTGGGCGGTGTGGTGGTTCGCTCCCTCGGCCGAATCCCGGCGCTCGGCGAGCGGTTCCGGCTCGGCGAGCTGGAGCTGACGGTGGTGGAAGCCGAGCCGTCGCGTGTCCTCCGGCTCCTGGTCCAGCGGGCCGGCGCGGGACGCTCGATCGCTCTCGAGCGGATTCGCTGACGTGCGGGCGTTCTACGTCTTCTGGCGCCTCTTTCCTTTCGTCGTTCTCTTCTTCCGCGACAGGCGTCGCTGGATCCTGACAGGCGGCCGCCGCGGCGTGAGCGAGGAGGAGCATCGGCGGCGCGCCGAGCGGCTCACCGCTACGGTCGCCGCGCTGGGCCCGACGTTCATCAAGCTCGCGCAGGTCTTCGCCTCGCGCGCCGACATCCTCCCCGAGCCCTACCTGAGCGAAGTGGGGCGCCTCACCGACCGGGTCCCGCCACTGCCATCCAGCGTGATCGAGGAAGTGATCGTGCGCGAGCTGGGACGCCCGGTGGAGGAGATTTTCGACCGCTTCGACCCCGAGCCGCTCGCCGCGGCTTCGCTGGGGCAGGTGCATCGCGCGTCGCTCGGCACGCGTGAAGTGGTGGTGAAAGTGTTGCGCCCGGGCGTGGAGGAGCTGGTCGCGGTGGATCTCGATGCCGCCTTCCGGATTCTCTCCTTCGTGAACGTCCTCTTCCCCAACCACCACACGCGCGCCATCACGACCATCGTTCGCGAGTTCGCGCGGCGAATAGACGAGGAGATGGACTTCCGCGCGGAGGCGCGCAACGCCGAGCAGATCCGCGCCAACTTCGCGGGCGATGACCGTATTGCCGTGCCCGAAGTCGTGAGCGGCCTGACATCGCAGCGCGTGCTGGTGCTCGAGTACATGAAGGGCACCAAGATAGACAGCCTGCAGGAGCGCATCGCGTCCGGCGATATCTCGCTTCCGCGCCTCCTCGAGACCGTCGTCGAGGCGTACGCGCAGATGATGCTGGTGGACGGGCTCTTTCACGCCGACCCACACCCCGGCAATCTCCTGGTCGCCGCCGACGGAACTCTGGTTCTCCTGGACTTCGGAATGGTGGTTCGCGTGGAACGCGACACCCGCGTGGCGCTCATCCAGACCATCCTCGCCGCAGTGCGTCAGGACGTGGATGCCGTGGTGGCCGGCTTCTACGAGCTCGGGCTTCTCGATCCGGAGGTGGACCGCGGCACGGTGCGCGACGCCGCGAGAGCGCTGATGTCCATCGCATTCACCCCCGACGCCAGGCCACGGCAGATCCAGCGGATCGTCAACGAGGTGCTCTCCACCTTCTATCGCTGGCCCATCGTGCTCCCGAGCGAGTTGGTCTACCTGGGGCGCGCGGCGGCGCTCGCCGAAGGGATCGGGATGCGCTACGACCCGGATTTCAATTCCGTGCACTTCGCCTCGCCGATTCTCAAATCCATGGGGAGTCGGCTGATGGCATCCGCCGTGGGAGGGGATCCGCGCGACAGGATGCAGGATGCGCTCGCGCAGCTCGGCGGAATCGCGCGCGAGCTGCGCGACATACTGCGGCGCGCGGGGCGCGACGAGTTGCGCGTGCGCGCGCACCCGCGCGACGTGCTAGAGATGCAGCGCTTCCTCGCGGGACAGACGCGCCGAATAGCCCTCTGCCTCATGACCGGAGTGCTCGCGATCGTGGGCGCGCTGGTGTACCTGGCCGATCGCAACATCTATGTGCTGGTTCTCACGCTCGCCACCGCGTTGGTGACATTCGCGGTTCTCCTGCTCCTTCCCTGGCACCTGCTCTCGAACCCACTCCGCGGCTACCGCCGCTGGCGCTGATGACGGAAAGCTCTCTCTCCCGCTCGAGACACGAGCAGCTGCTCGCGGATTTCGACGCCGGTGCTCCCGCAGCGCTCGCGCGGGCCGTGAGCGTGGTGGAGAATCACCGGCCCGGCTTCGAGGAGGTACTCGGCCGTCTGCACCAGCGGCTCGGACGCGCGAGGCGCGTCGGCCTCACCGGCCCACCGGGGGCCGGGAAGAGCACGCTCGGCACGCAGCTCGCGCGGGCGTGGCGGTCGTCCGGGCTCACGGTCGGAATCGTGGCGGTGGACCCCACATCGCCCTTCACCGGTGGAGCGCTGCTGGGCGATCGCATCCGGATGGAGGGGATCGCGCTCGACCCGGGAATCTTCATTCGCTCGATGGGAACGCGCGGCTCGCTCGGCGGTCTCGCGGCTTCCACGCGCGAGGTGGCCGACGTGCTCGATGCCTTCGGCTTCGACCGGGTGCTCATCGAGACCGTGGGAGTAGGGCAGAGCGAGCTGGACATCGCCCGCATCGCCGACAGTACGGCGGTCGTGCTGGTTCCGGAGTCGGGGGACGCGATACAGACCATGAAGGCGGGTCTCATGGAGATCGCCGACGTCTTCGTGGTCAACAAGGCCGACCGCCCCGGCGCCGACCGCCTGCGCCACGAGATCGAGATCACGCTGGGCTTGCGCATGGGCCAGACGTACCGCGACGTGCCGGGACACCACGGCGTGCAGCATCACGTGCGCGGGAAGGAGGAGAAGCCGATCCGGAACCCGGCATACGCGGCGCGCAACGCCGCGGCAGCGAATGATGCGGAACGCTGGACCCCGCCCGTAATCTCTACGATGGCCGAGCGCGGAGAGGGAGTAGGCGAGCTAGTGACGGCCTTCGACAGGCATTTCGATTATCTTGAAAGAAGCGGCATCCTCCGATCCCGGCGCCGGCAGCGGCTTCGCGAGCGCGTCGTGGAAGTGGTGGAACGCAGAGTGCGCGAGCGCCTCTGGCGTGATCAGGATACCAACGCCTGGCTCGATGATGCGCTCCCGGCGCTCGACGAGGGGTCTCTGACCCCGTTCGCGGCCGCGGAGGCGCTGCTGGAGCGGAGCACGGAGCTGATCACGCGCGGCCAGCGCTCGTGAGCGGTGGTGGAGTCTCGAGGGAGGAGAGGATGACTTCTACGGACAAGGTCGAGCAGCTCGAAGGTCGGGAGCGGGAGGAGCTCGAGCGCCTGCGCGCCGAGGTGGCCGCGTGGCGAGCGCGCTACGAGGCGGGACGCAAACGCGACATCGCTTTCACCAACTCCGCGCAGACAGTCGAGCCGCTCTACACCGCGCTCGATACGGCGCAGCTGGACCCCGTGGCCGACGGTACTCCGGGGAACTACCCGTTCACGCGAGGCATCCACGCGACCGGCTACCGCGGTCGCCTCTGGACGATGCGCCAGTTCGCCGGCTTCGGGAGCGCGCGCGACACCAATCAGCGCTACAAGTATCTGCTGGAGCACGGTCAGACGGGCCTCTCCGTGGCGTTCGACTTCCCCACGCTGATGGGCTACGACTCCGACCACCCACGCTCGGAAGGTGAGGTGGGCAAGTGCGGCGTCGCGATCTCGAGCACGGCCGACATGGAGACGCTCTTCGAGGGGATCCCGCTCGATGAAGTGTCGGTCTCGATGACGATCAACGGGCCCGCGCTGATCCTCTACTGCTTCTTCATAGCCGCCGCGGAGCGCCAGGGTGTGCCATCCGCGGAGCTGCGCGGGACGATCCAGAACGACATCCTCAAGGAGTACATGGCGCAGCACGCGTGGATCTATCCCGTGGAGCCGGCGCTGCGCCTCATCATAGACGGCTTCGAGTGGTCGGCGAAGCACGCGCCGCAGTGGAATACCATCTCCATCTCGGGCTACCACATCCGCGAAGCCGGTGCCACCGCGGTGCAGGAGCTGGCCTTCACGCTGGCCGATGGCTTCACGTACGTGGAGAAGGGGATCGAGCGCGGGCTGGCCGTGGACGAGTTCGCGCCGCGGCTCTCGTTTTTCTGGGACATCCACAACGATTTCTTCGAGGAGATCGCCAAGCTGCGCGCCGCCCGTCGCATCTGGGCGAGGCGGATGCGCGAGCGGTACGGCGCACGCGACTCGCGCTCCTGGATGATGCGCTTCCACTCGCAGACCGCGGGCGTGACGCTCACGGCGCAGCAGCCGATGAACAACATCGTGCGCGTCGCTTACCAGGCGATGGCGGCGGTACTCGGGGGAACGCAGTCGCTGCACACCAACTCGATGGACGAGACGCTCGCCCTCCCAACGGAGCAGGCGGTTCAGGTTGCGCTGCGCACGCAACAGATCCTGGCGTACGAAACGGGGGTACCGAACGTCATCGATCCGCTCGGCGGGTCCTACTACATCGAGTCGCTCACCAGCGAGATGGAGCGCGGTGCGGAGGAGCTCTTCGGCGAGATCGACAACGTGGGCGGCGTGGTGAAGGCCCTCGAGTCCGGGTGGCTGCAGCGTCGCATCGCCGAGTCGGCGATGCGCCAGCAGTGGGAAGTCGAGCAGCACCGCAAGGTGGTGGTGGGCGTGAACGAGCTGGTCACCGAAGAGCCGGAGCTCATGATCCCGCTGCTCAAGGTGAGCGAGGACACGGAGCGCGAGCAGCGCGAGCGACTCGCGAAGCTGCGCGCCACACGCGATGCGGGACGCTACGGGCAGGCGATCGCCGCGCTGCGCGATGCAGCCCGCGCGGAGGCCAATCTCATCCCGTACATTCTCGATGCGGCGCGCGCCGACGCCACGCTCTACGAGATCCGCGCGGCGATGGAAGAGGTGTTCGGCGCGTACCGCGAACCGGTATTCTTCTGAGCGCACGGCCGCGAGTGAGATCGCGCAGCGAGTGGTGGGAGTCGTACTTCGACGAGCGCTACCTCTCGGAGTACTCTCCGCTCTTCTCGCTCGAGAGCGATCGGCGCGAAGTCGCGCGGCTGGTGGAGCTGCTCGCGCTCCCGGTGGGCGCGAGGGTGCTGGACCTGCCGTGCGGGCAGGGGCGGCACTCGCACCTCCTCGCCGAGGCCGGCTTCGACACCACGGGGCTGGACTACTCCAACCACCTCCTGACGCGCGCGCGCGAGCGTGGCACCGGAGCACGGCTCCGCTACGTGAAAGGCGACATGCGCAGCCTGCCGGCGCGCTGGACCGGCCGCTTCGACGCAGTGCTCAACCTCTTCACATCGTTCGGGTTCTTTCAGGACCCCTCCGACGACCTCCGCACGATTGCGGAGTTCGCGCGAGTGCTGCGTCCCGGAGGCGTGCTCGTCTGGCACGGCGCCAGCCGCGACGGTGTGATGAGCCGCTTCCTCGACCGCGACTGGTGGCGCGCGAGCGACGGAACCATGGTGGCCCACGAGCGCAGCTTCGATCCGCTCTCCGGCGTGCTCACCATCCGCGTAGACTGGAGCGATCAGGCCAGCTCGGGCGAGCGCGACCACCGGATCCGCCTCTACACCGCCACGCGCCTCACCGAGCTTCTGGCGGATGTGGGGCTCGTCACCACCGAAGCGTACGACTCGTGGAGCGACGCTCCACTCACGCGCGGATCGTCGGAAATGCTCCTCGTCGCGCACAAGGAAGAATTGGCGAGACCGCGCCGCAGAAGATAGACTTCGACGAATTCACCAACCACCCAGACCAAGGTTCGCAAATGCAGCGACCCATTCGCGTGCTGATCGCCAAGCCCGGACTCGATGGCCACGACCGCGGTGCGAAGGTCGTGGCGTCCGCGCTCCGCGACGCGGGGATGGAAGTGATATACACCGGCCTCCACCAGACGCCCGAGATGATCGCGAGCGCCGCCGTGCAGGAGGACGTGGACGTGGTAGGGCTCTCGATATTGAGCGGTGCCCACATGACGCTCTTCCCACGCGTCCAGCAGCTCCTGCACGACGCCGGCCGCGATGACATTCTGCTCACGGGCGGCGGGATCATTCCGAAGGAAGACATCGATGTGCTCCGCGCCAGGGGAATCGGTGAGCTCTTCGGCCCCGGCACCTCGACCTCCGACCTTGTGGACTACATCAGGGCGTGGTTCGCCGAGCGCGAGAAGCAGGAAGTATGACCGTGAGCGCGCCCTCGCACACGCGACTGCGCGAGCTCTCGCGCGACATGCGCGCCCTCGAGGAGAAGCTGCGCGAGGGCGGCGGGAGCAAGCGCGCCGACAAGCAGCATTCGCAGGGAAAGCTCACCGCGCGCGAGCGCATAGCGAGTCTCTGTGACCCCGAGTCACGCTTCCTGGAGGTCGGGCTCCTCGTGGCCTACGACCAGTACGACGGTCAGGCACCCGCGGCAGGCGTGGTGACCGGCGTCGGCATCGTGGAGGGGCGCGAGGTGGTGGTGGTGGCCAACGACGCCACCGTAAAGGCGGGATCCTGGTGGCCGGAGACGATCAGGAAGATCCTCCGCGCGCAGGAGATCGCGATGCGCTGCCGCATCCCGATCATCTACCTGGTGGACTCGGCCGGAGTGAATCTCCCCTACCAGGGCGGCGTCTTCCCGGGACAGTACGGCGCGGCGAGGATCTTCTACTACAACTCCATCATGCGGCGCTACCTGCGCATCCCGCAGTTCTCTGCCGTGATGGGACCGTGCATAGCCGGCGGCGCGTACCTCCCCGCGCTCTCCGATGTCATCATCATGGTGGAGGGGACGTCGTTCATGGGACTCGGCGGACCGAATCTCGTGAAGGGCGCCACGGGGCAGGTGATAGACTCCGAGACGCTCGGCGGCGCGGTCACCCACACCGAGATCTCCGGCGTGGCGCACTACCGCGCGAAGGACGACGCCGAGTGCATCGTGAAGCTGCGCGCTTTCGTGCGGCGCACGAAGCGCGAGTGCGCGTCACGTGCGGATGCGACGCGCACCGTGAACGACTCGGACCTCGGCGGCACTGCCGAGCTGCCTGTCTCGCACCCCGCCGCCGCCGACCCCGCGGCTTCGATGTCGGACCCGGAGACACTCTACGACATACTCCCCACCGACCACCGCATGTCGTACGACATGCACGCCGTGCTGCGGGCCGTGGTGGATGGGGGCGAGATAGACGAGTTCCAGCAGAACCTCGCCCGCGAAATGATCTGCGGCGATGCGGCGATCGGTGGGATGCCGGTCGGAATCATCGCCAACCAGCGCGGGCTCATAAAGGGACGCGAGGGCGAGAAGCCGCGCTTCGGCGGGATCATCTACGCAGAGAGCGCGGAGAAGGTGGCGTACTTCATAGACCGCTGCGATCGCGAGCGGCTCCCGCTCCTTTTCGTACAGGACGTCTCCGGCTTCATGGTGGGTTCCGAGGCGGAGCACGCGGGAATCATCCGCGCCGGCGCGCGCTTCGTCGAAGCGATGGCCACCGCCACCGTTCCGAAGCTGGTGCTGACGGTGAACCATGCATCGGGTGCCGGCTACTACGCGATGGCCGGCCAGGGCTTCGATCCCGATTTCATCTTCTCCTGGCCCACCGGCCGGATGGGAGTCATGGAAGGGGAGGCGGCGGTGCAGGCGGTGCACGGCCCCACGATCGAACGCTCGCGCCAGAGCGGCACCCGCCCGCCTCCGGACGTGCGCGACTCGATCGAGGAGATGCGCGCGGACTACGAGCAGCAGCTCGACGCCCGCTATGCGGGCGCGCGCGGCTACATAGACGCCATCGTCTATCCCGAGGAGACGCGCGAGGTTCTCGCGATGGCGCTCGCGGCGTCGCTCAACAATCCCGGGCCGCACCTGGGTCCGTTCGTACTTCCCCCGCACCTGGATGGAGCTAGATGAGCCGCGTCGTGCGTGTGGCGAGTGGCCAGGGCTTCTGGGGCGACTGGCTCGAAGCACCCCGTAGGCAGGTCGAGGGTGGACCGATCGACTACCTCATGCTGGACTACCTGGCGGAGGTGACGATGTCCATCCTGCAGAAGCAGAAGGAGCGAGATCCGCGCATGGGTTACGCGCGCGACTTCATCGGCGCCATGGAGAGCGTCTTCCCCGCCATAGCCGAGCGCGGCGTACGGGTCATCGCCAACGCGGGAGGCGTGAACCCGGAGGCGTGCGCCGGAGCGTTGCGCGAAACCGCTCGCCGCGCGGGCGTGAGCGATGCTCTGCGCATTGGCGTCATCACTGGCGACGATCTCCTCCCGCGGCTCGATGAGCTGATCGAGAGCGGACACCCTCTCGCCAACATGGAAAGCGGCGAGCCGCTCTCCACGGTGCGCGACCGCGTGCTGTCGGCCAACGCCTACATCGGCGCGACGCCCATAGTCGAAGCACTCGGCAAGGGCGCCAACGTCGTGATCACCGGCCGCTCCACCGACACCGCGCTCACCATGGCGCCGCTCCTCTACGAGTTCGGCTGGGCGAAGGACGATTGGGACCGCCTCGCATCCGGCATAGTGGCCGGTCACGTGATCGAGTGCGGAGCGCAGTGCTCCGGCGGCAACTGCCTCTACGACTGGCGCAGCATCCCCGACCTCGCCAACATCGGCTACCCGATCGTCGAAGCGCACGAGGACGGCAGCTTCATCGTCTACAAGCACCCCGGCACCGGGGGCCGGATAGACGTGCACAGCGTCACCGAGCAGCTCGTGTACGAGATGGGCGATCCGCGCGAGTACATCACGCCCGATGTGATCGCGGACTTCACGAGCATCTGCGTTGCCGATGCCGGAGAGGATCGCGTACGAGTCTTCGGCGTGCGCGGCCGGCCGCCCACCGACAAGCTCAAGGTTTCCATTGCCTACCGAGCCGGCTTCAAGGCGACCGGCACGCTGGTGTATGCCTGGCCCGATGCGCTCGAGAAGGCGCAGCTCGCCGACCGTGTGCTGCGCGAGCGGCTCGAAAAGCTGGGCCTTCGCTTCGACGAGATCCATACCGAATTTCTCGGCGTGTCGGCCACGCACGGGACACTCTCCGGCGAGACCCGCGATGCACCCGAGGTTCAGCTTCGCATCGGCGTGCGCGGAGGTGACCGCCCCTCCGTGGAGCGCTTCACGCGGGAGATAGCTCCGCTGGTGCTCAACGGTCCGCCCAGCGTCACCGGTTTCGCCGGCGGCCGACCGAAGGTGGAGGAAGTGGTGGCGTACTGGCCCGCCCTGGTGGACAAGAGCGTGGTCACGACCATAGTGAACGTGGAGTGACGATGAAAGTCCGTCTCCTCGACATCGCGCATGCGCGATCCGGCGACAAGGGCGATACCGCCAACGTGGGCGTCATTGCCCTCCGCCCGGAGTGGTTCCCGGTGCTGCAGCTCTTTCTCACGAAGGAGCGCGTAGCGAGGCATTTCCAGGGCGCGATCACCGGGGACGTGGAGCGCTTCGAGCTTCCCAACCTGGGCGCGGTGAACTTCCTCCTGCACGGGGCGCTGGGTGGCGGCGGGACACTCTCGCTCAAGACCGACGCGCAGGGAAAGGTCTTCTCGACGGCGATGCTCCGCATGGTACTCGAAGTGCCGGACTCCATCGCCGAGCGCTTCCACCTGCCGCGAGCAGCCGCGTGAAGCGCATTCGCGTGGAGGCGGC
>DATCXR010000165.1:0-2293 GCA_036565685.1 Gemmatimonadaceae bacterium
CCGGTGCTGTCGCGGAAGCTCGAGCGAAGCTGGATGCGCGTGGAATCGGGAAGGAGTCGCGTCACGAGGATCTGACCGAGGTAGACATCGGGCTTGGTTCCGCCCGAGCGCTCGATCGCGTCGGAGAGCCGCATACCGGGCGTGAATCCCTGCTGCCCCGGAGTCCACACGTCGCCGGCCACGGTGATTCGGTTGCGGATGCGCGTGGTCACGGGGAAGACGCGCACGACATCGCCGGCCGCGAGCGACACGGCCATCGCCGCCCGGTCGAGCGGGTCGCCGGCACTCGTGTTCGGGAGTCTCGCTCCATTGGCCGCGGTCGCACCATCGCCGCGGTTCGAATCGTCGTCCGTCCCGCTGCCCGGCGCGCGTCGCTCGCCTTCGCCCGAGCCGCGCTGGGCGACGATGTCCATCACCACGCGATCACGACCGCCCTCGGCGCGCTGAGCTGGCGGGAGGATCCGCTCGATCTGCACGCGCTCGCGCGAAGCGTCGGGAGAGTAGCCACCGGCGGCGAGAATGAGGTCGGCGAGCGTCTCGCCCTTCGTCATCTCGTAGGTAGCCGGCCGCACGACTTCTCCCACGATGCGCACGCGCGCGCCGTGCACGGGGACGAACACTATGTCACCCGACTCGAGCCGCGCATCGTGCGACGCGTCGCCACGGAGCAGATAGTCGTAGACATCGAGCGTGTCCACCACCTGCCCGCCACGGCGAATCTCGATCCGTCTCAGGCTCCCGTTTTCGGTGGGTCCGCCCGCCGCGTACAGTGCGGTGAGCGCCGTGCCGGCGCTCGAGACGCGGTAGCTCCCCGGACGCGCGACATCGCCGACCACGAATACCTGGTTGGTGCGCAGACGCGCGACGCTGACGGAGAACTTCGTGCTTGCGTTCGCGCCGCGACGGACGCCGGAGTACACGCGACCCAGCCGGGTGTAGAGCAGCTCGCGCAATTGCCCCAGCGTGAGGTTCGCGACGTGCAGCTGCCCCACCTGCGGGATCACCACGAAGCCCTCGCGCGTCACGTCGAGCGTGTAGGCCGCTTCCACGTCGCCCGTAAGGATAAGCACGAGCTCATCGCCCGGGCCGAGACGGTAGCTGTCGTCCACAGGACCGGCGAGGTTGGGAGCGAACTGGGTGGTTCGCTCGGCGAACATGTCCTGGCCGAAGATCGTGAAGCCGCTGTCCGGGTTCTGCACGGCCACGCGATCGATCGGGCGGCAGACCAAGCGTGGCTGCCCGTCCGCGGTCGCGCCTCCCGGACCGAGCCGGGTCGGTCGCGTGCTGTCGCCGGTCGATACGCTGTCGCCGATCCACGCCGAGTCGAATGGCACCGAGGGACGCAGCGGCTGGAGCGGCTGCTGCGCGTCCGTGAAGACGGTGTCGCATACCACGCGGAGCGCGCCCGGCCCGCCCATACCTCCCATCTCACCGGCCTGGCCCGGGTAGGCGCCCATCCCCTGCTGCAGCATCGACGGCGACTGAAGGAAGTCCGTCCCGGTGGAATCGGTGACTCCGAGAGCGCGCATCGCCTCGAACACCGTGGACGACGGCGACGAATCAGCCGCCGCGGCGACGCCTCCGGGGAGGTACGCGTCGAGCAGATCCTCGGGATACCCCTCGGCGCGCAGCCGCGCTCTTATCTGGTCGGGAGTGAGTCCGCTCGCTCCGAGCCTGGAGCGGAGCTGCGCGACGAGATCGGGCCTGGTCTGCAGGAGGACGCGCGCCTGGTCTGTGGTAGGACGCTGCGCCGCCAGGGGGAGTGCCATGACGAGGCAGAGAGCTCCCGCTGCACAGGAGCGCACGAACGACTGAAGCATTGGCGAGGGCGAACGACGAGCTGAGAGATGAGGAGGGGTGTTCGATAAGTACTGACCCCTGAGCCACGAGGCAGGTAACGCGGCCACGGTACGCTACGCCGGAAGGGGCGGGGAATCAAGGTTCGATATCGTAAGACCGTGGGAGGGGGGAAGCAGACAGCAGAAAGCAGTGAAACCCCAGGGTTCAGGGGGCAGGGTTCAGGGTGCAGGTACTCCGCGGCGATCGAGATCTCGAAGCCGAGGCAGTTCCTGAACCCTGCCCCCTGAACCCTGAACCCTCTAGCAGTTCTCCGCTTCCTGCTATCTCCTCCCCAGCGCCTCCACCACCCTCACCCCCGCACCCCCGTCCCATCCCTCCGGCCGCCGAGTGCCGTTCGTGCGCGAGGCGCCGCGTACGAGCGACGGCAGCTCGTCCGGCTCCTGCACCAGGCGGTTCGTCCCCTCAGTGATCGTGATCGGACGCTCGGTGTTGG
>DATCXR010000474.1:0-16844 GCA_036565685.1 Gemmatimonadaceae bacterium
TGATCAGCGCGGCCGTGCACGCCGCTGCCACCGCTCTCCGCGAGCAGCTCGTCGCGCGGGCCGTCGCCGACGCGAAGTCTCCGCTGCACGGTGCCGACGCGAGCTCGGTGGTGGTGAGCGATGGTCGAATGACGCTGCGCGACCAGCCCGCAACGGATGAGACGTACGGCGAGCTGCTGAAGCGCAACTTCCTCGAGGAAATAGATGCGTCGGGAAGCTGGAACCCGGTGGGGATGGACAGCGGCTACGCGCAGACCACCTTCGGTGCGCAATTCGCGGAGGTGGCCGTGGACGCCGATCTGGGACTCGTGCGCGTGCGGCGCATGGTCGGCGCCTTCGCCCCGGGCCGCGTGCTGAATCCCAGGACCGCTCGCAGCCAGCTCATGGGCGGTATGCTCTGGGGACTCGGGCAGGCGCTGCTGGAGGGAACGCGGATGGACAGCCGCTACGGCCGGTGGACGAACACGAGTCTCGGCGACTACCTGGTGCCCGTGAACGCGGACGCTCCCGAGGTAGACGTCGAGCTCATCGAGGTGCGAGACGACGTGGTGAACCCGCTCGGCGTCAAGGGAGTAGGAGAGATTGGCCAGGTAGGCGCGGCGGCCGCGATCGCGAACGCCGTGTTCAACGCTTCCGGATACAGGGCGCGCGAGCTCCCTATCGCTGTGGAGCATTTGCTGCAAGGATCGGTCGCGGTGTCGAGCGTCTAGCGGGTGCTGGCGACGTGCCCCTCCACGATCCGCCCGTCCACTCCCACTGGGATCACTCGGCCCACTTCCAGCCCGGCTGCCGCGAAGAGTTGCTCGAACTCTTCCACCGTGCGCTCGCGTCCCCCCGTCATCACGAGCATCTGCACGTCGAGCATCTTCGCCGCTATCGACTGCTCACCGGCGTCGACTATACTCTCCATCACGAGCACCTTCCCACCCTCGGCCATCGCGCGCTCGCAATTCGCGAGGATGGTGGTGGCGGGCATGTCGTCCCAGTCGTGGATGATGCTGCGCAGCGTGTAGATGTCTCCACCCGGCGGCACGGCCCTGAAGAAGTCGCCGCCAACCCGTTCGCAGCGGTCGGCCACCCCTGCTTCCTCGAACGTGTGCGCTGCGGCGGCCACCACTTTGGGTTGGTCGAAGAGGATGCCGTGCAGATGCGGATTCGCCGTCAGTATCCCGGCGAGCAGCATCCCCTGCCCTCCGCCCACGTCCACCACCGTGAGCGCGTTCGAGAAGTCGTAGCCCTCCACAATGCTTGCCACATGCCTGCGCGAGATCGCCGTCATGGTCGCGTCGAAGGCCTCGCCCGCCTCGGTGTCCTTGCGCAGGTAGGCGAAGCCCGGCATGCCGAGCACTTTCTCGGCGGGCGTCTCGCCGCTCATCACCCCATAGAGGAGCTCACTCCACGTTCGGTACGACACGCCGCCAAGGAAGACGGCCATCGGCCTGAGCGACTCGGGGTGATCGGCGCGTAGTAGCTCGGAGATCGGCGTGAGCGCGAAGCTGCGCCCTTCGCGCTCCTCGAGCACGCCGACCGCCGCCAGCGCGCGAAGCACACGGTATAGCCGGTCCCCCTTCGCCTCGACCTGCGCGGCGAGATCGTCGGAGGTGCGTGGCCCGAGGGTCAGCAGGTCGGGGATGCGTAGTACCGCCAGCACGTGAACTAGCTGGGTGAGCTGATACCCGCTGATCATCCGGAAGAGTGCTTCGCGCTCCGCCGGTCTTACGGTGGTTGCCATCGGAGCTCCTCGTGGTGGTTTGCCACCAACAATTGACGTCACGGGTCGATTTCGTACAATACCCCATCCCTTCCGACCGGACGATCCCGCATGCGAGCCCTCTCCACTCACCTCCGCTTCGCCCTCCGCACTCTCCGCCGCGCGCCGGCGTTCACGGCGATCTCGGTGCTCTGCCTCGCGGTCGGGATAGGCGCGATCACCACGATGGCGGAGGTGGTGGATCTCCTCCTCTTCCGGCCCCCGCCGCACGTGCGCGCGGCGGACGAGATCGTGCAGCTCCACTTCGACTTCATCATTCGCGGCGCGAAGCCGACGTCTACCTCGACGATAAGCCGCGGCGTCGTCTACTCTCACTATCTCGCCCTGCGGGACAGTCTGCCGGAGCTCGATGGGGTAGCCGGCTATCACACCGAGGAACTGTCGCTCGAGCGCGGCGATGCGGCGCGCCCGGTGACCGCTGCTTTCGTAACGGGATCGTTCTTCCCGCTGCTCGGCGTGCGGCCGGCGATGGGCCATCTCTTCGACACCGACGATGCCCGCGGCAACGACGGCGCCCAGCCGGTCGTGATCTCCTACGCGCTCTGGCGCTCGCATTTCGGCGGAGACTCGTCGATCATAGGACGCACGGTCTCGGTGGGCAAGGCGACCTACACGATCGCGGCAGTCGCGCCGCGCGGCTTCCGCGGTCTCGAGTCGCTGCGGCCGATGGACCTATGGCTCCCGATCGCCGCCGCGGAGCGGGAGCTCTTCGACGGAAGTCACGAGATGTTCTATGGGATGAGCGAGGGGTTCGTGCAGGTGATCGGCCGCGTGCCGCGCGACGTTTCACTGACGCTGGTCACGCAGAAGGCGGCCGCGATCGTGCAGCACTCATATCTCGCTGTTTTCGGCCCGCGTTTCGCCGAGACCCGCACTGTGGCGACGGCCGCTCCCATCGTGCCCGGGCTCGGCGGCGATCGGAGCAAGGATGTCTCCGTCGCCCTCTGGCTCACGGGGGTCGCGGCGATCGTCCTCCTCATCGCCTGTGCCAACGTTGCCGGTCTTCTCCTGGTACGCGCGGCGGACCGGCAGCGCGAGGTCGCCATCCGACTCGCGCTCGGCGCGACGCGCGCGCAGCTCGCGCAGCTCTTCCTGGTCGAAGGGGTGATCCTCGCCGTCAGCGGCGGCGTGGTCGGCATCGCGTCGCGCGAGTGGGGCGGCAGCGTGATCCGCGCGTTCCTCCTACCGCAGCTCGAAGTTCTCCACGGCGCCTTCGATGCGCGCATCCTGGGCATCTCCGCACTGGTGACGATCGCGACGGGGATCGGCTGCGGGCTTGTCCCCGCGCTCCAGACTCGTCGGCGCGACATCGCGGGTGCCGTGATCGGGGCGCCGCGGCCGGGTCGCGTGCGGCACGCGTACGTGCGGAGCGCGCTGCTCGTGGGCCAGGTGGCGCTGGCGATGGCGCTCGTGGCTGGCGCTGCGCTCTTAGTCGCGAGCTGGTGGAACGTGCGCGCGATCCAGCTCGGCTTCGCACCGGAGCACATGCTGGTGGGGCGTATGTCGCTGCCGGAGATGGGTTACACCACCGCGGAGTCGCGCGGCACGTACGCCGAGATGCTCGAACGGGTACGCGCGCTCCCCGGCGTGAGGGAGGCGAGCATCGCTTCGCAGGCTCCGTTCGTGGGCACGACGGACGCGCGCGTCATCATTCCGGGGATCGACCGCGAGCAGATGAAACAGAAGCTGGGCGAGCCGTTCGGCCCGGAATTCAACATCGTGTCGCCGTCTTTCTTCGCCGCGACCGGGACGCCGATTCTTCGCGGACGAGCGTTCTCCGACCAGGATCGCGAAGGCACGCCGGCGGTGGCAATCATCAACGAGCGCTTCGCGAAGGCGTTCTGGCCGGCGGGCGACGCGATCGGCCAGTGCATCCAGATCACGAAGTTCGGCCCGCAGGGGAACGAGGTGCCGTGCAGCGAGATCGTGGGGATCGCGGCGGACGTCAAGAGCAGGAGCATCCGCGGTGAGCCGGAGCTGCAGATGTACGCGCCGCTCGCCCAGCGCACGGACGTCGCACCGCGACAGATACTCGTGCGTACGGAGGGAGATCCGGGGGCGGTGGTCGGCTCGGTGCGGCACGCCATGCTCGGCGCGGCAAGCGGGCTCCCCTTCGCGGACGTCGAGCCGATGGCCGAGTACCTGGAGCCCGAGATGCGGCCGTGGCGGCTGGGCGCTTCGATGTTCACCCTCTTCGGCGCCGTGGCTCTCGTCCTCGCTGCGGTAGGGCTCTACGGAGTGTTCTCGTACGCGATATCGCGGCGCACGCGCGAGATGGGAATCCGCACCGCGCTCGGCGCTCGCTACGGCGACATCATGCGGCTGGTGATGCTCGATGGAATCGTGCTCGCGGCCACGGGTACGCTGATCGGCGTGTTCTTCGCTCTAGGGATCGGGAAGGTGCTCGGGGCGCTCCTGGTAGGCGTGAGCGGAACGAGTCCACTGCTCCTCGGCTCGGCCGCCGCGCTGGTGCTCAGCATGGCACTCTTCGCCGTCGCCCTCCCCGCCCGCCGCGCCGCCGGCGTGGACCCGGCGGTAGCGTTGCGGGAGGACTGATCAGCGGGGTCAGATCCGGAATCGCGAATAGATACAGCGGGTATAGCTGCTGTATCGATTCGCGATTCCGGATCTGACCCCGCTATTCCTCGCTCACCTCGCCAAAGCGATCCTCACCCCGAATCGGGCCGCGCCACCCGGCTCTGTATCCACGATCGGCTGCGCGCGCCCGTACTTCTTATTGTACCTGCGCGCCGCGCCCGGTGCATCGACCATCGATACGATCCAGCTCCCGAGCGCCAGCACCCCGCCGAGCCCCAGCTGCACGTCGCTGCATTCTCCCCCGAGCAGATTGTCGCATGTGGCCAGCCCATGGGCGAACAGCCCCACGCCCGCCAGCTCCGTCACCATCAGCACCACTCCCTTTTTCGTTTCCGCGGCATAGAGCTGCCCGCCGCCGGCGATGAGGAATGAGAGGACGAAAGCTGTGGACGCCGAACGGGGTTCGAAGGGGACCGAGTCTGCACTCACCGCCGGCGCAGGTGCGCTCAGGCTGAACATCCGCCGCGGTGAATTCGGAACGCCGAGACTCGCGAAGGCGGATCGCGACGAGACGCCCGAGATAGCCTGTGGCGGGACCTGGTGGGTGATCGAGTCGGAAAGCGTGATGCGCCACGCCAATCGATCGCCATTGGCTATCGTCTCCCATCGAGTGGGCTGGAGCTGCGCGGAGAGCGTGAAAGGCGGGAGCATGACTGCAGAGAGGAGTGCGAACAGCGTTCGGCGAGGCAACATGTCAGCACCCCCTCGTGCCGGTGGGTATGTGAAGTGGCAATCTCACCTGCGTATATGATGATCGCAATTCCCTCCGTCAACCCGCCAGCGACCTGCCAACCCTGGGGAAGCGGGGACCATGTTCGGGCTCGTTAATATGGGTCCCCGCTCCCGCAGGGATGACGTTTAATGGGTCCCTGCTCTCGCTGGATGACGTTTTACGGGTCCCAGCTTTCGCGGTGGATGACGGTTCGGGACGAGATCACGAGCCTGCCTCCTTCACCCCAGCGCCGCGTCCACCACGCCCTGGGCTTCCGCGATGATCTTCGCGAGCGTCTCTCTCCCCCGGAAGCTCTCCGCATAGATCTTGTAGATTTCCTCCGTCCCACTTGGCCGCGCGGCGAACCAGCCGGTGGCGGAGCTGACCTTCACGCCGCCGATTGACGCGCTGTTACCCGGCGCCTCGGTGATGACGCTCTCGATCTTCTCGCCGGCCAGCTCGCTGACGCGCAGATCGCTCGCCGACAACGACGCGAGCCGCTTCTTCTGCTCGAGCGTCGCGGGCGCCTCCACCCGATCGTACACCGGATCTCCCAGCTCGCTCGTGAGATCGCGGTAGATCTCCCCCGGGTCTCGCCCCGCCTTCGCCGCGATCTCGGCCGCCAGGAGCGAGAGTGCGATCCCGTCCTTGTCGGTGCTCCACGCCGTGCCATCGCGCCGGAGTAGTGACGCGCCCGCGCTCTCCTCGCCGCAGAAGCCGAGCGAGCCATCGGAGAGTCCGTCCACGAACCACTTGAAGCCTACTGGCACTTCGTACAGGGGCCGCCCGAGCTTCGCGGTAACGCGATCTATCATCGAGCTGCTCACCACCGTCTTCCCCACGCCCACATCGCTCCCCCACTCGGGGCGATGGCGGAATACGTGGTAGATCGCCGCCGAGAGATAGTGATTCGGCGCGAGCAGCCCGCTGCTCCGCGTGACGATCCCGTGACGATCGTGATCGGTGTCGCAGGCGAAGGCGATGTCGAAGCGATCTTTCAGAGCCAGGAGCCGCTGCATCGCGTACGGCGACGACGGGTCCATCCTGATCTGGCCGTCCCAGTCGAGCGTCATGAAGCGGAAGGTCTCGTCCACCACGTCGCTCACCACGGTGAGATCGAGCCCGTATCGCTCCGCGATCGGCCCCCAGTAGTGCACGCCCGCACCGCCGAGCGGGTCCACGCCGAGGTGGAGACCCGCCGAGCGTATCGCATCCATGTCGATGACGCTATGGAGGTCGCCCACGTACGCGTCGATGTAGTCGTGCGTGTGCGTCGTGGATGCGTGCAGCGCGCGCTCGTAGGGAACGCGCTGCACTCCGGCGAGGTTCGCCTCGAGCAGCTCGTTCGCCTCCGCGCCGATCCAGCGCGTGATCTCGGTGTCGGCGGGCCCTCCGTTGGGCGGGTTGTACTTGAAGCCACCGTCGGCCGGCGGATTGTGTGACGGAGTGATGACGATCCCATCGGCGAGCGCGCGACGCGATGACGAATCGCTGACGTCCGCTCCCCCGCGCGCCGCATTCCCGATCGAGCGCCCGCTGTTGTGGCAGATTATGGCGTGCGAGATCACCGGCGTGGGTGTGTACGCATCCTCCTTCGCGAGCATCACGTCCACGCCGTGCGCCGCGAGCACTTCGAGCGCGCTCGCGCGAGCGGGAACCGAGAGCGCATGCGTGTCGATGCCGAGGAAGAGCGGGCCGTCTATGCCGCGCCGCTTGCGGAAGCGGCAGATCGCCTCGGTGATCGCGAGGACGTGCCGCTCGTTGAAGGTGCAGTCGAAGGCGGAGCCACGATGCCCGGATGTGCCGAAGGAGACGCGCTGCGCGGGAACCGACGGGTCGGGGACCTCCGTGTAGTACCCGGTGATGAGCTTCGCGACATCTAGCAGCTCGGAGGCCGGGGGCGCCTTACCCGCGAGTGGGCTGACCTTCATGGGACTCTCCTTCTCCGCGTTCCATCCGGAACCACTATCTCGCCTCACCTGGCCCCGTGCCGAGTGACAGCGCCTGTCCTGAGGCCAGCGCGTTCTCGACCAGCATGAGCCCCGACTCGCCGGTACGACGGATCATCTTGAGCAGGGTGTCCATGCTCGAGCACTCCTCGAGCTGCTCCCGGGCGAACCATTCCAGGAAGTCGTGCGCCACGTAGTCGCGCTCCTTCGACGCGAGGTCGAGGAGGGAGTTGATCTGCTTCGTGACGGTGTACTCCCACTCGAGCGCCAGCGCGACGGCTTCCTCCGCGCTGCCGAACTCCGACTTCGGCGCGGGGATGGCCGGGATCCTGACCGCCCCATCGGCATCGAGGATGTAGCGCACGAACTTCATGCCGTGCTGGCGCTCCTCGTCCGCCTGGCGGAGGAAGTGCTGCGTCAGCACGGGGAGTCCCGCATTATCGAAGTACGCCGCCATGTTGACGTATTGCAGCGAAGCACCCATCTCGTTGCCGATCTGCTCGTTCATCTGTGCGTTCATCGTCTCGCTTATCAGTGCCATGTCGGGAGTCTCCTGGTTGACTGCTGTGGCGGCCGCCTTCCCGGCCGCTTCGCGGACCTTCGCCCGGCTTCCGAAGCTTCTAACGATACCGCACACATCGCGCTAGCTTCCCGCCCATGCCAGTCCTCCCGTTGCCACCCCTCCCCGGCGCGCTCGGCACGAGTTTCCCCCGCGGTCGTGGAGGACGGGCGCGCGCGTCGCGCCGTGTGTCCGCGACCCGCCGCGCGGCGGTGATTCTCTCGACCGTCGCCGCCGGCATCGTTCCCGTCGCTCCCGCCGCCGCGCAGTCCGCTTCGGCGGCGGCGCGCTCCGCGGCGCCCGCCGTGCACATCGTGGCGACCGGCGGGACGATCGCGTCGACCAACTACTACTCGGACGATCCCGGCAAGATCGGCGTGGAGCAGCTGCTCCGCGCCGTGCGCGGGCTCGACACTATCGCCACGATCTCCGCGCAGCAGTTCTCCAACATCGCCTCTGGATCGATGACCACGGCGATGTGGCTCGCTCTCTCTCGCGGAATCGCCGACACCCTCCGCACGCACCCAGACTTCGCCGGCGTCGTCGTCACCCATGGCACGGACACGATGGAGGAGACCGCGTACTTCCTCGACCTGACTGTCGCCGATCCGCGACCGGTGGTGGTGACCGGCGCGATGCGACCCGCGGACGGGATCGGGGTCGACGGACCCGCGAATCTGCGCGACGCCGTACGAGTGGCCGCGTCGCCGTCGGCCCGCGGCCGCGGCACGATGGTGGTCATGAACGACGAGATCTTCGCCGCGCGCGACGTCACCAAGTCGAACACGGTGCGCCCCGATGCCTTCGCCTCCCCCGTGCGCGGCGACCTCGGCGCGGCCGACCCGGAGGAGATCCGATTCTTCCGCGAGCCGCACCGCCGAACGGTATTCGACATCTCTCGTGTCGACTCGCTCCCCCGCGTGGACATCGTCTACTCGTACGTCGGTGCCGACGGAGCGGGCGTCGATGCCGCCGTCGCTGCCGGAGCGCGCGGAATAGTGGTCGCATCCACTGGCCGCGGAGATGTCCCACCGAAGCAGCGCGACGCGCTCAGACGTGCGATGACGAAGGGAGTGATAGTGGTGGTGGGAAGCCGCGCCGGATCGGGGAGCGTCGACGTGGGCGACGGCGTGAGAACCAACCGATCGAGACGCGATACATCGAAGGCCGATGCTTCCCGAAGGAGCAGCTCGCGCGATACATCGAGCGTCGATGGGAGCGAGCCATCCACCATCGGCGCCGGTACTCTGAACGTCCAGAAGGCGCGCATCCTCCTCATGCTCCAACTCACGAAGACCAGCGACCCCCCCGAGGTGGCGAAGGTATTTCGCGTGAATCAGTAGTGTCGAGGCGTTCTCCCCCCGTCATCGCCGCGAAAGCGGGGACCCATGTTAGCCAGACAGAACATGGATTCCCGCTTTCGCGGGAATGACTTTGTTTTACGAGCCGTTCACTACTTTCTGCTTTCTGCTCTCCTCCCCCATGCCCACCAGACTTCTCCTCCCGGCTTTCCTTCTAGCCACTGCCCAGCCCATCGCCGCGCAGACCGCGCCCCACCGCCACCAACTCCCCGCCACTCCCGCCACCGTCGCCTGGGGCTACTACAGCGCAGACGCGAAGCCGGTGCTCCGCGTGACGTCGGGCGACACGGTGGATGTCGAGACGCTCCTCACCAACTCCCCGCGCGGCCTCGAGCGCGCGGGGCTCCCGCCCGCCGAGGTGCAGCAGTCGCTCCGCGATGTCTACGACCATGTGACCGACAAGGGGCCGGGCGGCCACATCCTCACCGGGCCGATCTACGTGGAGGGCGCCGATTCGGGAGACGTGCTCGAAGTGCGCATCCTCGACGTGCGCCTGGCGATCCCGTACTCCTACAACGGGTGCAGTGGATTTCTCCGCGATAATTGCGGCGACCCACGCACGCGCATCATCCGCCTCGACACCACGCGTATGATCGCCGACCTCGGAGACGGTATAGTCATTCCCCTCCACCCCTTCTTCGGCAGCATGGGCGTGGCACCGCCGCGCGACTCGGGCCGCGTCTCGAGCAACCCACCGAGCATCCACGCGGGAAACATGGACAACAAGGAGCTCGTCGCGGGCACCACTCTCTACGTCCCAGTGTGGGCGCCCGGAGCGCTCCTCGAGATCGGCGACGGCCACGCCGCGCAGGGCGACGGCGAAGTGGATCAGACGGCGATCGAGACGTCGCTCTCCGGTACGGTGCAGCTCATCGTCCGCAAGGACATGCATCTCGACTGGCCCATCGCCGAGACTCCCACCGACTGGATCGTCATGGGGATGGACCGGGACCTCACGAAGGCGACGCAGATCTGCGTGCAGCAGATGGTGAACTTCCTGATGAGGAAGAAGAGTCTCTCGCGAGTGGAGGCGTACCGCCTCGCGAGCATCGCCGGCAACCTGCGCATCACGGAGCTGGTGGACGGGAACGTGGGCGTCCACATGATGATCGCGAAGAGCGTGCTTGGTGAGTGAGGGGGGAGGCAGAAAGCAGAAGGCAGAAAGCAGGGACGGCACACGCACGGATGTCATCCCCGCCGAAGCGGGGATCCATGTTGCCCAGTCGAATATGGATCCCCGCTTTCGCGGGGATGACGGCGCCGTCGCTACGACCTGGCCCTGTCTCCCGCCGGCTCCGCCGGCGCGCTCCTCGCCACCGCGATACCCACCACCAGCACCATGGCGATCGCGATGTGGTAGATGACGTCGGGCACCGTGCGCGGCCCGACTCCCACGACGATCGTGAAGATCCCGATCATCGTTCCCAGGAGCGCGACGAGCTGGACTACTATGCCGACGTTGCGCGTCCAGTCCGACATGAAGAGCGAGAGCAGGAGTCCACCGAAGAGCACCCCGCCAATCACGCTCTCCGCCATGCGCGCCTGCCGGTGCTCGTAGCCCGAGACGAAGAACCCCATGTGGATGAGCGCGGCGACGATGAAGGCGGCTGCCTCCACGAGCAGGAATAGTCGGATCGTCTGCGTCATTGGGTCCTCTCCCGTATCGGGTACCGGACGCGCCGCCGCGATCTCGTCATTTGTCAGTCGCGGTCGAGCCACCGCGCCCGGCGAATAGCTCGCACCGGCTTCATCGCCAACAGCGAGAGTCGTACCGCGAAGGGTTGCGACATTTGATCACAGGCGCCCGTCATCTCATGGAAGCACACCCTGTTCTCTCCAGAGTCGGCGCACCGTAACGCGCCTCGATCAGCCGCGCGTTGCCGTCCGCCTCCACGGTCACGATCTCCATCCGGTCGTACTCTGAGTCGCATATCTCATCCGGCCGATCGGCGCCGAGCGCCGCGACGATGGCGGGAACGGTGTTGCTGTGTCCCACTACGAGCACCACGCCGCCCCGGTGTCGGCGGGCGGCGGCGGCGATGTCCCCTGCATCGCGCGGAATCGAGTTCCACTTCACCGGCATCACCTCCGGCGTGACGCCCACCGCGCGCGCGGTGGGCTCCGCCGTCTCCGCGGTGCGTACCCACTGGGTGGTGATCACCGCCGTGACGCCGGCATTCTCGAGCGAGCGCGCGAGTGCACGGGCGCGCGCCTCACCGGCCGCGCTGAGGTGCGGGTCGTCGCCCTGCCCGGTGGCCTTCTCGGCGTGGCGCACGACTATCACCGTGGTAGTGCTGGAGTCGGCGTTGCCGTGCAGCACCGAGGCCGCCTCCAGGACGACGCCCGGAGCCGGCCGCGGCGCCTCCGCGGTTGTGCCGGGTGCGCGGCTCGATCCACACGCCATACCGGCCACGGCGGTGAGCGTCACCCACAGGAAGCGTTTCCTCCGCATGCTCATCTCCCTCGCCTTCCCTTGTCTCCGGCGTTCACCCGAAATACTCTTCACTTCCATGAGACTCAGCGCTATGGCACCTCGCGCGTGCGCGAAGTGTTCGCGATACATGATGTACTACCGCGCCGGCCGCGAGGCCAGCGGGGTTCTCGGAGCATGCGCCTGAGCGGAAGCCTCAAGTAAGTAACACCGCCCGCTGCCCCGGTCCCCAACGGACCGGGGCGTTTTTTCGTAGAGCGGGCGGCGGACGGTCGTCGCGCCACAACTCATACAGGAGCACCGATGCAGCCGATCGCAATCTTCCACGAGCACCCGGATTGGTTCCGCCCGCTCTTCGCCGAGCTGGACCGGCGGGGCATCCCCTACGTCCGGCTCGATGCCTCGGCCCACTCCTACGACCCCGACGAGCGCAGCGTCCCCTACTCGCTCGTCGTCAACCGTGCGTCGCCCTCGGCGTACCTCCGCGGCCACGGTCAGTCCACCTTCTTCACACTTGACTGGCTGCGGCATCTCGACCGCCTCGGCGTGCCCGTCGTGAACGGCGCCGCGGTGTACACCATGGAAACGTCGAAGGCGCTCCAGACGGAAATCCTCGCGGAGCTGGGACTCCCGCACCCGAAGACGCGCGTCATAAACGATGCGTCGCGCGCGGCGAATGCGGCGCGAGGCCTCCGATATCCGGTGCTCGTGAAGGCGAACATCGGCGGGAGCGGCGCGGGAATCTACTCGTACGACAACGAAGCATCGCTCGCGCGTGCCGCGGAGAAGGGCGAGATAGAACTGGGGCTCGACAACGTGGCGCTCGTCCAGGAGCGCGCACCGCTCCGTGGAGAGCACATCACGCGCGTCGAAGTACTCGGCGGGAAGTTCCTCTACGCGATCAACGTGTATCCGGCCGATACGTCGTTCAACCTCTGTCCGGCCGATGTCTGCCAGACCACCGAGGGTCAGGCGCTCTCGCGCTCGGCGTGCGCGCTCGACGCGCCGAAGAACGGAATGCGCGTGGAGGGCTACACTCCACCCGCGGAGATCGTCGAGCAGGTGGAGCGGATCGCCCGCCGCGTCCAGCTCGACGTGGGCGGGATCGAGTACCTCGTGGATGACCGCGACGGGAAGCACTACTTCTACGACATCAACGCGCTCTCCAACTTCGTGGCCGATGCGCCGCGCGTAATCGGCTTCGATCCGTTCGTGAAGCTCGTGGATTACCTCGTCTCTCGTATCGAGCGCCGCGTTGGCGCGGAGGCAGCGTGATGCGCTACGGCTACTGGCTACCGGTGTTCGGCGGATGGCTGCGCAACGTCCCCGACGAGGGGATGGAAGCGTCGTGGGCGTACGTGAGCCGGCTCGCGAAGCGGAGCGAGGAGATCGGTTACGACATCACGCTCATCGCCGAGCTGTTCATGAACGACATCAAGGGGATCGATGCGCCGGCGCTCGATGCCTGGTCCACGGCGGCGGCGCTCGCGGCGGTGACCGAGAAGCTCGAGTTGATGGTGGCGGTGCGTCCCACCTTTCACCAGCCGGCGCTCCTCGCGAAGGAGGCGGCCAACATAGACCAGATCTCCTGCGGGCGTCTCGCTCTCAACGTGGTGTCGAGCTGGTGGAGCGACGAGGCACGGCGCTACGGGATCCACTTCGACCAGCACGACGACCGCTACGCGCGCACCGCCGAGTGGCTCGAGGTGCTGAACGGCGTCTGGAACGAGCCCGTCTACAGTCACGAGGGTAAGTATTACTCGGTGAACGAGACTATCCTCGAGCCCAAGCCCTTCCGCAAGCCGCGTCCCACCATCTACGCGGGCGGCGAGTCGGAGGCCGCCAAGAAGCTCATCTCGCGCGAATGCGACGCCTACGTAACGCACGGCGACCCGCCCGACCGAATCGCTCCCAAGCTCGCGGACATGACGCGGCGGCGCGAGGAGAACGGACTCGCGAAGATGGAGTACGGGATGGCCGCGTACGTGATCGTCCGTCCCACCGAGGTCGAGGCAAAGCGCGAGCTCGAGCGGATCACCAACGTGGCGCCGGGGTCGCCCGGGTACCACAACTACCAGGACTGGCTGGCCAACACGCAGCTCGAACAGAAAGTGTCGCTGGAGGACTACTCGGTATCCAACCGCGGCCTCCGCGCCGGCCTGGTGGGAACCCCCGAACAGGTAGCGGATGGAATCCGCGGCTTCGCGGAGGCGGGAGTCGATCTCCTGCTCCTCCAGTTCAGCCCCCAGTACGAGGAGATGGAGAGGTTCGCGGCGGAGGTGATGCCGTTGGTGGAGTGAGGGGGGGAGGGGAGAGAAAGCAGAAAGCAGTGAAACCCCAGGGTTCAGGGTTCAGGGTGCAGGTACTACCCGGCGATCGAGATCTCGAAGCCGAGGCATTTCCTGAACCCTGCCCCCTGAACCCTGAACCCTGCCCCTGAACCCGGCCCCCTGAACCCTGAACCCTCTAGCAGTTCACTGCTTTCTGCTCTCGTCTGTCGATCCCCCCGCCTCCCATTCGTCGCCTTCATGGAGCGAGGATTCAACGGGCGACGAACGCCGGCGCTCCTCGACTACAGCTCAGGAGAATGACAATGGCGACAGCAGCTATCCCCATCCCGAAGACGAACCTCTGGACCGGGCGGGTCCTGAGCGGCATCGCTATCCTCTTCCTCGTCTTCGACACCGTGATCAAGCTTATCGCCCGACCCGAGGTAGCCGAGTCGATGCAGCAGCTCGGATACCCAACTGAGCTCGGGTTCGTCATCGGCGTCATCGAGCTCGTATGCCTGGTGCTTTACATCATCCCCGGCACGTCGGTGCTCGGCGCGATCCTCTTCACCGGCTACCTTGGCGGCGCGATCGCAACACACCTGCGGCTCGAGAATCCGCTCTTCACGCACATCCTCTTCCCCACCTACGTCGCGGCGCTCCTCTGGGGAGGACTCTACCTGCGCGACAGCCGTGTGCGAGTGCTGCTGCAGCCGATAGGATAGAGTCGTGACCCGTCACTCCCGCGCTTCCGTCATGCTCGATGGACGTTGGGAGAGCTGACCCTCGAGGATGACTGGAGTCGGCGTGGCGCCGAGGTGGAGCTCCGGTTCGGTCTGGCGCGAGCGCTACCAGCCCCTGCATACTGCACGAGCTGACCCCATCACCTACCACGAGGCCAGGCTGCTGGTGAAATATCTCATACTGATCCACATGGACGAGAAGGAGCTCGAGGCGCTCCCGCCGGACGAGCTGAACACGCTGAACAAGAACCATCTCCGCTTCAACGACGAGCTCCGCGCCAGCGGACACTTCGTGGAAGCGGAGGCGCTGGAGCCCGCGCGGACGACGTCCACGGTGAAAGTGCGCGGCGGGAAGCCGTCCGTCATGGATGGTCCCTTCACCGAGTCGAAGGAGGTGGTGGCGGGATTCTACCTCGTCGAGGCGCGCGACATGGAGGAGGCGATCGGGATTGCCAAGCGTATTCCGAGTGCGTTCATGGCGAACATCGAGGTGCGACCGACGCGGCAGCTGATCGTCGACTGAGTGACGGGGTCAGCTCGTTGATTTCGAGCGCCTGAGCGAGACCCCAGGCCGCGCGAGATTGATGAGCTGCCCCGTCGTTAGCGCGTAACCCGAGCGACCGAGCTCGCGATCGCCAGCAGTCGCGACTCGTTCCAGCGCTTCGTCACGAGCTGGAGCCCGATCGGCATGCCGTCGGCATCGCGCGCGCACGGAAGTACGAGCGCCGGCTGCCCCGTGTAGTTGAACAGCGTGGTGTGCGCCCCGATCATCGAGTACTGTATCTTTTCGCCATCCACGTCGAGCTTCGTGTCCTTCGGACAGTGCGGGAAGGCGGTGACCATGGCCGCGGGGCACAGGAGCACATCCCACTGATCGAAGAAGCGCTCCCACAGCGTGATGGTCCCGTCGCGCTTCCGTAGAGCTTCCATGTACTGGCCGAGCGTTGCTGCGGGGTCGCCATCCTTCGGGTGGTAGACGCCGACCATCATCGCAATGAGGTCGGCGGCGCTCTTCCCTTCCGCGGTATAGTCGAGATCCGGGAGCGCGGGCTCGTCAACCACGGCGCAGAGCGGCTCGAGCTCCTTCGCGAGATCGAGCACCGCGTCGCGGATTACGCTGGCGAGCGGGAAACTCGGAAAGTTCGGCGCTACCGCGACCCGCACGTCACGCAGCACGACCTCCGAGTCATCATCCACCGGCACCGGTGGCACGTCCGAGTCGCGACCGTCCGGGCCCGCGATGACGCGGTAGATGAGCGCTAGGTCGTCCACCGATCGCGCCATCGGCCCGATCCCCGCCATCACTCGCACCGTGTGCTCCTTCCCCGGGTGGCGACGCAGCCCGTACGACGACACCCGATGCTCGGTGGGCTTGAGACCGTACACTCCGCAGAAGTGCGCGGGAACGCGGAGCGATCCGGAGAGATCGGTGCCGATGTCGAACGCGCTCATCCCCGATGCAACCGCTGCCGCGGCCCCGCCGCTCGAGCCGCCTGGCGTGCGCGTGACGTCCCACGGGTTGTTCGTGCGTCCGAAGATCGTGTTGCAGCTCTGCCAGTCGTCGAGCATCGGCGGGACGTTGGTCTTGCCAATGAGGATCCCGCCGGCGTGCTTCAGCCGCGCGGCGACCGTGCCGTCCTCGCTCGGGATGTTCTCCTCGAGCGCTTCGCACCCCGCGGTCGTGCGCATGCCCGCCGTGGAGTGCGCATCCTTCAGCGTGAAGGGGACGCCGTGCAGCGGGCCCCAGCTCTCGCCGCGCGCGAGTGCCGCATCCGCGGCGCGAGCGCGTTCGCGCGCGGCGTCGGCGTGCATCGTGATGACGGCATTGAGGACGGGGTTCTGTTCGGAGATCCGCGCGAGGCACGCGTCGAGCGCCTCGAGCGCGGAGAGGTCGCGCGACCGTATCGCTGCCGCGAGCGTAGTCGCACTGGCGAAGATGATGTCCACGATCAACTCGCTGAGAACTGCGGTACGGCTGTCGGTTCAGGCACGGCGTCGACCAGTGCACGCGACGTGCCGGGTACGCGCGCCGCCGACGTCTCGTACGGGAGCGGGCACGCCGACGAGCGGTTCGATGCCTCCGGATCGAGCATCCTCTTCCCGATACGACCGCGCGTAGCGGGGGGGAGGGTGCTGGCTTCTCCTCAGCCGAGAGCTCGTGTCACGGCTCCATGCCAGAGAAGTGCGCCAGCAGGTACTGCACGTTCTCGGGGGTGATCATGCTGCCGATCAGCCTGAACGGAACTCGCTCTCCGTAGATCAGCGCGAGAGTCGGCACCGTCTTGATGCGTCTACGTTCCGCCTCCGCACGCCCCGCTTCTTCTTCGATGTCCCAGCGCTCCAGCTCCAGCTTCGCGGAAGCGGCGATATCCTCTACGACCGGCGTCTTCTCGTGACAGACGCCGCACCAGGGAGCGTGGAAGTATGCGAAATGCATCGGGAGCACCAGA
>DATCXR010000492.1:0-8417 GCA_036565685.1 Gemmatimonadaceae bacterium
CTCGCCACCGTGAGCGCTGTCGCCGCCGTTCGCGAATCGCCGCTCGAACGGAAGTTCAATCCGGTGCCCCCTTCCGTGTCCACTGCAGTGATCCCCCACGCCCCTGACTGGTAGTACGCGAAGTTACGCTGGCTCGGGGTCGACGCGCCGCTGGGGGAGAGCGCGGTATACATCTCGCGATACGTGAAGCCGTCCGGCACGTTGGCCACGGTCTGCGCCGCCATGGCGTACTGGCCGAGGTCGAGGAGCACCCGCCCCTTCCCGATGCGCGCCAGGTTCATGACACGGTCGCTGTCGGCCGCCAACGTGAGCGCGCTGTCGAAGAAGAGGATCGCGTGCTGGTAGACCTCATCGGTGGTGGAGCCGGGTTTCAGCGTGTAGTTACCGTCGTAGTCGAGGGTGCTCAGCGGGATGCCGGAGCAGAACATGTCCGCGAGAAACGTCTCGGCGTAGGCGGAGAGCGCGTAGAGATGCCCGGTGAGCGCGCGGAGGCTGGCGGGGGCGTAGTGGGTGAGCAGGCCGCGCGCTTCGTTCGCGTTCGCCCGCACACGCTGCAAGCCGGAATACAGAGCGTCGTAATACTGCTCGTTGCAGCTCGCGGTCGGCACCGCGAAGCCGCACTCCGGCGCGACGCGGCTGTCGAGCGGCATTATCGGGGTGAAGACCCCGATCGCCGCGCCGAAGGCGCCGTCGCGCAGCTCGTCGCTCATCACACCGGATGCAGGAACGAACGAGGCTTGGATGGTACCGCCGAGGTAGTACCCGGCGAATACGCTGTTGAACAGCGAGAGCGTCCCGTGGTACGCGGCCACGGCGCCGGCCGGTGTCTTCGTCAGCCCGGGGTCGGCGACGTCGGGAGGCAAGGTTGCATTGTCGACGATCCGCTCGGGGGAGCAAGACACGCCCCACCCCGCGAGGAGCATCGTCGCTGCGAGAATCGTTGTGCGTCGGAAGGTCATCGACACGCTCGAGCTCTTGAGTGTGGACATCGTCAGTACGTCGCGCTCACGCGGAGCTGCCACGTGCGCGGCATCGGGAGCACTCCCGTGTCGACGACGCTATTCCCCGACCCGTAGGCATTCACGTTCGGGTCCTTCCCGCGATAGTTGGTGAACAGGCCGAGGTTGTTCCCCTGCACCGATACGCTCAGCGCGTCCGTGCGGAGGCGCCGCGCAATGCGTCGCGGAATGGCGTAGCTGACGTTGAGGCTGTTGAACCGCAGTGTGTTCACCGTCTGCATCAGCCCGTATTGGGTCCGCTTCATCACGGCGACGGCCGCCTGCTGACCGAACGGGGTTGTGGAATCGTTCAGCGCCCGCGAGAAGATCTGGTTGTCGAGCGCCGTCTGGTTGTACTGGGTGAGCCCGTTCTCGTAGTGGAAGTCGGCGTCGATGCGAAGCGCGCTGCGGAAGAAGGTGAAGTGGGTCGAGAAGGTCGCCTCGTAGTTCGGCTCGGACTCCCCCATGAACACGAGCGAATCGCCGATCTGGACTTCGTACGACTCGATCTTCCCATCGCTGTTGACGTCCCGGTAGCCCAGGATCGGCCGGGCCCACCGGCCGTAGAGCGGATATCCCGCCACCACGCGTGCATCGAGCGTCCCGAAAGGGACCACTCCCGGAGCGAGGGAGACCACCTTGTTGTGGTTCTGGCTCGCCATGAACCGCACCCCCCACCCGAACGCGTCGCCCCGGAACGGCTCGACCCCCAGCTCGAGCTCCCACCCCGTGTTGCGAATCACGCCCACGTTCTTGAGCACGCTCCCAACAAGCCCGCCATCGACCGACGGCGGGATCGGCACGCGGATTAGCGCGTCGAGGCGCGTGTTGCGATATACCGTGAGGCCGGCCGAGACGCGATCGTCGAGGAAGTCGGCGTCGAACCCTCCCTCGATCTCGCTCGACCGCTCTGGCTTGAGATCCGTGTTCCCCAGCGTCTGAAGAACAGTCCCGTTCACGAACTGCGAGTCGGCCCACATGACCGCCTGCTCGTAGAGGCGCAGCCGGTCCGTCACCCCGGGTTGGACGCCGGCGTGCCCGTACGCGACGCGCAGGCGCAACGTGTTAAACAGGTTCTTGAACGGAAAGAACGGCTCGTCCGAGATGAGGTAGGACACACTCACCTTCGGGAAATGCGGAACCGTGGCGTGGCTCCCGAACGTACTTCCGCCATCGATTCGAAGCCCCGTGGAGATCCAGAACCGCTTGTGGCTGATCGTCGGCTCGATGTACCAACCGAATGTCGCGAGATCGCTGCGCCGCTCGGACGGGGGCTGCGCCTCGGTCGCTCCGTTGAGCGAGCTCGTGCCGGGGCGCAGCCCGCGCCCCGTGGCGAAAAAATCGGTGATCGAGGTTCCGGTGTAGTTGACGCCGACGGCGGTCTGCAACTTGAAGCCCGCGAAGAGCTGAGCGGTCGCCGTGAGCCGCGCATTCACGGTGCGCATGAGCGTGGTCCCCCGCCCGATGCTCGCTTCCCCCGCGCTGTCGATCCCGTTCGCGAAGAACGCGATCCCGGTCGGGAGCGCCATCTGATCGTCGCGGCTGACGAAGTTGACCCCCACGTCCGCCGATCCCGTCAGCCACGAGCGGGGACGCCAGTTGAAGCTCGCCCCGTTGGTGAACGTCGTCGAGACGTCCGTAATGCGGCGATAGAAGTCACCGAAGATCGAGTTGACGGAGACGAAGCCGCCGGAAGGAGCAGCCCGGTAATACAGCCCGAGCCCGTTCACCGAAGCGGGGTACGTGCGCATGAGCGAACCGAGCTGCGTCTCGAGTGTGGAGCGTTGCTGGTTGCTTCGGGTGAGCGATGCGGTGAGCGAGGCGTCCGCCGTCCGGCCGAGCCGCGCGCTCAACATGGTAGTCGCGCCCCAGCTCCGGTAATGGTGCGGACGCCGCATCCAGCTCGCCGGCGCCGTCCCTTGCGCCGCCACGTAGCGTGTCGCCTCAGCCGACGGGAGCGCCAAGAGCCCGAGCTCATCGGAGAGGCTCCCGGTCACACTGTACGTGAGATCCTCGCTCCCGCCGGAGATCCCCACCGTGCCGGCAGTGCGGTTGCCCGTTCCGAGCACGGTGTAGCGCGGATCGTTCAGGAGCTGAAAGCGGACGAGGCTGTCGCGCACGCACGTCTGATCGGTGATGCGACAGAACTGGGACTCGTAGCTTCCCATGCGATGCCCCCACCAGAAGTACCCCGCCGGGTAGCCCCCTGGCATCGTCGTCTGCCCGTAGTCGATGTGCGCGCTCCACCGCGCAGGCCCGGGGCGCCCTTTCTTCGTCGTGACGACGATGACGCCGTTGGCCGCATCGGCGCCGTAGAGCGTGGCGGCGCTCGGCCCCTTCAGCACCTCGATCGTCTCGATGCTGTTCGGGTCGATCTGATCGAGCGGCGACGGGGCCGGGACCGGAGCATGGTAGCCATTGCCAGCCTGCGGCGTCGCCAGGTTGGACGACCGCGCCGCAGACTGCTCCGCGTACACGCGAATCCCGTTCACGATCACGATCGGGTCGTTGCTCTGCAGCACGCTGTGCAGCCCGCGGAGCCGAATCCGCGTTGGGTCCCCCGGCGCGCCGGTAGTCGTCTGCGCAACGAGCCCCGGCACGCGTGTCGCGAGCAGATCGCTCACGCTCCGGATCGGCTGCGTGGCTGCGATCGAGTCGGCATTGACCACGGTGATGTCGTTCCCGAGCTCGAGCCTGCGCCGCGGGCCGGTCGCCGTGGTCACCATCTGCTGCAGCCGCGTCATCCCGAGCTTCATCGCGAAATCCACGCGCACTGTCTTCGCCTCAGCCACCACGACGTGCAGCTCCTCCGAGGCGTAGCCGAAATGCCGCGCGGTGATGATGCCAAGACCGGAGGGCAGGCGGGGTAACAGCGCGTACCCCTGCGCGTTTGTGGTGGCACTGAGATCGGTCCCTTTCGCCATCACCACGGCTCCCTCGAGCGGCTTCGTCGACGCCGAGTCGGTCACGCGCACCGAGACAGCGCCATGGCCGGTGGTGTCCGCCTCGCTCGCATCGGAGGTCTTCACCTCGTGTCGCCGCGCGAGGATGATGCGAGCGCCCTCCTCGCGCACCTCGATCCCCGTGCCGGCCAGCACCTTCTCGAGGGCGGCTCGCACCGTCACCCTGGTCAGGCGCGCCGACACTCGCCGCTCGACCGGCAGCACGCGGGAGCTGTACGACAGGTTGATCCCCGATTGCGAGACGATCTCCTGCAACGCATCGCGCAACGTGACGTCGGTTAACGCGAGCGACACCCGGCGCTCCAGCGGCGCCACGGAGGTATCGGCGACACCCCCGGCGCCTGCCGCGCTCTGCGTCGTCTCGCTCCCGCTCTGCCGCGCGGCAGCCGCGAGTGCCTCGGCGTTCTGCGCCATGGCGCGGCGCGGTGGGGAGGCCCACGCCAGGGAGATGCAACAAGCCAGCGACAGTGCTGCCCCGCGAGCCGTCATGCGATTTCTCCAGTCCAGGGATCGAGGGACTATCGCGGGCGCCTCGTCGCACCGCGCGGTCGAGAGTGTGCGATGCGAGCCGTTGCGTTCGCGCTGTGCAGCACGCCGTGCAGTACGCCGCGAGTGACGCGCGCTCCAGTTCATCGCGGCGTAGCGAGCCACGCCGTATCTCCGTGCCGGGTGAGCCGGGCGTCGAGCGAAATGGCGAGGGCACGAAGTATCCCGTCCACCGGCTCATTGCCGAACGTCGCAGTGACTGGCGCGCTCGCGAGCGAGGTATCGTCGACGACGATGTGAACGCCGTACCACCGCTCGACCTCGAGCGCAACGGCCGACAGCGGCGCGTCCACGAACACGAGGCGCCCCTGCATCCACGCCAGCTCGCGCTCCACGTCGACGCCGTGCTCCACGCGCAGCATTCCGTCCGGCTCCAGGCGCGCGCGATCTCCAGGAGCGAGCGTGACGACGGGCGCGGCCCCGGCCGTCGGTGCGGCTCCGGCGGGACCGCCCCGCCCTTCATCTTCTCCGAACTCCACGCGCCCCTCCGTCACCAGTACGGTCACCCCGGAGTCCTCGGGGTACGCGCGCGCGTCGAACTTCGTCCCCAGCACGCGGGTGAGCGTGCCGCGCGTGTGCACGCGGAAGGGCCGAGTGCTGTCGTGCGCTATCTCGAAGTACGCCTGGCCGACGAGGGTGACGTCGCGCTCACGTCCGAACTCCCGCGGCACGTCGAGCACGCTCCCCGCGGCGAGGGTGACCCTGCTGCCGTCGGAGAGCCGGGCACTGGTGACGCGCCCGTTCTGCGCCTCGAGCTGGTAGTGCGCCACGCGCCCGTCCCGCACTCCCTGCCTCGCGTACCAGAGCGCGCCGGCGCCGGCGGCGATGACGATGGCCGCCGCGATTCGCGAGAGCGTCGTCCAGCTCCGCCGCCGCGCGGGCGTGATCGCGCCGGTCACTCGCGCCGACGCGGCGCGACGGCCGCCGCCCGGGGAAATCGTGTCCGATGACGGCGCTGCCGATGCCGCCCGAGCCGCCGCCGCGCGGCGCTCCTGCATTCCGCTCCAGAGGCGCTCCACGTCCCAGGGCTGCGGCAGCTCCCTGGTCATGCTCCGAAGCGTCCGGATCTGCTCGAGCCGGCGCGCCCACGCCGCATCCACCGCCAGCAAGCGCTCGACGTGGGCACGCTCCGAGGGAGCGCACTCGCCGGCGGCGTAGCGGTCGAGGAGATTGTAGTCAACGGGCTGGGACATGGTGCCGGAGTGCGGTGGAGTGAATGCCGTTCACGCGGATGAGATGGAGGAGAGTACGCCGGCCCCCATCCGCGCCGGCCGGTACATCAGCCATCGTGCTCGAAGAGCTGCTCGCGAAGCACGCGCAGCGCCTGGGTGATCTGGTTCTCCACTGTCTTCACGGAGATTCCCATCAGCTCCGCGACCTCGGCGTTCTGCAGACCGTCGCGCCACCGGAGCAGAAGCACCATGCGCCGGCGCTCCGGCAGCGCATCGATCGCCCGCTGGAGAGCGGCAGCCCGCTCATCGCGCTCGAGCTGCTCGTACGGCGTGGGCGCCAGCCGCGCGGAGTCGTCGTCCGCCTGCTCGCGCGAGGTCCTGTCGGCCCACCGTCTGAAGAAGGTGTCGCGGCGAGCCACCTCGAGCGCGCGATTTCGCGTGGCCTTGTACAGGTACGCGCGCAGATTCGTCCGCACGTCGAGCCGCTCGCGCCGCTCCCACACGAGGAGGAAGACGTCGTGCACGACTTCCGTGGCGAGGTCGCGCGACCGGGTGAAGTGCAGCGCGAAGGTGCAGAGCTGTGTGGCGTACTCGCGGAAGATCGCCTCGAACGCATCTTCATCCCCGCGTCGGAATCGCTCGAGGAGCTCCGCGGAGCGCTCGTTCATGTCGGCGGTAGACGCGTGGCGCTCGGAGCGGGGCGTGAGGGCGAAGAGCCCGACCGCCGAGTCCGCGGAGAGCGCGGAGCCACCCGGGCCGCGGTGACGGCGATCGCGGCGGAGGGCCGCGTCGTTCGGCTGGGCCAGATCCCCGGATATCGCGAGCGAGCCTCCGACGATACGATGCATTCGTGGTCAGGATTGGGGAACGACGTACGCCGGCGGGGAGAAGCTCGCTGCTGGCGATATCCGTCGGATGACGGAGCCGCGGAGAGGCCACCGGAGGGCACGAGCGCGCCAGACACCATCACGTGTGAGCCGCCTTGTTGATTCGGATGGACGAGGAGCCGGGAGCCCCTATTCGCGGTGGGCGCACGCGCTGCGGCGGCTACTCAGGGCGACCGCGCCAGACACCGACAGCTTCGCCGCTGCTGAAATGGTATCGTAGTATATGCACAAACAGTAGTCTAGATTGCGATGTAATAGTCGTGTAGACTGATCATGTCTTGTATGGTATACTGTGCATATACAGTGGTATACGTGGTGCTGGAATAGTATGGTATATGGTGCAGAAACGGTAGCGCATTGACGCACGACGATGAGCCACGGATGATCGCCCACCGATGACACCCTACCTCCCGCGTGTGGTCGATGCGGAGCTCGGCGCCCTGCTCGACCAGGTGGCCGCGGTAGCCGTGGACGGTCCGAAGGGGGTCGGGAAGACCGCGACAGCCAGCCGCTACGCGACCACGACGATCGAGCTCGACGATCCGGCGCAACTGGCGGTCGCCGCGGCGGATCCGGCGCTTCTACTACAGCGGGAGCGCCCGATCCTGCTCGATGAGTGGCAACGCCTGCCGGTGGTCTGGGACACTGTCCGCCGGGCCGTCGACCGCGACCCCACCCCGAACCAGTTTCTCCTCACTGGTTCCGCTTCGCCGGGCGAGCACGACACGCATTCCGGGGCCGGGCGGATCATCCGCCTCCGTATGCGCCCGCTGGCTCTGGCCGAGCGTGGCGTGGAGCAGCCCACCGTGAGCTTGCGCTCGCTGCTGCTGGGAGCGCGGGGCCCGATCGAGGGTGCAACGGGCTTCTCGCTCGCGGAGTACACCCACGAGATCCTCGCCTCCGGCTTTCCAGGGTTCCGCCATCTTCACGGACGGGCGCTGCGGGCCCAGCTCGATGGCTACATCGCGCGAATCGTCGATCGCGACTTCGAGGAGCAGGGACACAGGGTGCGGCGGCCGGAGACGCTGCGCAGGTGGCTGGCGGCCTACGCAGCGGCGTCGTCCACGGCGGCTTCGCTGGAGACGGTTCGGGATGCGGCCACCGGGGGCGAGCGGGAGAAGCCGGCCAGGACGTCCACGATCCTCTATCGCGAAGTGCTCGAGCGTCTCTGGATCATCGACCCGGTCCCGCCCTGGCTCCCCTCGCGCAACAACTTGAATACGCTGGCGCAGGCGCCCAAGCATCAGATCGCCGATCCAGCGCTGGCCGCACGACTGCTGGGCGTGGACGCGGACGCCCTGCTGAGCGGCGGCCACGGGAGCGGACCAGCTTCGTTCACACCACGTGACGGCAGTCTGCTGGGCCAGCTCTTCGAGTCGCTGGTGACTCTGAGCGTGCGGGTCTACGCGCAGGCGGCCGAGGCGCTCGTTCAGCATCTGCGCACACACGGCGGGCGACACGAGGTCGACCTGATCGTGGCCCGGAGCGACCGGCGCGTCCTGGCCGTGGAGGTCAAGCTGAGTGCAACCATAGCGGACGATGACGTGAAGCATCTGCACTGGTTGCGGGAGCAGATCGGCGACGATCTACTGGACGCCATCATCGTGACGACCGGACCGCAGGCGTACCGCCGCAAGGACGGGATCGGCGTCGTCCCGCTGGCGCTACTCGGCCCCTGAAGCGTCGGGGGCAGACAGGGAGCAGGCCTCCAATGCTCGGCTGACGGAGCTGGCTGATCATTGGAGACCCGACCCTGATGTCCCTATGAAGCTGACGCTTCACCGAGCGGCCGTCGCTGGTAACGACGAGGTCAGGTCTGGAACCGTGAATCGCTACGGCCGCTACGGCGGC
>DATCXR010000496.1:0-7806 GCA_036565685.1 Gemmatimonadaceae bacterium
CGAGGTGCTCAGGGATCTCTTCAATGGTCATCCCTTCCAGCCCGCAGTAGCTCTACCTGAGTAGTTACGATTCCAGACCTGACCCCGCCACTCTATACAGCCCGTTCGCCGAGACGCGGCGCGTCCCACCGGTGACGGTCCGGCCTACGGTGGTCGGAACCTCCGGCTCGAAACCGAAGAGCTCCAGCTCGGCATCCAGCGTTGCAGGATCGAGCAGGACAGCGCGCCCACCGGGAAGCCCTTCGTAGAGGTGATGCTCGCCGGCCACCGGCTGCACTCCTGAACCAGTGAGGTCGGTCTCGGGGGTGAACTGCGAGAGAAGAAGGCGCCCGCCACTTCGCAGTACGCGCGCCGTCTCGGCCGCCGCTCGCTCCCACTCGGGCCAACTCCGCGCGCTGTGAAGGACGCCCAGCGAGACGACGAGGTCGAAGGTGCCATCGCCAAATTCGGTCAGCTCATCCATCCGCCCGATCTTCACCCGCGACTCGGCCTCGCCCTTGCCCAGTATCCCGGACACCCGACGCCGGGTCTCCGCGACCATCGCGGTCGAGCCGTCGAGGGCATGGACATCGAAGCCGGCCTCGGCGAGAAGTACCGTGTTGCGACCCCCGGCGCAGCCGATGTCGAGGACGCGGACGGCTGAGGGATTGTCGTAATCGCCGATGAGGGCGACGAGGCGCTGGTCGGGAGCACGAGAGGCGAAGCGCTCGACTACCTCCGGGTCTTCCCAGAAATCGGCTGGATCACTCTTCCGATAGGACATGCGGGCTCCTCGCGCCTGGCGGTATCTTCGCGTCTACGCAGTGAGGATAGTCTACCATCGAATCCATCTTCCGCTAATGCCTCTACTCGTCCTTCTCCTGCTCGTCCTCGCGATGCCGCTCCGCGCGCAGGACACCACTCGCGCAGCTCCGCCACCCGCGGCGCAGAACCCCTCTCCCATGGTGGAGCACACGCGGAAACACGAGCGAATAGAGCCGCGCGAGCTCGCTGGTATTACACGCACCTTCACCGGCCCGCTGGACAGACCGGTGGAAATCTTCGTTCCCAGAGGAACGAAGCACGCCGATGCCCTCAACCTCGTCGTCTACTTCCACGGCTCGCCCTTCGTCCCCGAGTACGCGGTGTCGAAGCTGGGCCGCGACCACATCGTCGCCGTGGTCAGTCTCGCTCCCGGCTCTGGCGTCTACGACCGCACGTTCAGCGATCCAGCCGCGTACGACTCGCTGCTGTCGCACATCGGACGCGAAGCTGGCGCGGCGATGCACGCAACCGACGTCGCGTTTCGCAGCGTCACGCTCGTGGGATTCAGCGCGGGCTACGGTGCCGTGCGTGCCATACTGCGTGAGCCGCGACACTTCGCGCGGGTGGACGCAGTACTACTCCTGGACGGGCTCCATACGAGCTACGTACCCGATGGCACGGTACTCGCCAGCGGCGGAAAGCTGGATGAGAAGCCACTCGAGATCTTCGTCGACTTCGCGCGCGCCGCGATGCGCGGCGAGAAGAGATTCCTCATCACCCACTCGGAGATCTTCCCCGGCACCTTCGCCAGCACCACCGAAACCACCGACTACCTGATCCAACAGCTCGGCCTCCGCCTGGAGCCGGTCCTCGAGTGGGGCCCGCACGGGATGCAGCAGCTGAGCGAAGCCAGGAAGGGCCGCTTCGCGATCCTCGGTTTCGCCGGGAACTCCGCCCCGGATCACATAGACCACGCGCAGGGAATGCCAGCCTTTTTGCGAAGGTTGCTCGGGATGTGAGGGGAGTATGAAGAAAGCAGACAGCAGAAGGCAGAAAGCAGGAACTGCTCGTAGAACGAAGTCATCCCCGCGAAAGCGGGGATCCATGTTACCCAGTCGAATATGGATCCCCGCTTTCGCGGGGATGACGACAATCGCTTTCGCGAAGATGACGACATCACAGGCCGTTCGCTGCTCTCTGCTTTCTGCTCTCTGCTTTCTTTCTCCTCTCCCTTCAGCCCCGGTAAGTATCGAGAACAACTCCATCCGCGTCGGCTTCGATAGTGCGGATGGGCGGCTGGTCGAGCTGGTGGAGCGTGAGGGCGGGCGCAATCTCGTACGAGTCCGCGCGGTCGCGGGTCCGCGCTCCGCCGCGGACGATCCCGGTGTCTGGCAGCTGAAGCTCCTCGGCGGCGACACGATCACGCCGGCGCGAGCGCACCACTTCGATGTCGAACGACTTCGCGGCGAGCGCGCGCTCAGCCTCACCTGGAAGAATTTCGACATCGAAGGCTCGCGCGATCTAGCGGTCACGGTCACCGTCCGCCTCGAGGGCGACCGTCCACTCTCCGAGTGGCGGATCGCCCTCCATGGAGCCGGCGCTCTCCGAGTGGAGCGCGTCCACTTCCCCCGCGTCGTCTCCATCGCCCCGCTCGGCCGCGACGAACGCCTCGCCGTGCCGCGTTGGATGGGCGCGCTCGCGAAGGACCCGCACGCGCTGCTCACCGATTCCGCCGGGAAGCCGCGGAGGTTGGAGTGGGTGTATCCCGGTGCGCTCTCGCTCCAGGCGCTCGCGCTGTACGAGGAGAACGGACCCGGCTTCTACGCCGCGTCGCACGATACGATGTCGTATCACAAGACCTTCGCCGTGTGGGGAGGCGCCGACAGCTCCATCGGCTTCGAGTTAGCCCAGCTCCTCGAGAATCCCGCGGAGCCGAAGGGGGAGTGGTCGCAGCCTTACGCGGTGGTGATCGGGACTTTCCACGGCGACTGGATCACCGCCGCCGAGCTTTACAGGGAGTGGGGGACGCGCCAGTACTGGGCGCGGGAGTCGCGACTCGGGCGCGGCCTCGTTCCGGAGTGGCTCACCAACACGGCGATGTGGATCTGGAATCGCGGCCGCTCTCCCGGCGTCATCCCGCCGGCGATCGCGCTGCAGAAGGCGCTCGGCCTTCCGGTGAGCGTCTACTGGCACTGGTGGCACCATGCCGCGTACGACACCGGCTTCCCCGACTACCTCCCACCGCGCGAAGGCGTCGACTCGTTCACCACTGCCATCGACGCGGCACACGCGGTCGGGATCCACGCGATGGTCTACATGAACCAGCGCCTCTGGTGCACCGGCACTCCGAGCTGGACCGCGGAGCACGCGGCGCGAGCCGCGGTGAAGGAGCGTGACGGGAGCGTGCGCGAGGAGGTCTACAACGTCTTCGACCCGCAGCCGTGCGCGACGATGGACGTCACCACACCGCTCTGGCAGAACAAGTACGGCGGGATGGCGGACACGGTGCTCGATCAGTATGGCGTCGACGGCATCTACATGGACCAGGCGGTGCTCTCGCTCGTCTGCTGGGACTCGACGCACGGCCATCCCGTGGGCGGTGGCCACTACTGGATGGATGGCTTCCGCGGGTTGGAGCGTGGCATCCGCCGGCGCGCCGCGGACCATGCCGGCGTACGCGAAGGTGCAGGTGGTGCAGGCACGGCGAGCGGCGCAAACATCGCCAGCGGGAAAATCCTCGCGGGCGAGGGCGCCGGCGAGTCGTGGCTTCCCGAGCTCGACCTCATGCTCACGCTGCAGGTGAGCCAGGAGCGCTACACGGCTCCCGGGAGCGGGTGGGAACCGATCCCGTTCTTCCAGGCCGTCTACCATCCCTACGGTCTCACCTACGGGAACTACTCCTCGCTGGTGATGCCTCCGTACGATGACCTCTGGCCGGCGAAGTCCGCGCCCGAGCACCCGCTCGCGCTCCTGGACGAACGCTTCCGGCACCAGTTCTACCTCGAGCAGGCGCGCGCCTTCGTGTGGGGGCTCCAGCCCACGATCGCGAACTTCCTCCCCTCGCAGCTCGAGGAACGTCCGGCGGAGACCGGGTACATGCTGCGACTCGCACGCTTGAGGAAGAGCGCGGCAGAATTTCTGCAGTACGGAACCTTCGTGAGGGCGCCCGATCTTCACGTCCCACCGGTGGATGTGGACCTCTCGCGCATATCCATCTACGCCGCGCAGCGCGGAGGTCCTGTGATGTCGAAGGATCGCTATCCTGGCGCAATCTCCGCGGCCTGGCGCTCCAGCGATGGTGACATGGCCATCGCGATCGCGAGCATCGTCGATGCACCCATCACCACCACGATCACGATCGACCCCGCGGACTACGGTCTCTCCTCGGGCGGCCGCATCGTGCGCATCGACGACCTTGGCTCGCACCCGATCGGAATCTTCGGCGCGTCGAAGGTGAGACTCCCGCTCGAGATCCCCGCCGCCGGCGCACTCATCATCGAGGTGAGAGGAAGGAGGGAGTGAGTGCGAAGTGCGAATTGGAACCCGCGAGCCGCGCCGCTCCTTCTTTCAACCGTCACCCAATGGAGGCCCAATACATGTCATCCGTCAGAGCAGCACCACGTGAACCGTCGCCGATGCACCGATACCGGGGCGTCTGGACGACGCTCGCCACGGCGCTCGCCGCCGCTCTCCTGTTCGCGGCGCCCCCCCTGCACGCGCAGAACTCCGCGGTACTCCAGGGACGCATCGTCTCCAGCACGGGAACGCCGCTCACCGCCGCGCAGGTCGGCGTACTCAACAACGAAACGCGGCAGCAGCGCGGAACGCAGACCACAGCGAACGGCAACTACACGGTGGTGGGCCTCGAGCCGGGGAGCTACCACGTTACCGTGCGCATGATCGGCTACGGCGAGCAGCAGCGCGACATCACTCTCCTCGTGGGCCAGCGCGCCACGCTCGACTTCACGCTCTCCGAATCCGCGGTCGCACTGCAGGGGGTGGAAGTGGTGAGCCGGCAGGCGGAGCCCACCTTCGAGGTGCAGCGCAACGACGTGTCCACTCCCGTCGTGCAGACGGAGATAGAGAATCTCCCGCTCAACACGCGTAACACGATGAACCTCGCGGCCATCGTTCCGGGGATGAAGACCTTCGCGCCCACCGCGGGACGTGCACTCCCGTCCTCGGGCTCGCTCCCCGATCTCCGCTTCTGGAACTTCTACCTCGACGGAGCGGAGTGGAAGAGCATGTTCAACGGAAACCTCGTCGGCATCCCGCAGACGGGCTCCCCGATCCCGCAGGACGCGGTGCGCGAGTTCCGCGTCCACCTGAACCCGTACGATGCGCAGTACACGCGTGGCGCATCGTTCATCATCTCGGCCGTCACCTACCGCGGCACGAACGAATTTCATGGCTCGGCGTTCTTCTACGGTCAGAACAACTCGCTCAACGCGCTCGACATGTTCCAGCGCGAGGCGAAGGCGGAAGACCCCGCGACCTTCGACCGCCCCGACTACAAGCGCGTGCAGGCGGGCTTCGATCTCCGCGGACCGATCGTGAAGGACAAGCTCTTCTTCTCGGCGAGCTACGAATATCAGAACACCGACAACGCGATCGCCGTCATCCCCGGCGAGCCCACCTACGCACCGGATCAGTGGGCACAGTTCGCCGGCTCCTTCGGCGCGCCCACCAAGAACCAGAACGGCGTCCTGCGCCTCACGTATCCCATGGGCGACAAGCACACGCTCGACGCCACCTGGGCCAGCCGCTTCTACGACAGCGAGACCTTCTTCGGTGGAACCGTGGCGCACAACGGCGGGATCCGCGCCAAGTATCAGGTGCACAGCGTCCAGCTCCGCGACACTTACCAGCCGAGCGCGGCCTTCTCTAACGAGCTCTCGCTGAACCTCCTCTACTGGCACCACAACGAGGCGCCGCTCGTCAACGGCCCGCAGCTCGTCTATCCGGGGATCACCTTCGGCGTCAGCGGCTTCCCGCTGGAGCTGAAGGAGACGCACGCCCGCCTCCTCGATCACGCCACGTACACCATGGGCGACGGGAAGCACATCCTCACCGGTGGCGTCGAGCTGGCGCGCGTACGCACCAACAGCTGGCTCCCCAGCAACCGTGACGGCTTCTTCCAGTTCGCAACCGATACGAGCACGCAGCCGATCCTCGGTCGCATCGGCGTCGGCTTCTTCGATCAGAATTCCGCCGAGGATGCGCGCGCGGTGACCAACGGTTGGATAGTCGGCGCGTACGCGCAGGATCAGTGGCACGTCACACCGAACTTCGAGCTGACGCTCGGGCTCCGCTACGACGCCGAGATCAACACGCTGAACAACGACTTCACCGTGCCGTGGGCGAGCGATCCGGTGCTCGCGGCAGCGCCGGAGCTGCAGGGCTTTCTCAACCAGGGCGACCGGAAGAACGACCTGAACAACATCGCGCCGCGCGCGTCGTTCTCGTGGGACGTCTTCGGGAATACGAAGACGTATCTCCGCGGCGGCTTCGGAATCATGTACGACCGCATCGCCACCTTCATGGCCTTCTTCGAGCGGCAGTCGGCGGGTTGGCGTACCTACGAGTTCCAGAACCCCGGCACCAGCGACCCGGATGCGCTCCGCCAGATGGTGATCTCGGGCGGCGGCACTTCCACGCCGAGCATGAACCTGCTGAAGGTGGACATGAAGACGCCGTACAACATCCAGTCGTCGCTGGGCATCGGGCAGGAGCTGACGCCGGGGCTCGCGCTCAACATCGACTACATCCACCAGGACGCGCGCAACCTGTACGTGCAGATCGCGCAGAACGCGCTGAACACCGCGACCGGCCACCGCACGATCAGCGACGACTACGGCACGATCACGCTCTACGACGACTTCGGCAGAGCGAAGTTCGACGCCGTTACGACGAGCCTCGTGTACGACAAGCCGGGCCTCCGCACCAGCCTCGCCTACACCCTCGGCTGGTACAAGGCGCAGATGGAAGGCCTGGGCGGCTACGTTAACTCCACCTTCTTCCTGATGCAGCCCACCACCGGCGACGAGCGGCACCGCGTGGTGCTCTCCGGCGTCGGCGACCTCCCCTACGGCTTCAGGCTCTCGGGCGTCGCCACCTTCGCCACCCCGCGCCCGTACGTCGCCACGGTGGGCCAGGACCTGAACAACGACAACAGCTTCACCGACGACTTCGTGAACGGAAAGGGCGACCGCACCCTACGCCCTTCCAGCAGCTGGAAGAACATGTACCGCACGGTGGACCTCCGTCTCACCAAGTCCTTCAGCCTCGGCGGCGAACGCTCCTTCTCCGTGAGCGCCGAAGCCTTCAACATCTTCAACTGGGACAACTACGCCGGCTTCTTCGGCCGCGCCGCCGATGCCACCGGCACCCCCTTCACCAACTTCGGCACCCCGAACGGAGTCTACGCGCCGAGGCAGGCGCAGTTGGGAGTGAGGTATGACTTCTAGGGAGAGATAGAGGGAGGGGATGGAAGGGAAAGGAAACAGGGAGCAGGCAACAGGAAACAGGAACCGGCTCGGCGTATGGGGCTCTACTCGCGGGAGCCGGTACCTGTTTCCTGTTCCCTGCTCCCTGTTTCCTTCTACCTCTTTCCTCCCAGCACCACCAGCGCATTCGCTACGGCCCGCTCTCCCTCCTTGTCGGATGGGTGATTCACGATCGAATCGCCCACGATCATCACTGTGGAGCCGCCGCCATCGAGGTTCAGCGCGTTCACGGCGCCGAGTGCGACGAGGAAGTCGGTGAGCTGGGTGAGCGACATCCCCTTCGAGGCTTCGCTGCGGCCGTCGACGGCCATGATCAGGAGGGAGCTGTCGGCGAGCGTCGCCACGGCGGTGCGTGGGTGCTGGGTGACGGAGAAGCCGGAGAGGATGGCCTTCGTGTTCTCGAAGACGTGCTTGCCATCGCGCAGGAGCATCGGGTAGCCGCCCACCAGCTCGCGCACGCGCGCGGGAGCGCCGCTGAAGGGGAGCGACCAGCGGACGGTGTCGCCGGCGGCCGACAGGCGCGGAGGCGCCTGCGCGGAGCCGGAGCCACTGGCGG
>DATCXR010000166.1:0-29931 GCA_036565685.1 Gemmatimonadaceae bacterium
CGGAAGGTTGGGCTCGAGCGCGGTGATCTTCGGGATCAGGTCGAGCCCCTCGCGCCCCGACGTGGTGTCGCGCGTGTAGTTGAGGTCCATGATGACCGCGTCGAGGTCGCGCGTTTCCACCACCGCGAGGATGGCGGCCACCGAGCGAGCGGTCTCTATCTGGAAGCCCTCCGCCTTGAGCATCAGACGGAGTGCCTCGAGCACATCGAGCTGGTCGTCGGCGATGAGAATCGTGGGGCGTGGTTCAGCGATCATGATTGGCTGGAGGCGGCGTTCGACAGTGGTACGGACGGCGTCAGCGGTGCGATTCTCTGCCGTTGGAGGCAATCGGCGTACCCGTCGACCTCAGATATAAGTCCCGGCAGCATAACACCTTATGTTACCCGCAGCCAGTACGGGTGTTCGGTTCTGGGACGGGGTGGTGGGATGTGGGAAAATAGGAAAGAGGAAACAGGGGACAGGAAACAGGGGACAGGTAACTGCCTCGGGGTAGAGAGCTCTCTCCCCACGAGACGGTACCTGTTTCCTGTTTCCTTTTTCCTTTTTCCTGTCCCCTGTTTCCTGTCCCCTGTTTCCTCTTTCCTTCCAGTTCCTGCTTCCTGCCGTCTCTCCACTATCTTCCCTCCATGCGTACACAAACTCTACCACTAGCACTCGTCCTCGCGCTCGGGGCGATCGTGGGGCCGGCGGCGGCGCAGGGGAAGGGGTCGCTGTCGAAGGTCGAGCGGAAGATCGCGAGCGCGGTCGACGCGCACAACGAGGCAGCGCTCGAGCTTCTCATCCGCGTTGTGAACATGAACAGCGGGACGATGCACTTCGCTGGGGTGCGCCAGGTAGGCGACGTGTTCCGGGCGCAGTTCGATTCGCTCGGCTTCACCACCAGGTGGGTGGATGGGTCGGCGTTCGGAAGGGCGGGGCATCTCGTCGCGGAGCATCCGGGTCCAGGTCCGAAGCTCCTTCTGATAGGCCATCTCGACACGGTGTTTCCACCCGAGAGTCCGTTTCAGAAGTTCGAGCGGCTGGACGACTCCACGGCGCGCGGACCGGGGATCATCGACATGAAGGGCGGCGATGTCATCGTGGTGTACGCCCTTCGTGCGCTGAAGGACGCGGGGCTCCTCGACAAGATGAACATCGTCGTCGTGTTCGACGGTGATGAGGAGGACTCTGGTGCGCCGCTCTCCGAGGCGCGCCGCGCGCTCACCGACGCGGCTCAGGGCGCCGCCGCGGCGCTCGGTTTCGAGGATGGCGCGGCCGACCCGCGTACCGCCGTGATCTCGCGACGCAGCGCGGGCTCCTGGCTCCTGAAGAGCACCGGCACGCCGGCGCACTCGTCGCAGATCTTCACGCCCAGCGTGGGCGCTGGCGCGGTCTTCGAGGCGAGCCGCGTACTCGACGAGTTCTACAAGAAGCTAGCGGGCGAGAGGTACCTCACCTTCAACCCCGGCGTGATCGTCGGCGGTACGATGGTAGGTCTCGACACTACGCTCACCGAAGGTACTGCCGCGGGGAAGCACAACGTAGTGGCAGAGCATGTGGAGGTGGGCGGCGATCTACGCGCCATCAGTCCTGAGCAGCTCGAGCGCGCGCAGCAGACGATGCGCACGATCGCCTCGAAGTCCCTCCCGAACACGAAGTCCGAGATCACCTTCCTCGAGGGCTATCCGCCGATGGCCCCCACCGACGGCAACAAGCGCCTCCTCGCCATGTACGACCAGGCGAGCCGCGACCTCGGCTTCGGCCCCGTGGAAGCAGTGGATCCCTCTCGCGCCGGCGCCGCCGACGTCGCCTTCGTCGCGAACCTGGTCCCCATGTCCATCGATGGCCTCGGCCTCTCCGGTCACGACGACCACACCGAGAAGGAAACCGCCGACCTCCGGATGCTGGCTCCCCTGACGAAGCGCGCGGCGGTGCTGATGCACAGGCTGACGGAGGGGAAGTAAGGAAACAGGAAACAGGAAACAGGTACCGGCTCCTGGGGAGAGACTCCTCTACCCCGAGGCAGTTACCTGTTTCCTGTTCCCCGTTTCCTGTTTCCTTAGCACCTTACACGATCCATCCGTCCTTCAGATTGATGATCCGGTTCCCGTAGGCCGCGTTGGTGTCAGAGTGGGTGACCTGGATTATCGTCGCGCCCTGCTGGTTCAGCTTCGTGAAGAGCTCCATGATCTCGGCGCCCTGGCTGGAGTGGAGATTGCCGGTGGGCTCGTCGGCGAGGATCAGTTTGGGGCTCGCGATCACCGCGCGGGCGACGCCGACGAGCTGCTGCTGGCCGCCGGAGAGCTGCCGCGGGTAGAGATCCTTCTTGCCGACGATGTTGAAGCGGTCGAGCGTGTCGGCGACCATCGCCTGGCGGTCGCTCTTCTTCACGTTCCGGTAGGAGAGCGGGATGTCCAGGTTCTCGGCGACGGTGAGGTCGTCGATGAGGTGGTACTGCTGGAAGACGAAGCCGATGTACTGCTTGTTGAGCGCCACGCGCTCGCGGTTCGACATCGCGTGCACCGGATGCCCGACGAAGTAGAACTCACCGCTCCAGTCGCCATCGAGCATGCCCAGAATGCTGAGGATCGTCGACTTGCCAGCACCCGACGGCCCCATGATCGATACGAACTCGCCGGGGCGGACGTCGAAGGTCACGCGTCTCAGCACGTAGCTCCGTCCATTCCCCACCGGGTACGACTTCTCGATGTTGCGCACGGAGATCAGCTGCGACTCCGGCGCGCCTACCGACTGAGGTGCCGGTGCGGTGCCGGGTGCGGACGCGGGCTCGGATGCGGGAGCGGGAGTCGACCCGCCGGTGAACAGCGACTTGAGCGATGCCATCACTCGTACCTCGTGAGGTTGGTGGCCGCGACGCCGGCGAGCGTAGCGGTGGTATCTGCAAAGTTAACCTGGGTGGGCGATCCCCGGCACGAAATCGGTCGACGGACGAGCAATATCGGACACCTCGCAGGCGGACGTCACTCTTCCCTGAGTGCTACAGCGGGGTCTATCCGCGCCGCGCGTCTGGCCGGGAGATACGCGCCGATCATCGTCACGACGCCCAGGAGGATCGCCACCGCGATGAGCACCACCGGATCGGTGGCGCTGATCCCGAACAGGAGACTCCGCAGAACGCGTGTGAGAGCGAGCGCCCCGGCGAGCCCCACGAGCACTCCGACGCCCGCGAGCACCATTCCCTGCTTCAGCACCAGGGCGAAGACACGGCGCGCGTGCGCTCCGAGCGCGATGCGCACGCCGATCTCACGCGTCCGCTGGCTGACGGCGAAGGCCATCACACCGTAGACGCCCAGCGTCGCCAGCAGGAGCGCGGCCGCCGCGAACCCGCCGAGCAGGAGCATCCTGAAGCGCGGCTGGGCCACGGCAGCGGCCCTGTTATCGAAGAGCGTGCCGATCTCCGGGCGCGGGAGTAGCGGGTCCGCGGCCCGGATCTCACGCCGCACCGCGGCCGCGACGCTCGACGGAGCGCCGTAGGTACGGATGACCAGGGTCATCCCCGGCACTGCAACTGCGCGATACGGGAGGAACATGAGCGGCTCCGGCTCGGCATCGAGTTGCACATCCCGGATGTCGCCTACCACACCTACCACCGTGTGCGGTGTGCCGTCAGTCCCGCCCCAGAAGAGTCGCTTGCCGATGGCATCCTCACCCGGCCAGAGGCGGCTCGCCATGCTTCGCGTGATCACTACGGGCTCCTCGCTCGTTGCACCGTCGGACTCGGTCAGCACTCGCCCCTGCAGAAGCGGTATCCCCATGGCGCGGAAGTAGCCCGGCGTGACGCTGCGCCACCCGGCCTGCATGAAGCCGCCTGCGGGCGCACTCGCAGCGCGATCCTCCGGGGTCACATCGTTGCTGAAGCCCCACTGACGGAGCGGATCGGTGCTCGTCGCACCCACGTATCGAACGCCCGGGATGGCGGCGACTCTGGCGCGCACATTCTCGAAGAACGCGCTGCGCTGCTGGTCGGAGTAACGCTCCCCGGGAAGCTCGATCGGGACTGTGAGGACGTTCGCGATGTCATATCCCGTTGGCACCGCCTGCAGTCGGAGGAAGCTTCCGAACATCAGACCCGCTCCGACGAGCAGCACCATGGCCAGCGCCACCTGCACCACGACCAGAACGCTGCGAATGCGCGCGCGACCGCGCGATGTCGTGCGGCGCGTGCCGTGCTCGAGCGTCGAGTGGAGATCCACCCGCGAAGCGCGCACGGCAGGTGCGAGGCCGAAGAGCACGCTTGTCAGCAGTGCGAGGAGCAGCGTGAAGCCGAGTACGCGCGAGTCCATGGCCACATCGCGGAGCCGTGGTACGTCTGCCGGCCCGAGCGTGCGTACGAGCGCGATGGACCACGATGCGATGCCGAGTCCCACCGCCGCGCCGAGGAATCCCAGCAGACAGCTTTCCGTGAGGAGCTGCCTCGCGAGTCGTGCGCGGCTCGCTCCAAGTGCAGCGCGAATCCCGATCTCCGCCTGCCGTGCGCTCCCGCGCGCGATCAACAGGTTCGCGATGTTGGCGCACGCCATCAGGAGGAGGAAGCCCACCGCTCCGAAGAGGACGAACACCGCGCGCTCGAGGCGCGGGCCGATCATCCAGTCGCCGAAGCTCGCGACACGTACGCTCCAGCCGGCGTTGGTGCGCGGATGCTCGGTGCCGATCGACTCGGCCACTCGTTGGAGATCGGAGCTGGCTCGGTCGAGCGTGATGCCCGGGCCCAGGCGACCGATTACCGTGAGATCGTGCTCGTCGCGATCGCGGGCGGGGTCGAGCACCAGCGGCACCCACAGCTCCGCGGGATTCGGGAAGGCGAAGCTGTCGGGCATGATGCCGACCACGGTGTAGCGCCGATCATCGAGCGTCACATCACGACCGACGAGCCCCGGGTCCGAGCCGAAGCGACGCGCCCAGAGATCGTGCCCGATCACGACGACCCGACTGTCGCCGCCCTGCCGATCCTCCATCGTGGTGAACGTGCGGCCGAGCGCGGGAGCGATGCCGAGGAGGGGCAAGAGACTCGACGTGACCGCGGCGCTCTGCAATCGCACCGGCTCGCACTCGCTGGCGCCAGGCGCGCAGCCGCCGGTGAGCACGAGGCTGCGCTTCGTGTCGCTGAACGCAGCCATCTCCAGGAAAGAGCGATTCCGTTCTCGCACGTCGAGATACGTCGCGTCGGACGCCGGGCCTTCGCTGCCATGCGGGCTCACGTCCCACACGCGCACCAGCCGGCCGGGATCGTGGAAGGGGAGCGGGCGCAGCACCACGGCGTTCACGATGCTGAAGATCGTCGTGGTGGCGCCGATCCCGAGCGCGATGGTGAGTACGGCCACCGCGGTGAATCCCGGGCTTCGGCGCAAGGCACGAAAGGCCTGACGCGCATCCAGCAGCACGTTCTCGATCATCGTACCCTCCGGTGAGCGTGGGCCACGCCGGGCAGCACTGTCATACCTGCGCTATTCGCTTCTCAGAGCGATGGCCGGGTCCACGCGCGCTGCCCGGCGCGCGGGGATCCAGTTCGCCAGCAACGCCACGGCACCGAGCACTATCGCGACTCCGACGAAGGTGAGTGGATCGGTGGCGCTCACCCCGTAGAGCAGCTTCGAGAGCACACCCGTGAGCGCGAGGGCGCCCGCTAGCCCCAAGACGAGCCCCACGACCGCCGGACGCATCCCGCGCGCCACCACTTCGTGCAGCACCTGCGTTCCTCGCGCACCCAGAGCCATGCGTACACCGATCTCGTGGGTGCGCTGACCCACCACGTACGCCATCACGCCGTAGATACCGATGGCCGCGAGCACGAGCGCGCAGAGCGCGAACGCACCCAGGAGCAGCATGTAGAAGCGCGGCCTGGCGACCGATTCGCCCAGGAGCTGATCGATGGTGCGTGCCTGGTAGATGGGGACGTTCGGGTCGATGGCGCGGAGCCGTTCCCGGATCGAGCTCAGAAGCGCGTCGCTGTTGGGCGACGTCGTGCGCACGACGATGCTCATGAACGTCACCGGCATCTGGCTGTGCGACAGGAAGAGCTCCGGCTTCGTCGTCTCGCCCGGCCCGAAGTCCTTCGTATCTGCTACCACGCCGACCACCGTTCCGCCCGCCCGCCCGCGGCCGAGGCCCAGGCTGGTACCGATCGTGATATCGCGGCCCACGGCCTCCTCTCCTGGCCAGTACAGCCGGGCAGCCGTTTGGTTCACGACCACCGCGCGTGGCGCGGTCGCGTTGTCGACGTCGGTGATCGATCGCCCGTGGAGCGTGCGGATGCCCAGGACATCGAAGTAGTCGGGCGCGACGACGCGAATCTGAGGCGAGGCGAGCGCGTCCTGTTCATCCGACGAGAGCACGCGCCCGTCCAGCGAATGAACGGAGATCTGGTAGCTGAAGTCGGTGAGAGGCATGCCGTAGATGCCGCTCGCGTCCTCGACGCCGGGAAGAGCGCGCACGTCGGTGAGCAACCGGGTGAAGAACGCGTCGCTCTGCTCGGGCTTCGGGTAGCTCGCGTCGGGGAGCGAGAGGTCGAAGGTGAGAATGTGCTCGGTCCGAAAGCCGGGATCGGTCTGCACCAGACGGACGAAGCTGCGGATGAGCAGCCCGGCGCCGGCGAGCAGCATCACCGCGAGCGCCATCTCCACTCCCACGAGCACGCCGCGGGCACGCCACCATTCACGGCCGCCCGTGGCCGATCGCGAGCCTTCCTTGAGGCGGCCGCTCACGTCGGCGATGTTCGATGCCTGCAGGGCGGGAAGGAGCCCGAACAGAAATCCCGTGAGGAGTACGAGGAGGATGGTGAAGCCGAGCACTGTGCCGTCGATTCTCACCGGTCCCAGTCCGCGGATTGCGTCCGGCTGGAGCGCTACGAGAGCGGATGTCGCCCACGTGGCCACCACCAGCCCCGCCGCTCCGCCCAGCACGGCCAGCAGCACGCTCTCCGTGAGTATGCCGCGTACGATCGCCGAGCGTCCGGCACCGAGAGCGGTGCGGATCGCGAGCTCGCGGCCGCGCGCCATGGAGCGAGCCAGTAGCAGGTTGGCGACGTTGACGCAGGCGATGAGAAGTACCAGACCGACCGCGCCGAGGAGAATGAGGAGCGCGGGTCGAACATCGCCCACCAGAGCTTCGCGCATCGGCACCGCCGTGGCACGCCACTCCTTGTTGGTCTTCGGATACTGCAAGGCGAGCCGTTCCGAGACCGCGCGCATCGCGGCCTGGGCCTGCTCGATCGACACGCTGGGCCGCAGGCGGGCGATGACGAAGAGGTAGTGCGCGCCGCGCTGAGTGGCCAGATCCTCGGCGGTGAACGTCAGCGGTGTCCACAGTCTCGCTCCCTGCGGATACTCGAAGTCGCGCGGCATCACACCCACCACCGTGTAACGCACCCTGTTCAGCTCCATCGACTGGCCAACGATGTCCGGGCGGCCGCCGAAGCGCTGCTGCCAGAGGGAGTAGCTCAGGATCACGACCTTGTTCTGGCCCACGACTGCATCGCTCGGCGTGAAGCCTCTCCCGACGGCTGGTGGGGTCTCGAGCACCGAGAAAAAGTCCGCCGTCACCTGCGCACCCGCCATTCGCTCGGGCGCGCCGGTCCCGGTGAGGGTGAAGTCGGAGCCGCTGTTGAACGCTGCCATGCCCTGGAAGACGCCGGCCTGCTCGCGCCAGTCAGTGAAGTCGGGCGGTGAGACCGTGCTCACGTCGCCATCTCGCGTGGCGTAGAGCTGCACGATTCTCTGCGCGTCCGGATAGGGGAGGGGACGTAGGAGCGCGGCGTTCACCACGCTGAAGATCGCGGTGTTCGCGCCGATCCCCAATGCGAGCGTGAGCACCGCCACGAGAGTGAAGCCGGGTGTGCGGCGCAGACGGCGCAGCGCGAGGCGGATGTCGCTCAGTATCCTGTCCATGCTCGGGGCTCCGTGAGATCTCCGTTAGCAGACGCGGTCGCACGCATCGCGCACACGAGCGCGCATCAGTAAGATGTGCGATCTGGGTGGCGGTTCTCTCCCGCGACCGACAGCGTACTAGGGAAGGGTCGTGCCAGCCGGGTGCGCGAGCGAAGTGGTTGCGCCATAACGGGATGCAACATGCGGCTCGGTCGTCCGCGAGCGAGCGGTTGTCCGATTGCGGGATCGCCTATCCCGCAATCGAACACGCTCCTTTGCTACTCCGATCGCAGCGCTACGATCGGGTCCACTCGCGCCGCTCTCCGCGCTGGGATGTAGCTCGCCAGCGCGGCGACCGCTCCGAGCGCCACGCAGACGCCGGCGAAGGTGATCGGGTCGGTGGCACTGACCCCGAAGAGGAAGTGCGCTATTAGCCGCGCTCCGACGAGCGCGCCAGCGATGCCGATCCCGAGACCGAGCACGGTGAGCAGCACTCCCTGCCGCACCACGAGGCGAAGAACCTGCGCGGGCTGCGCACCGAGCGCGAGACGGATCCCCACCTCGCGCGTGCGCTGAGCGACCGCGTACGATATCACACCGTAGAGCCCTATCGCCGCGAGGGCCAGCGCGAGGATACCGAAGGCGCCGAACAGCGCCGCGCCGAGCCGGCGGGGCTGAAGCTGCGGGCGGAGCACATCGGACAGCGTCTGGACGTTCACGTACGGGAGATTTGCTGCGAGTCGCTGCAACGTGGCGCGCACATTCGGAATCGCGGCCAACGGGTCGCCGGAGGTTCGCACGAGAATGTAGCGATCCTGGTTCCCTGACATCTGGGCGGTGGGTACGAAGAACGCTGGGCGGCCGTCCTCCTCGACCTGTACGTACTTCGCATCGGCGGCGACGCCCACTACCGTATAGCACTTGGCTTCGTTCGCGTCGCCGATGTCGATGCACTGCCCTATCGGACTGGCGGACGGCCAGTAGTGCTTCGCGAAGCGCTGGTTGACTATCGCTACCGGCTGGCTTCTACCGCGATCACTCGGCGCGAAGTCGCGCCCCTCGAGAACCGGCGTGCCGACAGCGCCGAAATATCCCGACCCTACGCTCACCGAGAGCGGGTAGTCCCCCGACATCATCCTCCTGATGTTGAGGGATGGGTCGCTCGTGGCTGGATCGTCGAAGCCGGGAACGCGGAATCCCGTTATGTACATGCTTCCGCTCAGCGGCGTCATGGTGGTGATTGCCGCACCACGAACTCCTGGTGTCTCGCGCAAGGCGTCCACGGCGCGGGAGTAGAGCTCCGCTCTCGCCGTGTCCGAGTAACCGGCCGTCTTCAGATCGATCGAAACGCGCAGCATGTGATCCACATCGAAGCCGGGATCGATCGACTGCACGTTGCGCAGACTGTGCACGAAGAGCCCCGCACCGGAAAGAAGCACCACCGCGAGCGCGACCTGCACCACCATCAGGGCCGAGCGGAGCCGCGAGCGGCGGTCGGCGCCTTCACGCACCCCCTGCTTCAACGCGATCGAGAGATCGGCGCGCGTGGCCGAGATGGCCGGTGCCAGGCCGAAGATCACTCCGCACGTCACCGCCGCGATCACCGCGAACCAGAGAACGCGACCGCGCGCGAAGAAGTCGAGCCGCGGCAGCCCTTCCGCAGGGACGATGCCGGTTCCCCACGAGGCGAGCACGACACCGAGCACGGCGCCGAACAGCGCCAGGAGCACGCTCTCCGTGAGAAGCTGTCGCACGATGCGCGAGCGGCCAGCCCCTATGGAGAGACGGATCGCGATCTCGCGCCGCCGCCCCGCGGCTCGCGCGAGGAGAAGGTTGGCGGTGTTCGCGCACGCTATGGCGAGGAGAAGCGCGGCAGCCAGCGCGAGCCAGCGTGAGAGCTTCGCCTGGTTCGACGGCACTGGCCCGCGAGCGGAGAAGATCGGGCCGAGCTTCACCTCGGGAGTTGGGTCGAGCGCCGGCGTCGACTCGGCGGCGTGCCGCACGATCGCTCCGAGATCCGAGGCCGCGGATTCGCGCGTCGCGCCGCGTGCCAGGCGACCCACCGTCTGGTACATCACAGAGAAGCGCGTAGTCAGCGCCGTCTCGCTGTGCCCCAGCTTCTCGTCCTGCGCGAAGGGAACCCAGAGATCGATGACACCCGGGTCGATACCGCGAAAGCCGTCTGGTGCGACACCGACGATCGGGTATTCGTGACCATCTACCAGAATGTTCTTCCCGAGGATCGCGCGGTCGCCGCCGTACATCCGCTGCCAGTAGTCGTGGCTGATCACCACCGCGAGCGGCGATCCCGGTCCGGCATCCTCCTCGGCCACGAAGAAGCGACCGAGCGCCGGGCGTACGCCGAGCACGTTGAAGTAGTTGCCCGTGACCTCCACGCCGTCCGCGCTATGTGCCTCGTCGCCGCGGCCGACGCTCAACGCGACGTTGGTGAAGGCGGCCAACCCGCTCAGCGTCCGGTTGTTGTCGCGCATGTCGACGTAGTCCGGGAACGACACTCGATCATTCCCACCCACCGTGGTCTGCACGGCGCCGGTATCGCGCTCGATGTACGGGCGAACTATGGACGCCGGGTCGGCCACGCCCGGCGGCGGCCGGAAGAAGAGCACGTCCACGATCCCGAAGATCGTGCTCGTGGCACCGATGCCGAGCCCCAGGCAGAAAACCGCTATGAAGGTGAACGACGGGCTGAGGCGCATCGCGCGAAGCGCGTAGCGAACGTCGCGAAGGATCGTGTTCATCGGCTTCTCCTATTCGGCCCGCAGCGCTATGACGGGATCTATCTTCGCGGCCCGGCGCGCCGGGAGATAGCTGGCCGCGAGCGCGACGGCGATGAGTACGAGCGACACGCCCAGGAGCACGACGGGGTCGTTGGGACTCACCTCGAAGAGCATCGATCGAATCAGCCGCGTGACGAAAAGCGAGGTCACCACACCCGCGACGACGCCGAGCAGGGCGAGCCGGAGCGACTGGAAAGCAACTCCACGAACCACCTGAGTGATCTGTGCACCGAGCGCCACCCGGATGCCGATCTCGCGCGTGCGCTTGCCCACGATGTACGAGATCACCCCGTACAGTCCGACCGCGGCCAGCACGAGTGCCATCCCGCCCGCGATCGCGAGCAGAAGCATCGTGAGCGACGTGCGCGCCATCGACTTCGCTACGACCTGGTCCATGGTGCGGACGTTTGCCAGCGGTATGTCGGCGTCGATGTCCGCGAGGGTGCGGCGCACCGTGGCCGCGAGCTGCTCGGGACGAGCGCTCGAGCTCTGCACGGTGAGCGTTGCCGAGCGCGGAGGACTCCAGAGCGACGCATCCTTCATCGGCAGGAGTGGGAAGTACGCCATCTCCGCCGGCGGCTTGTCGAGGCCAGTGTAACGCACGTCATCGGTGACGCCCACCACCCGATAGAATGGTCTTCCCCACCCGTTGCCTCGGATCCCCTTTCCGATGGGATCCTGGCCAGGCCAGAGGCGCTCGGCGAGCGCTCTGCTCACGACCACCGCGCCGCTGAGACTCTCCACGTCGGACCAGGTGGGAGTGCGGCCGCGAACGGTAATACCCATCGACTCGAAGTAGCCGGGTGACACCGTGCTCGTACCGAGGCAGGGCGGATTCTTGTCGGGCGCGGGAGGGTCATCCTCCACGAACAGCGCCGAGCATCCGAGGTCGCTGCTGGTCAGTGGGAGCTGGGTAGTCACGCCAGCGTGGCGTACTCCGGGGAGCGATTCGAGGCGATTCGTGAGCTCGTGGTAGAAGGCGCCGACCCGCTCGTCGCTGTCGTAGCGCTGGGATGGGAGGTGCAGCTCCATGGTGAGAACGCCGTCCGGCCGGATCCCCGGACTCACGTTGCGCAGCTTCGAGAAGCTGCGCAGCATGAGCCCCGCCGATGCGAGCAGGACGAGCGCGAGTGCCATCTGAACCACTACGAGCGTCCCGCGGAATGCGTGCTGATGCCGGGTGGAGGTGGATCCGCGCGCGCCGCCGGCGCGCGCTTCGCCCGCCGCGCTGCGTGCGGCAAAGACGGGGAAAAGCCCGAACGTGATCCCGGCGGCGAACGCGACGACGGCGGTGAACGCTACCGTCTCCCAACCCAGCCGCACGGCGCCGAGTCGCGGGATCCAGTCGGGAGAGAACGCGAGCAGGAGTCGAACGGCAGCCCACGCGAACGCGATCCCGAGCACCCCGGCGAGCGACGCGAGGAGGACGCTCTCGGTAAGGTAGTGTCGCGCGAGCTGCGCCGGACGCGCACCCAGCGCCAGCCTGATCGCCGTCTCATGCTGGCGCCCTTCCGTTCGCGCCAGGAACAGATTCGCGACGTTGAAGCAGGCGATGAGCAGCACCACTCCCACCGTGCCGAAGAGGATCCAGATCGAACGGCCCACATCGCCGAGTACCATCGCGCGCAATGATTCGACATCGAAGCGAAAGCCGGTGTCCTTCATGAAGGCGTCGTCGTACGCGCTGGGGAATAGCTCCACCACGCGACTGCTGATCGTGGCGAGCTCGGAGCGCGCCTGGTCGAGAGTGACCCCTGGGCGAAGGCGCGCGATGGCGTCGAACGTATGCCAGTTGGTTGCGGGCGCGGCGGGATTGAGACCTATGGGCTGCCAAACATCAATGTCGCGATCCGGGAGCTGCACGCCGGCTTCGAGCACGCCGACTATGGGGATCGACTGTGCATCTATCGTGATCGTCTGGCCGATCACGCGCGGGTCGCCACCGTAGCGCCGCTGCCAGAAATCGTGGCTCAACACGGCGACCGGCGCAGCGGGACCGGGCGCGGGGTTGCGCGGCGCCGCCGTACTCGGCTGATCATCGTCGACCGTGATGATCCTTCCGAGCGCGGGCTTCGCACCGAGCGCCTTCAGCACTCCGGGACTCGCCGCGGCCACGCGTACGCGCTCGGGGTGGTCGTTGCCGGTGATGGTGAACTCGCCGGCCGCATACACGCCCACGTCCTCCAGCGTCCTGCTGTGATCGCGGAAGTAGAAGTAGTTCGCGGGGGAGATACCGTACCGCATGTCCGCCCGAACGCCGGGCCAGCGAGTCACGATATCCACCAGGCGGCCAGGATTTCTGTAGGGTAGCGGCTGCAGCACTACCCCGTTCAGCAGCGTGAAGATCGCGGCCGCGGCACCGAGTCCGAGGCCGAGCGTCACGATGGCGACGATGGTGAAACCAGGACTGCGGCGCAGCGAGCGCGCGGCGTAACGGAAATCCTGCGTGAGAGATGTCATGACGAGGCACTCTGGTCGGTAGGGAGCCGGACCGCCGAGGCGCGTCGGAGTGCATGCGCTGCATCGGTGGGGGTCGCGCTGAAGAGAGGATGCTGCCCGCACAGCAAGACGCCATCGTGGCGCGTGTCCGGGACTTGCACTTGTACCACCGCCGAGGTGATCGTGTGGGTATGGCCGCCACGATCGACTTCTACTCGGGCGACATGGTCCGCGAGCTCAATGCTCGCGAGCCGCGCCACTGGCCGCGCTACGAGACCGTGCACGGAGAGCTCCTTGTGAGCCCTGGACCACGACCATGGCACCAGTTGGTGGTCGGACGTCTTCTCGCGGAGCTGTACCAGTATCTCGATGACGCTGTCTTTCCTCTCGTGGAGCGCGAGTCGCTCACCTGGCAGCCGGCCGGTGCATCCGCGCCATTTACGCTCTCCCTCGAGGAGCTCTTCCGCCCGCTCTGATCGGCGAAGCGGGGCAGAGTGACGGTTGGCCATCACTACTCCGCCCTCAACGCCACTGTCGGGTCGACGCGGCTGGCGCGGCGCGCCGGAATCACGATCGCCAGTGCGGCCACCGAGAGGAGTACAAGCGGGACCACCGCGAACACCATCGGGTCTCCGCTCTCCACGCGAAAGAGTAGACCGGCGAGCAGCTTCCTGAGCGCGAGCGCGGCCGCAATGCCGGGGATCACACCGGCCACCGCCAGCCCAATACCCTGTCGTAACACCGCCTGCACTACATCGCGACGGTCGGCGCCGAGCGCCATGCGGATCCCTATTTCGCGCGTGCGCTGTGTGACGATATACGAGATGACGCCGTAGAGCCCCAACACAGCAAGCGTCAGCGCCAGAGCCGCGAACGAGCCGAGGAGCAGGGCGTTGAAGCGGCGGGGAGCCATGAATTCCGAGAGGACCTCGTCCATGGTCGTGACGTTTGCGATCGGTTGTTCCGGGTCGACAGATCGCACAGCCGCGCGCAAGGACGGAACCAGAGCGAGTGGATCGGACCGCGTACGCACGCTGATGGTGCCGTATCGCGAAGGATCACTTTGCGCTGACGGGAAGTAGACGGCCGGAGGCGAGGCGGGGCGGGGTGCACCCATCCTCACGTCGGCCACAACGCCCACGATGGTGTAGGGCGCCGACGCGCCGATGGACAGTTGCTCGCCGATCGCCGATTTGCCCTCGAAGAAGTAGCGCGCCAGTGACTCGTTGACGACGGCGACCCGCGGCGCCGTCGCTCCGTCGGCAATTGTGAAATCACGCCCGGTCAGCAGCGGGATCCGGTACGTGCGGAAGTAATCGGTCGCCACCGTTCCGACCGCGATCATCGGGCTCCTCTTCACCATCCCAGCCGAGTCAGTGGTCCTCGTCCTCGTCATTACCGATCCACCCAGCGGTGATATGTCGGAGAGCGTGGCCGCTTCCACTCCGGGGATTTCACGTATGCGGGCGAGTGCATCACGGAAGAAGGCTTCGCTGAGAGCCGGATTCGAGTAGCGTGCAGAGGGAAGCGTGATGCTGGCTCGGAGGACATCGTTGCTCTGGAATCCGGATTCGACGCTGCTGAAGCGGACGAAGCTTTTCACCAGAAGACCTGCACCGATCAATAGCACGACGGCGATCGCCAGTTCGGCGGCGACCAGCACGCGCCTTGGATTGCCGCTCCCGCCCCCGGCATATCGCCTCGATCCTCCGTCCTTGAGAATGTCATTGAGGTTGCTGCGAGCGATGGAGAATGCGGGTGCCAGCCCAAAAAGCAGCCCGGTTGATAGCGACGCGGCAAAGGCGAATAGCAGAACCCGACCGTCCAACGTCACTGCCGGTACGCGTGCGAGGCGCGCTGGCGCAGCGGCGGCGAAGACGTCGAGCGCATTCATGGCGATCACGAGCCCCAGGAGCCCGCCAAGGAAAGAGAGCATGACGCTCTCGACGAGGAGTTGACGCACCAGGCGCGCGCGACCGGCACCAAGTGCCGCGCGCACTGCGAGGTCCCGACGTTGCCCCGCTGCGCGGGCGAGCAGGAGGTTGGCGACGTTAGCGCACGCGATGAGCAACACGCATCCGACCGCCCCGAGCAGAATCGACAGTGCCGGCCTCAGGTCGCCGTACATTCGCTCGTGAAGTGACACCATGCTGACCGGGCTCTTCTCGTAATCGCGGCGGAGCTCGGATGCATGTGCATGCAGCAGCGAGGTGAACTCCGAACGAGCGGCGTCCAGCGGTATGCCTGGGCGAAGGCGACCGACCAGGAAGGTGTAGTAGAAAGTGCCAGCCTCGGGCTGCGGCAACTGGAGCGGCAGCCAGTAGTCGGCGCCCCGCGGATAGCCAAAGCCAGCTGGCATGACACCGATCACAACGTAGCCGCGGTCGTCGAGCTTGATGGTCCGCCCGATGATCGCCGGGTCGGCGCCGAAGTCGCGCTTCCAGAGTCCGTCCGCGATCATCACTACTCCAGCCGAGCTATCGCGGAACTCGCCAGGCGAGAATGCACGGCCGAGCGCGGGATTCACCCCGATGACCTGAAAGAACTGCGATGTGACACCGCTACCCTTCACCCGCTCGGGCTCGCCCCCACCGGTAAGGTTGGCGCCGTCAGCGTCGTACGCCGCCAGAGCACCGAAGGAGTGAGTCGGCTCCTCGAGCACCGCGCGTACGGTCTCGACGTCGATGACCTCGCCGCTGCCGCCCGCGATCGAAACGATCCGATCGGAATCCGGATAGGGCAGTGGCTGGAGCATGACGGCGTTCACCAGCCCGAAGATCGCGGTGTTCGCGCCGATCCCGAGTGAGAGAATGATCACTACAGTCGCCGTGAACCACGGATTGCGCCTCAGCGAACGTGCCGCGTCACGGATGTCGAGGAGGAAATCGTTCATTGCGCTGTGAGGACGGACAGTTCACACTGAATCCCGTCCAGCGAAGCGGCGAAATCGTGCGTCCCTCGCATCGGGCCCGCTGTCACTCCGCTCTCAACGAAATCAGCGGATCCACCCTCGTCGCCCTCCTCGCCGGAATCCAGCTCGCCAGCGCGGCGACTGCCAGAAGAAAGAGTGCCACCGCGATGAACGTCACTGGATCGGTTGCGCTCACCCCGAACAGGAGACTCGACATCAGCCGCGTCGCACCCCACGCACCCGCGAGACCGAGCACCACACCGATGAGTGCCGGCATCATCGCCTGGCCGACCACCAGTCGCATCACGCTATTCGACTCGGCGCCGAGCGCCATACGAATCCCGAGCTCGCGGGTGCGCTGCGTGACGGTGTACGAGAGCACGCCGTAGATCCCGACGGCGGCCAGCACCAGCGCCATCAGAGCGAAGATCCCGAGCAGTATCATGCTGACTCTCGGCTGCGCAATGGACTGGTCGAGGCGCTCGTCGAGAGTGCGGATGTCGGACACCGGAAGGTCCGCGTCGATCGCCGTCACCGCACGGCGGATTGGGCCGGCCAGCGACGTGGGATTACCGGCGGTGCGCGCGAGCAGCAGCATGGCGCGCTGCGGTGTCTGCGCCATGGGAAGGAAGAGCTGCGGATACGGGTCGTCGTTGAGCGCGTTCTGCCTCACGTCACCCACCACGCCCACCACCGTGCGCCATGAGGAGCTGTCGGCCGGATCGCCGAGCGTTATGCGTGCGCCGATCGGATCGCCGCCGGGCCAGTAGCGGCGCGCCATGGCGCTGTTGATCATCGCCACTCGGGTAGCGCGCGCGTCATCCTGCGCGGTGAAGATGCGCCCCGTACGGAGCGGGATTCGCAACGTACGGAAGTAGTCGGGTCCCGTGACCAGGACCTCCGCGTCCTGCACCACGTTCGCGGCGGCAGGCGGGCGGCCCGCGACCTCGAAGCTGAGGTAGTTGCCGCCTCCACTCAGCGGTGCGTCGGAGGTCAGCGCGACGGACTCCACGCCGGGCATCGCGCGCGTGGTCTGGAGAAGCTGGTCGAAGAACGCGAGCTGATTGTTGCTTTCGGCGTAGCGCACGCGCGGGAGCACGATCTGCGCGGAGATCACCGAGTGCGAGTCGAAGCCGGGGTTGACGTCCGAAAGTCTATCGAAGCTTCGGATGAGAAGCCCCGCGCCGACGAGCAATACCAGCGCGAGTGCGACCTCACCGAGCACGAGCGCGCCGCGAAGCTGGTGAACCCCGATCCCACCCGATGCACCGCGCGCGCCTTCGCGCAGCGACTCCTGCGTCCTGCCGGACCCGAGGCGAAGGGCAGGGGCGAGACCGAAGAGGAGTCCGGTGCCGAGGCACAGCACGAGCGTGAAGGCGAGAACTCGGCCATCCACCCCGGATTCATCGAGTCGGGGGATGGGCGTGGTCTGCGCCGCTCCGAGCGACGACACGCCCCACACCGCCAACAGTAATCCGAGCGCTCCGCCTGTCAGCGCTACCAGAGTGCTCTCGGTGAGCATCTGTCGAACTATCCGCTTCCGGCCGGCGCCCAGCGCGGCTCGAATCGCCATTTCGCGTTCGCGGGCGGCGGCGCGCATCAGCATCAGGTTCGCGACGTTGGCGCAGGCGATGAGCAGAACCAGTCCCACGGCGCCCATGAATACCAGGAGCGCGGGCCTGATATCACCCACCAGCTGCTCCTTGAGCGACACGAGCTCGGGCCTCCAACCGGTGTTGCTCGCCGGGTACTGCGACTCGAGCGCGCGACCGATGGTGGTCATCTGCGCCTGCGCCTGGTCCATGGTGGTGCCGGGCTCGAGCCGCGCTACGACGTTGAGGAAATCCGCGCGACGGCCGCGAGTCGTGTCGGTGCGCAGCGGCGCCCACATCTCGCTCGGATTGCCGAAGCGGAAGCCGGCCGGCGCGACGCCGATCACCGTGTAGGGAATCCCGCTCAACGTTATCGAGCGTCCCACTGCGTCGGCTCGTGCGCCGAAGCGGCGCTCCCAGAAGCCGTGGCTCAGCACCACCACGCGATCGCGGCCGCTCGCCTCCTCCTCCGCGTTGAAGGCGCGACCGAGCGCCGGCGTCACGCCGAGTACGTGGAAGAAGTTGGCCGTGGTGAGCGCCGCGTCTACGCGCTCCGGTTCTCCATCTCCCGTCACATCGAAGCGCGTGTTGGCAACTGCCGCCATGCTCTCGAAGACGGTGTTCCGCTCGCGCCAATCCTTGAAGTCGGGGAGCGATGCCGTCTCGTTCCCGATGTTCTCGTTGTGTCCCCAGACCATGACCAGCTGGTCCGGGTTGGCATACGCGAGCGGGCGGAGGAGCACCCCGTTTACCACACTGAAGATCGCCGCGTTGGCGCCGATCCCGAGCGCGAGCGTGAGCACGGCGACGATGGTGAAGCCGGGACTCCGGCGCAGCGAGCGCGCAGCGTAGCGGATGTCTTGTAGGAGCGTGTCCACGATGGACCTCCGATCGCGAGGAAGGGAGATGAAGGGGCGTGGAGAGAGCAGAGAGCAGTGAAAACCCGAGGGTTCAGGGTTCAGGGGGCAGGGTTCAGGAACTGCCTCGGGGCAGAGATCCCGATCGCCGGGTAGTACCTGAACCCTGCCCCCTGCCCCCTGAACCCTCTAGCTGTTCCTGCTTTCTGCTTTCTCCCCCCTCCCTTACTGCACTTCGAACCCGCTCTCTCTCAGCTGCTGCTCGTCGGCCTTCTCGCGGTTGCCGCGCTCCTCTTCCACGATCCGGCCGTCGAACAGATGTATGGAGCGGTCGGCGTGGCGGGCGTAGCGCGGGTCGTGCGTGACCATGCAGATGGTGGCGCCCTGGCTGTGCAGCTCCTTGAGGAGCTCCATCACGGCCTCGCCGTTCACGGAGTCGAGGTTACCAGTCGGCTCGTCGGCGAGGAGGATGAGCGGCTCGCCCGCGACGGCGCGCGCAACCGCGACGCGCTGCTGTTGACCGCCTGAGAGCTGCGCCGGGTAGTGCTTCACGCGGTGGCTCATCCCCACGCGCTCGAGCGCCTCGGTGACGCGCTTGCGGCGCTCGGAGGAGTCCATGCCGCGATAGGTGAGCGGGAGCTCGACGTTCTCGTACACGGTGAGATCGCCGATCAGGTTGAACGCCTGGAAGATGAAGCCGATCTGACGATTGCGAACCCGCGCGCGCTGGCTCGCGGTGAGCTTCGCCACCGGCTGGCCGTCGAGGAGGTACTCGCCATCGGTCGGCGTGTCGAGCAGACCGAGAATCGACAGGAGCGTCGTCTTTCCGCATCCGGAAGGACCCGCTATCGCGAGGTACTCACCCGGCTTCACCTCGAGATGCACGCCGGCGAGCGCGTGGGTCTCCACCTCGTCCGTGAAGAAGACCTTCTTGATGCCATCGAGGCGGATGAGCGCCTGCCCATTGCCATTCCCGTTCGGCAACGAAGTACCGGGAGCGACGGAGCTATCGGCGTGAGATGTTGGCTGTGCGGGCATGGTCAGATCCGGGATCGGAGTGTGAGGGGAGGAGTGCGCTTGTCGTTCACTTGAGGCGGACGCGGTCCTGCGAGTCCCAGTTGGACATATCGGAGATGATCACCTTGTCGCCAACGTTGAGACCCTGCTCGACGACGATGGTGTTCACCGAAGCACGGCCGAGCTTCACGTTCACGCGCGTCGCCTCCGAACCGTCCGGCGAGAGCTTGAAGAGTCCCACGGTGCTCTCGGCCTGACCGTATGCGGGGCGGCCCACGTACATCACGTCCTTGAGGCGCTCGATCTCGACGGTGCCGTCGACGCTCAGGTCGGGGCGGGCGCCCGAAGGAAGCTTCCCTTCGAGACCCACATCCACCGTCACCGTGCCGTTCTGCACCGACGGGTCTACTCTGATTACGTGACCAGGTACGATCCCGTTTCGTGTGTCGACCGAAGCCACCTGACCTATCTGGATATCCTTCGCCTGCGTCTCCGGGATGCGCAGCACCGCCTTCAGCCGACCCGGCTGCGCCACCTTGCAGAGCAGCGTCCCCGGCTGAACCCACTGGCCGGGCTGCAGATCCATGTCCTGGAGTACGCCCTCCGCACCCGCGTGGACCTGCATCGACTCCACGCGCTTACGTTGGTACTGGGCGATGGCGCGCAGCCGCTCCACCTGCTCCTTCTGCAGCGCTAGCTGTTCGTCCACCGACTTGGACAACTCCTCGAGCTTTTGGGTTTCCACCTTGAAGGTCGTTTCCGCCTGGGTGGCCTGGTCCTTGGCATTGCCCACTTCCTGCGGCGACATCAGCCCCTTCTTGTCGAGGGCGAGTGCGACGTCTTCCTGCCGCTTGGCGGTCTGATAATCGGCGCGCGCCGTAGCGACCACGGCCTCCTGCGCCAGCTTCTGGGTCTGGAGGTTCAACTTGAGCTGCACCAGCACGGCCTGCGCGGCGTTCAGCTGCTGCTCGGCGGAGAGCGCCTCGAGCTGAACGTCGGGGTTGGTCATCTCGAGGATCAGCGTGTTTGCTTCGACCTTGGTCCCGGGGCGCACGTGGATCTGCTCCACCCGACCACCGGTTGTAGCCGAGATCCACTGGATCTGTTCGGGGACGAGGGTGCCCGGTCCGCGAACCTGCACCACCATCTGTCCCTGCCGCACCGTATCTATCCAGAGCGTCGCCCTGTCGACGGACGGAGCGGCGGGCTCGAGCGTGCTCAGCGCCGCGGTGATTCCCACCACCGCGACGATGGCTATGGCGCCGATCACGTAGCGCTTCTTCTTGCTCGGTGGCTCACGAGGGATATCCAAGCTGACCTTTCTCCTCTATCGAATGTGGAGGGCACCTTCGCCGCTCGCCCCTCTCCCTTAGGGAAGTCCCATGCCGTCGCCCGAACTACCCTAACGCGTTGTCACATCTAGCGTTATCTCGCCTCTCCACCTGTGCCCCCTGCCCGCATCTGGGAATGCCCGTCCCGAAATCGGACAGGGGCGGGGAGGGGAAGGAAGAAAGCAGAAAGCAGAAAGCAGTGAACGGCTCCAGGCGCGTGGCTCCTCTCCCTACGAGCCCTGTCTGTTTCCTGTTTCCTGTTTCCTGTCTCCTTGCCGTTCCTGCTTCCTGCTTCCTGCTTTCTTCTCTCCTCCCCCCTTTCGCTCGCGGGGAAAAGCTGCAACGTTAAGGACTGCGCGCCGGCCCGCTCCGCTCGCCTTTGCCGGCAATCTCAACGTTGCATCCTGGATCTCACTCGTGGCACGCAGCGGTCGCGTCGACGTGGCGCGTCGCTTCGTAAGGAGGCACGATGATGCGTCTCGCGGTGACGGGAACGGACACGGGAGTCGGAAAGACGATTGTCGCGGCGGCGCTGCTAACGATGCTCCGTCGCGATGGGTTACGCGTGGCCGCGATGAAGCCAGTGGACGCCGAGGGCGTCTACGGAGATGAGGCGAGCGACGCCGACCTGCTGCTTGCCGCCGCCGGCGGAGTGGACTGTCCCGATGACGTCTGCCCAGCCACCCCACTGGATCCGCATGCTCCGACCGCGCCCGCCCTCGAGCCCCGCCCGGCGAGTGCCATCTCGCTTCTCGACGCCGCATTCAGCCGTCTCGCCGCCGGGCGCGATACCGTGATAGTGGAGGACCCGGGCGGACTCCTGGTGCCGGTGGCGCCGGGAATGTCGTTCGATCGTCTCGCGCGGCGATGGAATCTGGAGCTGCTCGTGGTGGCCGCGGACCGGCCGGGGCTCGTGAATCACCTCCTGCTCGTCGCCCGGGCCGCGCGCGAAGCCGGCCTTCGCATCCGCGGCGTGGTGATCAACGAGGTCTACGCCGACCAGAGCGGAGATCTCGACATCGGGACCACCGACACACTGGCGGACGCGCTCCCGGGAGTTCCTGTTTTCCGATTCCCCTTCCTCGCGAGGCCGCTCGATCCAACGGCGCTCGCTGCAGCCGCGACCAACGCTGGGCTCGACGCCTTGCGCGCGCCAGTCATCTCGCTCCCCACGCAGTCGCCGCTGCTACCCATGGAGGGAGAGGAAGCTCGCGCGTGATCGCTGGCCGAGCACGTCTCCTTCGCTCGGCGACCCTCGCGGCGGCACTCCTCTCGACCAGGGGAGTGGTGGCCCCCGCGGCCGGACAGGCCGCAGCCACCGCGCCGAGGGCCGGCGGCGACGCCGGCGTGCGCGTCTGCGCCGGAGGCGATGTCACCCTTGGCACCAACCTCGACACCACCTGGACCGGGAAGATGTCCGAGTGGTTGAGGCGTCCAGTGCCCGCGCTCCCCAATCCCGATGTCGTCCTGCGACCGCTCGGGCCGCTCGTCGGCGACGCCGACGTCGTGCTGGTGAACGTCGAAGGCGCGATCGGGAGTGGACCGATGGAGAAGCCCAAATGCGAGCCCGGAGCACGCGGCTGCTTCGCCCTGCGTCAGCCGCCGGCAACCGCCGCCGCGCTCCGTCGCCTGTCTTCGCGCGGTGAGGTAGTGGGCAATCTCGCGAACAACCACGCACGCGATGCGGGGGAGCGCGGCTTGGAGCGCACCGTGGCGCTGCTGGAGCGCGCGCATGTGCACGTGACCGGCGTGGACACGCTGGCGACTCCGGTCGTAACGCGCGGTGGCGACACCGTTGCCTTCCTCGGCTTCAGCACGTCGACCGGCCCCGATCCGCGCGACCTCGCTGCCGTGAAGCGCCACGTGGCCCGAGCGGCGGCGCGCTACCCGCTTCTCGTGGTCACCATGCATCTCGGAGCCGAAGGACGATCAGCTCAGCGCACGCGCGACACCATGGAGGTGTACTTCGAGGAGCGCCGCGGAAATCCGGTGGCTTTCGCGCACGCCGCCGCGGACGCCGGTGCGAAGCTGATCGTGGGCCACGGCCCGCACGTCGTGCGCGCTCTCGAATGGCGCAACGAGTCGCTGATCGCCTATTCGCTGGGCAATCTCGTCACCTACGGCCCCTTCTCGCTTCGCGAGCCATTGAATCGCGGCGCGATCCTCTGTGCCGTGCTGGATGCGAAGCACGGCGTGCTGGACGCGCACCTCCGTCCCACCAAGCAGCGCGCTCCGGGTCGCGTGAGCTCGGACCGCAGCAGTCGCGCCGTGATCCTCGCCGACTCCCTCGCCCGCCTGGACTTCCCCGACAGCGGCGCGGTGATGATTACGGAGGCGGTGGTGCGGAGGAGGTGAGAGAGAAAGGAGGAAGCAGGAAGCAGGAACGGCAAGGAGACAGGAGACAGGAAACAGGAAACAGGAAACAGGAAACAGGTAACTGCCTCGGGGGGTGAGGGCTCTACCGCCAGGAGCTCTTACCTGTTTCCTGTTTCCTGTTTCCTGTCTCCTTTCCCCTCTTCTCCCTCCGCCACATCCAGCCTCCTCGCCCCGCGCCAGGGCTTTATCCCCCGCGCCGGGGGACGGACGAGCTTGGTCTCGATCACCTTGCCGGCGGCGGTGCTGGCGTGGACCATCCGCCCTTCGCCCACGTAGATGCCGATGTGCGTGATGGTCTTGCCGTTGCCGAAGGTGAGGAGGTCGCCGGGGAGGAGGCGTGACGTGTCGGCCGGGACCGCGTCGCCGGCGTGCGCCTGGAGGCGCGCGGTGCGGGGGAGGCGGATGTGGAGCGCGGCGGCGACGTACTGAACGAGGCCGCTGCAGTCGAAGCCGCGCGAGGGTGACTCGCCGCCGTAGACGTAGCGCTTGCCGATCTGCGCGCGGGCCAGTGCAACGATGGAGTCGCGGAGCGTGTGGGCAGATTCGTTGAAGCTCGCGAAGGGGCGCGGGAGCTGGGAGTCGGGTTCGACTGCGGCGCTCTTTTCCTTTGTAGAGGCGCTTTGCGCGGAGACCACGCAAGGGAGGAGCGAGAGAGCGGCGACGAACCCCAGGCGCGAAAGCGTTCTACGCACGAGCACCCGCTTCTGCGTTTGCAGCGTCCGCGACCGCGCGCATCAGCGCGAAGTAGCGGGCGGGTGAAGTGGAGAACGTGCGAATCATCTAGCGGGATACAGGGTTGAAAGGTTCTGGAGAGGCGAGCGGCGTGCCGCGTTCCGAAGGGACGATCGCCAGCGAACCCCGGCAACCGGCTCCGACTCCCTCGGCACAGCCTAACCGGCCGGGCGGGGCGGAGTCAACCGGGAGGTGGCCGGTCGCCCGGGCTTCCCCCGGACCGGTAGCGCTTCCCGAACACCCGCGCCGCCTCTATACCGGACATGCAGAAAGCGGCCCACGCGAACCCCACCACCGCGCCGGCGGCGATATCGGATGGGTAGTGTACGCCCAGGTAGATCCGACTCAGGCAAACGAGCGCGATAACAAGGGCAGCCAGGAGCAGGGTGGTCCATCGTACCCATCTCCGGCTCTCCAGCCGGGCAGCAAGGTAGGCTACGGTGGAGTAGACGATGACGGCGTTCATCGCGTGCCCCGATGGGAACGAGCTGCTTACCGCGTGCGTCCCCCACTCGAAGATGTCCGGACGCGGCCTGTGAAAGATCAATTTCAGTATGCCGTTCAGAGCCAGGCCGCCCGCCGTGGCCGCGATGAGCAGGAGTGCCCGATAGCGGTGCGGGCCGAGCGAGAGAAAGAGCGCCGCCACGAGCGCTATCATGATGACCACGGACCCCGTGCCGAGCGCCGTGATCTCCACGGCCGTGCTCTGGATCCACGGGATCTGGTGGGCGGCGATCCAGGTGAGCACCGCGTCGTCGAAGTTCTGAGTGCCGCCAGCGACTACATGCTCGGCGATCTCGGCGAAGGCCCAGGTGCCCGCGATAGCTACCGCGCCACCAGCGATCAGGTAGACGCCGAGCGCGGCGTAGAAACCGCTGACCCGGCGCGCTATCGCGTAGAGAAAGGCCTCGAGCAGGCTGCCCGAGCGTGCCGTCAGCGACGTGTGTCCGGCCGGCCGTCGATATCGCGTTCGATCCGCGGGCCGTCGGGCGGCGGGAGCGGCTCGTCGCTGTCGGCCAACTGACGATCCACGATCAGCTCGTCGGAGCGCACGGTACGCTCATCGCGCGAAAGGTCTCTCGCGTCGCGCTGCCGCTCGCGCTCGAGCTCCTCGTCGGTGGTCACGATCGGTGGTGCGGATACCGGCGGAGCGGACGTGCGCATCGTGGTCGCGTAGGCGTCGCTCTGCGGGGCGAGAAGCGAGGCGTCGATGATCACGCGCTTGGTTTCGCGGTCTATCCACGCCGCGCGGAGCGGCGCGATGGTCTGGTCACCGGTGTCGCCGCGGTTCACGTCGAACATGACCACCTCGCCCATCGCCGGATCTACCAGGAGGTCGCCCACTCGCCCTACCTCCTGTCCGCTGGAGGTGAACACGCTCCAGCCGCGGATGTCGGCCTCGCCTTTGGCCAGGCGGAAGCGCTTCGCTTCCCGCAGTGGCAACAGGTGGCGTGAGAGACGTGGGTCGGGGCCGGTGCCGGCTTGGTCGGTACTGCGAGACTTCTCTCTGGCCATGGCGCACTCCTGAGGTGGCTCGTTCCGTTGGTCACGGCGGCATTCGCTACGGGGAGTGACTCGGCAGCCAGCACTCCAGTCCGTTTCCAGCAGCCGTACGACCGATCCGCCTAGACAGCCGCTGGAAGCGTGCTGGGACTGCTCGCTGGCCGCGCCTCGAGCGAAGACGGCGTGGTATCATTGACACGGGCGGGCGTGGTGGTAGTGCGCCACGCACCTGTCGCGAGGAACCAGACGATGACCGCGACAATGATCAGGGCGATGATGAGCCAGAGCCAGCCAAGCCCGCTCCGCCTCTGCTCGATGCGAATCTGCGCCATGTGACCTCCCGTCGCCGCCTGTTCTGGGTCGCTCCCCTGTAACTGTCGAGCGGATGGAAGAGTCGTGCCGCGCTCACGTGTCAGGTGCGCGACGGCTTCGACCTTTCCTGGCTCCGGCGCCGTGCGCTACCTTGTCTCGAGACGCGCCGCCAACGCTCGCCTCGGGTTCGCGATCATCGCCGGCCATCGGCCGAGGAGGGTTCCATGCAAGGCTTGAAGGGCGAACGAGTGCTCATGCGCATCCATATCGGAGAGCGCGACAAGTATCATGGGCGTCCGCTGTACCAGGCGATAGTCGAGCTGCTCCGGGAGCGACATTATGCGGGCGCGACCGTGCTCCGTGCGATCATGGGGTTCGGCTCCAACTCCAAGATCCGCACCGACCGCATAGAGACCCTTTCCCTCGACCTCCCGGTGATAGTCGAATGCATCGACACGGAAGAGAAGATCGAAGCGATCCTGCCGGAGCTGGACGAGATGATAGGCGGCGGGCTGATCACGCTGGAGCGCGCGAAGGTCATCATGTACCGTCCTGATGTCCCGAAGGAGGAGCGCACCGGGAGCTGGCCGATCGACATCCAACGCCTATGATCTGGTTCGTCGCCCTCGGGAGTGCCCTCGGAGGCGTGGCGCGCTTCCTCCTCGGCACCTTCCTGCAGCAGAAAGCGGGAACGGCGTTTCCGGTCGGTACGCTCGTGGTCAACATTTCCGGGTCGCTCCTGCTCGGGTTCCTCATGAGCTACGCGCTGTCGAGCGCCTCGATCAGCCCGGAGGTGCGTGGCCTCCTGACGACGGGTTTCTGCGGGGGGTACACGACGTTTTCGACTTTCACGTACGATACGATGGTACTCCTCGAGGAAGGCCAGCTGAGTCGAGCGGCCGCGTACGTGCTGTTGAGCGTCTTCGTCTCCCTGATCGGCGTCTACCTGGGCATCACCGCCGCTCGCGGATTGATCGCGCTGCGCGAAGGCTCGTAGGCCCTGTTGCACTGCGCGCCGGCACCGCTCCGCGTCAGAGCGACAGTACGAGCGTGTTGCTGTAGCTGAACACGCGACGCACGGGTATTCTGTCGAGCAGCTCGTCGGTCGCCTCCACCACCCCGGGGAATCGTGCGGCGAAGTCGTCGAATACCACTATCGCACCCGGCAGAAGGAGCGGCAGGAAGAGCTCTATGTCCTTCGTGACGCCCTCGCGTGTATGGTCACCGTCGATGAAGAGAAATCGCACATTGCGACCGGCGAGGCGCGTCGCGGCTGTCTGGTTCGGCATGTCGAAGAGCGTGAGACTGTCCCAGAGGCCCAGCTGTCGCATGTTGCGCTCGAAGTTGTCGCGCAAGTCGCTCAGGTCATCCGCGCCCACTCGGTAGCGATCCTCCTTGCCGACGTTGCCGCGGAAATGGTCGATGGCGTAGAGCATCCCGTTCCCGGAGTCGCGCACCGCGCTGGCCAGGAACGACGTGGAATAGCCTTGCCAGGAGCCGACCTCCACCACGTCGCCGGCGATATGCTGCATGTAACAGAGCGCGTAGAGGAACTTTCCGCTCTCGCTCGAGAGCATCCGCGGAATCGATGCGGCTCGATTGACGAGCTCATCGACGCTGGTGAGCGCGCGTCCACTGGGGAATGAGACGGGTGGCACTACCGCCGGTGACGCCGGAGCCCCTACTCCGAGGAGAGCTCTGGTGAATTTCCGTAACGATGAGGCCATGGATACCTCTGGCTGGGAGCTGGAGATCTCGTGCAGGCCCCTGTCGCACCGGCGACTGCGCGCGTCGGGAGCGCTTGGAATATTTCGTGCCTACGCATCTCCGCGTATGGAAGAGAAGTACGCCACCAGGGCACAGGCCATGGCGGTCCTCAACGGCCGATTCGGACACGAGGACTTCCAGGAAGGCCAGTGGGAGTCGATGCGCGCGCTCCTCAAGGGTGAGGATACGCTCATCGTGATGCCCACGGGGAGCGGGAAGTCGCTCATCTATCAGCTCCCGGCTCTCATGCTGCCGGGCCTCACGGTGGTGGTGACACCGCTGATCGCACTCATGAAGGATCAGCAGGACAAGTTGAGCGCGCAAGGAGTGGAAGCGCTCGCAATGCACTCGCATCTCTCGAGCGCGGAGTCGCGCGAGATGCAGGAGCGCGTCGAAGGAGGAAAGGGCGAGATCCTCTATCTGACGCCCGAGCGCTTCAAGGATCGCGATTTCTTCGAGCTTCTCCTCACGCGTTCGGTGTCGCTCTTCGTGGTGGACGAGGCGCACTGCGTGAGCCAGTGGGGGCATGACTTCCGCCCCGACTACCTCGTGCTGGGTTCCGTCGCGAAGCGGCTCGGGCGGCCACCGATCATGGCGCTCACCGCTACGGCTACCGAGGAGGTGCGCGCCGACATCATCAGACAGCTAGGGATGTGCAACCCGCGCATCACGATCACCGGCTTCGAGCGCCCAAACCTACGCTTCGAGGTCCGCCGCACCGTCAACGCCGAAGCGAAGGACGCGGAGGTGAGGCGGCTGCTCACGGATACCGAGGGGAGCGGCATCATCTACACGGCGACCGTGAAGGAAGCCGAGCGTCTGCACGAGCGCCTGCGAGATGACTTCGCCGTCGCGCTGTACCATGGCAAGATGCCCGCGGCGCAGCGGAAGGAATCGCAGGACGCCTTCATGGCCGGCGAGCTGAAAGCGATGGTGGCCACCAATGCCTTCGGCCTCGGCATCGACAAGGCGGACATCCGCTTCGTGGCGCATTACAACTTCCCCGGCTCGATCGAAGCGTACTACCAGGAGGCGGGGAGGGCCGGGCGCGATGGGCTTCCCGCCGTGTGTACGATGTTGTACCGTGTGGAGGACCGCAGAATCCAGAGTTACTTCCTGGGCGGGAAGTATCCGGAGGTTCAGGAGGCGGCGCGGGTCGCGCTGGTGCTCGAACGCTACCCGAGGAACACGAAGGTGCCGGCGAGCGAGCTATCCGAGCGCTCGGATGTGTCGTCGCGAAAGACGCGCATCACGCTCATCCTCCTCAAGCGACATGGGCTGGTGCGTGAGTATCGCGGCGGGAGCTGGGAACGCCTCGAGGACGACCTCACGAGCGTGGATCTCAGCGACGACCTGCACTCGTACGAGGAGCGGCGCGAGCGCGATCGGCGGAAGCTCGATGCGATCGTGGAGTACTGTCAGACACTTCGTTGCAGGACACGTTACATACTCGAATACTTCGGAGCACAGCTCGATGCGGCGTGGCGCTGCCAGCAGTGCGACAGCTGCATGAACGGGAGGGGATGATCGAGTGAGGGCAACATGGGCTGTCGCGGCAGCGATGGTGCTGCTCGCGCCGGCGTCGTGGTCGCAGTCCAGTGCCGACAGCAGCGAGAAAGCGCACCTCGGGATCGACAGGGTCGGCTCGTATCTGAGCTACACCTGGGTCGACCATGCGCACGGCGGTTGGGACCTCGGCGCCGAGCTGGACATCGGATCGGTGCTCGTCCCCGAGGCGCACCTCGTACTCGGCGCCAACTATCTGCACGCCGAGGCGGATCGTCCCGGCAGCATCGGCTCGGAGCTCGAGAGCTCCTTCCACGACTTCTCGCTCACAGGCGACCTGCGCCTCACCCTTTTCCGCTGGCACCGCCTCGAGCCCTTCGCCGGCGCCGGCATCGGCGTCCATTTCCTCGGCAACGACATCGCCGGAGATGGCACCCTCCGCGACCGCTACAGCGGCACCAAATTGGGTGCCCAGTTCTTCGGCGGCACCGCGATTGACCTCACTTCCGACCGCACCTGGTCCGGCTACCTCGAACTGCGCCGCATGGAGGTCCCGAGGGTCGGGAGGTCGACGGTGAGGGCGGGGGTGTTTATACGGATATAGAAAGCAGAGAGCAGAGAGCAGTGAAACCCGAGGGTTCAGGGTGCAGGGTTCAGGGGGCAGGTACTACCCGGCGATCGGGATCTCTGCCCTGAGGCAGTTCCTGAACCCTGCCCCCTGAACCCTGAACCCTCTAGCAGTTCTCCGCTTCCTGCTATCTCCTCCCCAGCGCCTCCACCACCCTCCCCCCCGCACCCCCGTCCCATCCCTCCGGCCGCCGAGTGCCGTTCGTGCGCGAGGCGCCGCGTACGAGCGACGGCAGCTCGTCCGGCTCCTGCACCAGGCGGTTCGTCCCCTCAGTGATCGTGATCGGACGCTCGGTGTTGG
>DATCXR010000526.1:0-36218 GCA_036565685.1 Gemmatimonadaceae bacterium
CACTGCCGCTCGGCCGCCGTCACGTTCGCGATCTCGTCGAGCGGCGTGCCGGCGCGTACGGTGATGGTGAGATCGCCGGGAGTGTACTGCACTATTCCCGTCTCGCCGGCGAGCGAGAGCGGCGTGGCGCCCGTGACCGGCCAGCCGGCATCGAGCCAGTTGCCGGCGCCCTCGATCCGCAGCGGCTCACGACGCTCCGCGGCCGAGCGGATCGCATCTTCCACGCGGCTCGTGGAGGGAGAGGTGCACGCGTGCGGCGTGGAGAGCGTCATGCGGTCGCCTCCCCGCGTGCACCGTCGCGCGCGGCGGGCGCGAGACTCCACTCGCGGCAGGAGTGGATCGGGACCACCTTCCCGGGGTTCGCGCGGCGATCCGGGTCGAAGACATCGCGCAGCCGGCACTGTGCGTCGAGCGATGCGTCGGAGAAGATGAGCGGCATGTACTCCAGCTTGTCGAGCCCGACGCCGTGTTCGCCGGTGATCGTGCCGCCCGCCTCCACGCACGCATGCATGATGGCGCGCATCGCGCGATGCACGCGCGCGCTCTGGTCGGCGTTGCGCGAATCGAAGCTGATGTTGGGGTGCAGGTTGCCGTCGCCCGCGTGGAAGACGTTGCACACCTGGATCCCCTCGCGCTCCGCGATCTCGTGGATCGTGCGAAGCACGTCGGGGAGCTTCGTGCGCGGGATGACCGCGTCCTGCACCACGAGGTCGGGAGCGATTCGCCCCATGGCGCCGAACGCCTTCTTGCGACCCTGCCAGAGCCGCGCGCGTTCCGTCTCGTCGCGCGCCACGCGCACGGTGCGCGCTCCGGCCTCCATGCAGAGCCGCTCCACGAGCGCCACGTCGGCATCCATCCCCGCAGCTAGTCCGTCGAGCTCTATGAGGAGCACCGCATCCGCGTCGGCCGGGTAGCCGGCCGCGTAGATGGACGCCTCCACCGCCCGGATGGTCGGCCCATCCATCATCTCGATCGCGGCGGGGACGATGCCGCTGGCGATGATCGCCGACGTCGCGCGTGCTCCATCTTCGATGGAGGTGAAATCGGCTAGGAGCGTGCGCACTGCCTCGGGATTGCGGGTCAGTCGCACCGTCACGTCCATTGCGACCCCGAAGCACCCCTCCGATCCGATGAACGCGCCGAGCAGGTCGTAGCCCGCGCTCTCTCCATCCGCGTTCCCGAGTCTCACTATCTCCCCGTCGGGAAGGATCACCGTGAGCGCCACGACGTGGTTGAGCGTGACGCCGTATTTGAGGCAGTGCGGCCCGCCGGAGTTCTCGGCAACGTTGCCGCCTATCGTGCACGCGGTCTGGCTCGAAGGATCCGGGGCGTAATGCAGTCCGTGCGCCGAAGCAGCGCGCGTGAGCGAGACGTTCACCGCCCCTGGCTCCACTACCGCGAGCCGGTTCACCGGATCGATCGATATGATCTGCTTGAGGCGATTGAGTCCCACGATCACGGCATCGCCCTCCGCCAGTGCACCCGCCGAGAGTCCCGTGCCCGCGCCGCGGGGCACGAAGGGCACTCCTTCCGCCGCGAGGTGACGCACCACGCGTACGAGCTGGTCGCGCGTGTGCGGGAAGACCGCGAGCGCCGGCTTCTTGTGGTACGTGGGAAGCCCGTCGGAGCTGTACGTCAGGAGCTCACTCGGGCGGGCGAGCACACCGCGGTCCCCCACGATGTCGCGGAGGGCGGAGGTCAGGCTATCCCGATTCACGGAGAGCACCATTTCGGAAGCGCGATGCGAAGCGAGAGTGACGCGGCGTGCGAGACGGATGCGAGAGACTGCGATGCCACATCAGGAATCTAAAACCACGCGCAACGCGTCGGGGTCGAGGCGATAGTTCAGTGGAGTCTTCGCGGGAATGATCTCGCCGTCTACCGATATATCATCGTGGGCGTGTCGCAGGTCGATGCGGCAGCGTTCGACCAGGAAGCTGTCGATCTCGATGCCGCCCACGGCAGCCTGGACGCCGCGGAACATTGCGGTGGCGGCGACGACGAGGAGACGTGCGCGGGACCTCGCTCGGGGAATCATGACGTGCAGTCCTCGCTGTCCGCCGCTCACCCGACCGCCAAGCACGGGAATTCTGAGCTCGCGCTCTCCCACGCCTATGAACGCGAGCGTCGTCCTGTACAGGTGCCGTTGCCCCCCGACATCCAGCTCCAGGCGGAAGTGGTGCGACGCGGTGAAGACGCGGAGCGACGCGACCACGGTCGCCAGGCGGTAACCCAACCGTTGCTCGAGCGATTCGCGGTGTCTGACGAATCGCACGTACGCGCCGACCGAACTGGTGTTGACGAAGATCTGGTCGTTCACATACGCGACGTCGGTCGGCGCGGCTCTCCCGTTGGCCGCCAGGTCCAGCGCGGCCGGAATGCTCAGTGGAACCCCGTGATCTCGTGCGAAGTGGTTGAGGGTGCCAACCGGGAGGATTGCGAGCTCGGCCCCGCTCCCCGCGATCGCGGACGCCGCGGAGGCGATACTTCCGTCTCCTCCCGCCACCAGCACCCGGCGCGCCCCGTCGCGCACAGCCTCCCTCACCGCGTCCGTGAGCCGCGCCGGCTCAGTGAGCCTTACGTCGAAGCGCCCATCCCGCTCGATGAGCTCGTCAACCCTCTCCGCACCTCCGCCCTTCTGGCCGCCAGCGCCAGAATCGGGGTTGATGAAGGCGGGGATGGGGGGGATGGGAGTCGGGGTGGGGAGGGAGAGAAAGCAGAAAGCAGAGAGCAGAGAACCCTGAACCCTCTAGCAGTTCACTGCTTTCTGCTTTCTCTCCCCCGCTACGCCGCGTGCCAGAAGCCGGCCAACGCCTCTCCATCGGGGGATTCGCGAAGCTTTTCGAAGGCACGCTCGCGGATCTGGCGGATGCGTTCGCGCGTGACGCCCATGAGGGCGCCGATGCGCTCGAGGGTGAGCGCTTCGGTGCCCTCGTCGAGGCCGTAGTACAGGTAGAGGATCTTGCGTTCGCGAGGCGTGAGGTACTTGCGGAACGTGCGGTCGATGAACTCGCGCATCAGCTTGCAATCGGTGGTCTCCTCGATCTCCGTGCCCTCCACACCCACGAACCGCTCGCCGAGCGTGGCGGCCTCGCGGTCCGAGCGGTCGATGGGCGAGTCGAGAGAAACCTCGGTGGAGGACATCTGCCGGGCGGCGCGGACCGTTTCGGGCGATTCCTCGAGGAGGCGGCCGACCTCCTGGTCGGTGGGATCGCGCTTGAGGACCTGCGCCAGGACAGTCTCGGCGCGTGCAAGTTTGATGAGCTGCGAGTTCTGGTTGAGCGGGATCCGGACGGATCTCGTCTGCTCCGCGAGCGCCTTCAGAACCGCCTGCCTGACCCACCACACAGCGTACGAAATAAATTTGACCCCCTGATCGGGGTCGAACTTCTTGACCGCTTTCAGGAGGCCTTCGTTTCCAATCGCCACGAGCTCACTGAGATCGAGTCCGTGGCCCTGATACTTTTTGACGTACGAGATTACGAACCGGAGGTTGGCGGTTACGAGCCGCTCGGCGGCTAGCTCGTCACCCTGCTGCGCCCGTCGCGCCAGGCGGCGCTCCTCGGCGGGATCCGAGATGAGGGGAAGCTTCTGGATGTCGTGCAGGTACTGATCGAAAGCTGTGGAGGGAGACGAACGAAAGAACCCTCTGGACCTACTTTCGGCCACATGCTCCATACTCGCCCCGTTCCTTTTTCGAAGGTAGACGAACCGAGAGCGGCTACGAGCCCACAGCCGCCACATGACTGCCCGGTGGCCCACGATAACGCCGCATTCCGGTTAGGTCAACAGTAATACCCTCTGTCATATTGTGGCGAACTACTGCCGAGTTGGCGTATAAACATATATTGCGTGCTTCTAAACGGCCGTACCGTCTAAAGTCTTCAAAGGTGGTTATTCGGAAATCGCACCATTTTTGATGCTGAGCACGGCAAGCACCGCATCTTCGTCGATGCGCACGGCCCAATTTGTTTCCTCGCCGGCCATCGCGCCCACCCGTCGGGGGAGAGCAAACTCGGCCGTCCCGCGCCGCGCCTTCTTGTCGCTCCGGGTAGCCGCAAGCACCCGGTCCGCATTCATCTGCTCAGGGCGCGAAGCGGGGAGCCCCGCGCGCTCCACTGCGTCGCGAACGCGGCGCGCAGTCCCCGCCTCCGCCACACCCGCTCGCTCCGCGAGCACGCTCTCGAGAACCATCCCGATCGCCACCGCCTCGCCGTGCAGGAGTCGGTAGCCGCTCTCGCTCTCGATGGCGTGGCCGAGTGTGTGGCCAAAGTTGAGGGTCTTGCGCAGGCCGCCCTCGCGCTCGTCGCGAGCCACGACGTCTGCCTTGATCTCCACGCTGCGCGAGATGAGGCCGAGCATCTCCGGGCCGGATGGCTGCGCGAGCAGGGTGGGGAGGTCGCCAACCACGCGCTCGAAGTAGCGCTCGTCGGCGATCACACCGTGCTTGATCGCCTCGGCCAGACCGGAGCGAAGCTGCTCGGGCGGCAGCGTCGCGAGCGCCGAAGGGTCCGAGAGGACGAGTGACGGAGGGTGGAAGGCGCCGACCAGATTCTTCCCCGCGGGCGTATCCACACCGGTCTTACCCCCCACGGACGAGTCGATCATGGCGAGGAGAGTCGTGGGGAGTTGCACCACCGGGACGCCGCGCATGAAGGTGGCGGCCACGAAGCCGGCCAGGTCACCTACCACGCCGCCGCCGAGCGCGACGATCGTGGTATCGCGTCCAAATCCCGCCGCGAGAAGCTCGTCGGTGAGTCGGCTCCAGCTCTCCCGCGTCTTGTGACGCTCGCCTGTGGGGATGGTCAGAACGTCGACGCGCGCGTCCGCGAAGGACTCCACCACGCGTGAAGCGTACAGGGGACCTACGATCTCGTCCGTGATGATGGCGTAGCGGTGTGCCGGCGCCGCCTGGCGCACCAGCTCGCCCGCGCGATCGAGCAAACCGGCCGAAACGATCACGCGGTAGCCGCGAAGGACGATCGTTCGGGAGTCCGGAGCTACCAGATGACCTCCGGCGCCCCCGCCCTGCGATTGGCGACGCGAGCGAGAACGAAGAGTAGATCGGACAGCCGGTTCAGATACTTCACGACGATCGGAGGCACATCCACCTCGCTCCCCAGCGAGATCACCTTGCGCTCGGCGCGTCTGCACACCGTACGGGCCACATGCAGCGCCGCCGACTTGGGCGTTCCGCCGGGCAGGATGAAAGCCGTGAGCGGCTCGAGCTCCGCCTCGCCGTCGTCTATCGCGCGCTCCAACTCCATCACACGCGTGTCATCTATGCGTGCCTTCTCGAGCTGCTGCTTCACCTTGTCGTGATTGGGCGTCGCCAGGAGCGCGCCGAGGCTGAACAGATCGCGCTGCACCGGCGCCAGCACCTCGTCTATTCGCGGCATCATCTCGATCGAGCGGGCAAGCCCGATCACCGCGTTCAGCTCGTCGATGTCGCCGTACGCCTCGACCCTCGGATGACTCTTCGAAACCCTCCCCCCTCCGAAGAGCCCCGTTTCCCCCTTGTCCCCAGTCTTTGTATAGATCTTCATGATGGAGGGAATGTAAGAGAGAGAGCAGGGAGCAGAAAGCAGAGAGCAGTACGCAGTGTACTACAGGAAACAGGGAACAGGAAACGGGAAACAGGTAACTGCCCCGGGGTAGAGGGCCCTACCGCCATAAGCTCTTACTGTTTCCTGTTCCCTGTTTCCTGTTTCCTTGCCGTTCCTGCTCTCTGCTTTCTGCTTTCTCTCCCACCCACCCCCCATCATCCCTTCACGAACAACCTCTCCCAGAACCCTCGATTCGGGCTGCGTTGGCGGCGGAGGTGGCCGTTGAAGGCGGAGAAGCGGGTGTGTTCACCGGAGCAGGTGGCGGACTGAAAGTGGTTGGGGAAGATCGTGGCGAGGTGCTCCTGCAGGCGGTCGGGGGAGGCGACGATTTCCTGGGCTTCGCACCAGCGATCGAGAGCGCTCCCCATGACGGCGGCGGAAGGGCGGTTGATCGGGTCGCGCTCGAGGCCGGCGTTGAGGATCTCCTCGATCACCTTGGGGACGGTGGGTACCACTTCGCGGATGTTGCGGAGCGGGCGCCAGGTGACTTCATCGATCAGAAGGTCGGTGGCGTCCTCGAGGAAGAGCGGCTCGAGGGAGAGAAGTTCGTACAGGACCACGCTCGCCGCGAATACATCGCTCTGGCAGTCCACGTCGAGTGCTAGGAGCTGCTCCGGGCTCATATAGTGCTTCTTCCCCATCATGAGCATCGGGGTGTCGGCCATCGGGTCCACCGATGTAGCCGCCTTGGCGATACCGAAATCGGCGAGCTTTATGTGCCCATCCCAGGTGGCCATGATGTTGTTGGGCGACACGTCGCGGTGCACAATATCGAGTCGCGTGCCGTCGGTGCCCACGAAGTTGTGGGCGAAGTCGAGCGCGCGGCACACGCGGCTCGCGATGTACGCCGCGATCACCGGCGGGATGAGCTGATCGAGCTCGCGGTGGCGCTCGATCATCATGCGTAGCGTGGGGCCGCTGATGTACTCCATGGCCATGTAGTACTGGCCGTCCACCTCGCCCAGATGGTAGATCTGCACGATGTTTCCGTGCACCAGGTTGGCGGAGAGCTTCGCCTCATCTATGAAGAGCTGGAGCCAGGTACTCTCCTTCGCGTAGCGCGGGTGGATCACCTTGAGCGCGACGCGCTTGGCGAACCCCTCCGGTCCCAGCTGCTCCGCCTCGTAGACTGTCGCCATCCCGCCGACGGCTATCTTGCGCAGGAGCCGGAAGGAGCCGGCGTACTCCAGTATGTTGGCTTCTACTATGTTGTCTTCTACGTGCATATTTCAGGGACACCGTATGAAGGCCGGCACTTCGCGAGCGTCGCTCACATTCTTCCGAAACCAATGCCCCACGAGGTCACGGACATAACGATCATCGGCGGGGGGCCCACCGGACTCTTCGCCGCCTTCTACGCCGGCATGCGTGGCGTGACTGCCCGCATCGTCGATGCGCTCCCGGAGCTGGGCGGCCAGCTGCTGGCGCTCTACCCCGAGAAGTACATCTTCGACGTCGCTGGCATCCCGCGCATCCTCGCGAAGGACCTGGTGAAGTCGCTCGCCGAGCAGGCGGGCCAGTTCTCACCGGCGATCCATCTGAATCAGCGCGTCGTCGCTCTCGAGGATGACGGCGGCAGCTTCACGCTCGTCACGGAAACAGACCGTTTCCCGACGCGGGCCATCCTGATCGCTGCCGGCATCGGCGCCTTCGCTCCACGCCGGCTTCCTCAGCCAACGGCCGAGCCCTGGTACGGCCGCGGGATCTTCGATCGAGTGACCGACCCGGAGGCTTTCCGTGGCCAGCGTGTACTGATCATCGGCGGCGGCGACTCGGCCTTCGACTGGACGCACCAGCTCCTGGGGCGCGCGGCCGAGCTCACACTCATCCATCGGAGCGATCGCTTCCGCGCGCACGCGGCGACCGTGACCGCTGTTTGCGAGGCGTGCGACGCCGGCCGCGCACGCATGCTCACTTTCCACGAACTCGTGGAAGTCCGCGGCAACGGCGACTCACTCCACGCGGCCACCATCCGCGACGTGAAGACGAAGTCGCAGCAGCAGATCGACGTCGACGTGATCCTCCCGATGCTCGGCTTCGTGAGCGACCTCGGCCCGATAGCCGAGTGGGGCCTGAACCTCGAGAAGAACGAGATTGCGGTCAACAGCACGATGGAAGCCGGCCGCACCGGCATCTGGGCCGCCGGCGACATCACGACCTATCCGGGAAAGCTCAAGCTCATCGCCACCGGCTTCAGCGAAGCCGCAGTCGCCGTCAACCAGGCCGTCCACTGGATCTACCCGGATAAGAAGGTCGCCCCGGGGCACAGTTCGAACATGGCGATCTTTGGGCAGACGGATGACTGAAGTGAAGGGTTCAGGGGGCAGGGTTCAGGGTTCAGGAACTACCCAGCGATCGAGATCTCGATTTCGAGGCACTTTCTGAACCCTGCACCCTGAACCCTGAACCCTCACTCATACCCCACCCTCGGATCCGCCGCCGCGTAGACTAGGTCGGTGATCAGGTTCACGAGGACGAAGACGACGCTCAGGAACAGGACCGTGCCCTGGATGGCGGGGAGGTCGCGGCGGCTGATGGCGTTGACGACGTAGCGGCCGAGGCCCGGCCAGCTGAAGATGGTCTCGGTGAGGATGCTGCCGGTGAGGTAGTAGCCGAAGTCGAGGCCCAGCACGGTGATCACGGGGATAAGCGCGTTGCGGAGCGCGTGGCGCGCGATCACGACGCGGCGGCGCAGGCCTTTCGCGCGGGCGGTGCGCACGTAGTCGCTTCCCAGAACCTCGAGCATCGCGGAGCGCGTCATGCGCGCGAGGAAGGCGATGGAGCGGGAGCCGAGCGCGAGGGCAGGGAGTATCAGGTACTCTATCCCACCGTAGCCCGAGGGCGGGAGCCAGCGCAGAGTCACGGCCACCAGGAGGATGAGGATGAGCCCTACCCAGTACACCGGGAAGGAGATCCCCAGGTACGCGAACGCGAGCGAGAGGCGGTCGAACCAGCCGTTGGGGCGGGCGGCAGCGAGTACGCCGATCGTTATCCCCACCACCGCGGCGAGGAGCATCGCCGAAGCCGCGAGCTGCAGCGTGCGCGGGAAGCGCTCGCGGATGTCGCTCACGATGGGGCGGTTGGTGATGTAAGAGCGACCGAGGTCGCCTCGCAGCACCCCACCGGCATAGTGGGCGAACTGGGTGGGGAGCGGCTCGTCGAGCTTGAGCTCCTCGCGCAGCCGCGCGATGGTGGCCGAATCGGCTCGCTCGCCCACCATCTCCATTACAGGATCACCCGGCGCCACGTACAGCAGTGCGAACACCACCACCAGCACGCCGAAGAGCGTGGGGATGGCCAGCAGCACGCGGCGCGCGAGGAAGGAGAGCATCAGTTCGCGGCCGGGCCGGTACCGTGGATGCTCACGTGGATGAAGCGCTGCCCGTTGAAGATCACGGGGACCTCGAATCCCGAGATCCACGGCTGTACCGCGTACAGCTCGTTATAGAAGAAGAGGAAGATCATCGGCGCGTCCGCGAACGCGAGCGAGTCGGCGGACTGATAGAGCTGGAAGCGGGTACTGTCGTCAGACGTCTTGCGAGCGCGCGAGACGATGCTGTCGAAGGCGGCGTTTTCGTAGAAAGAGACGTTGCCGCCCACTCCGCGATTCACTCCGTGGAGGAGCGGGTAGAGGAAGTTCTCGGCGTCGGGGTAGTCGGCGTACCAGTCCTTCAGGATCATGTCGGTCTCCCCCTTCCGGGCCGCCTCGCGCGCCGCGTTGTTGTCGCGCTGCACGATCTTCACGCGCACGCCTACCGCACCGAGGTAGGCCTGGATGGACTGCGCAACGCGCGCCTGCGTCTCGTCGGTGCCGTGCCAGAGCTCCACGTCGATCCCCTGCGGGTAGCCGGCGGCGGCGAGGAGCTGCTTCGCCTTCTCGGGATCGTAGCCGTACGGAGCGCGCGTCGTATCGGCTCCGTCGAGCGAAGGGGGGATCACGCCGGCAGCCAGGCGGCCGCGCCCCCCGAAGATGTGCTCCAGGATTGCGTTCACGTCCAGGGCATAGTTGAGAGCCCGGCGCACGCGCGCGTCCTTCAAAGGTCCGCGAGTGGTGTTGATCCCCACGTACCAGAGGCGGAGCGCGGGTGCCGACACGAGGCGAGCCTTCTTCTCGTCCGTGTTCTGCCAACGCTGGGTTTCGGCCTCGGGAACGTAGAGGAGGTCCACGTTGCCGCTCTCGAACTCCGCTACGGCGGTGCTCTTCTCGGGGATGATGCGGGCCATCAGCGAGTCGGCCTCTGGCGCGCCGCCCCAGTAGTCCGCGTTGCGTGAGAGGAGGAGATAATCGTCATGCTTCCACTGCTCGAACTTCCACGGCCCCGTACCGACCGGGTGCTGTCCGAAGTTCGCGGGCACCGAGTCGGGTGTGATGAAGGTCACCGGCATGGCGAGCAGCTTCGGGAAGATGGCGAGCGCGGTGTCGAGGGTGATGACCACCGTGCTGTCGTTGGGGGCGGCCAGCCCGCGGATGCTCTTCGCTTTCCCGTCCGCGTACGTGCGGGCGCCCGCGATCGGGTAGAGCGGCCAGGGGCGTCCGCCTCGCGTCTCGGGGTCGAGCACGCGCTCGAAGCTGTGCACCACCTGGGAAGCGCCGAAGGGCGTACCGTCGTGGAACTTTACCCCGCGCCGAAGGTGAAAGGTGTATACCTTTCCATCCGGCGAGACGTCCCAGCTCTCGGCCAGTCCGGGCGCGAGCTTCGCGTCGGGAGTGAAGCGCGTGAGGCCGTCGAAGATGTACGAAACCGCACGGCCGGTCGGAACGTCGGTGGAGAGAGCCGGATCGAGCGAACGGGGATCGTAGGTATCGCGGGAGTCGATGAGCGTGTGGCGTTGCGGGGCCGACTCCGCGCCGCGACAGGCTGCCAACGCGACGATGGCGGCTAGGATGAGGTGGCGCGTGTTCATGGAGGTTCTGCTGACTGCGGATGGAAGGAGTGGAGCGCGGAGTGGCCGCGCGGCCCCGAACAACAATGTTGACAGGGTGCACGGAACGGGTGAACTTACCGGGCCCCAAGTGAAGCGTCAATCGTGAGTTACGTCCTCTGTGTCGACGACCACGAGGATATGCGCCTCATGCTGCGCGAAGTCCTCGTGTCGGCCGGGCATGAGGTGAGCCTGGCTCCTGACGGGCTTTCCGCCCTCGCCTCGATTCAGGAACGGGAGCCCGACATCCTCGTGCTCGATCTCATCATGCCCGGCATGTCGGGTATAGATGTATGTCGGTCGGTGAAGCTCAACCCTTTCACCGCGCGCATCCCAGTGCTCATGCTCACTGCGCGAGGCGGCGTGGAGCACAAGGTAGCCGCCTTCGAGGCGGGCGCCGATGACTATCTCGCGAAACCATTCGACCCGCGCGAGCTTCGCGCTCGCATAATAGCTCTGCTGAGACTGACTCGGCGCGAGGGTGATCGCAACCCCACCAGCGGTCTCCCCGGCGGCCAGGCCATCGAGGACGAGATTGCGCGGCGGGCGGAGCTGCACGCGCCATTCTCGATCTGCTACATCGATCTCGACAACTTCAAGCCATTCGCCGACACCTTCGGCTTCAGCATTGCCGACATGGTGATCCGCGACATGGGACAGGCGATCCGCGCAGCCGTCGAACGAGTGGGTAGCCTGGATGACTTCGTCGGCCACATCGGCGGCGACGACTTCATCGTGGTGACCTCCAACACCGACGCGGAGGCGCTGGCGCGCGAGTGTGCCGAACGCTTCGTGGACGTGGCGGTGAAGGCGGTTGGCGAAGATGCCGTGCGGCGCGGGCACTTCATGGGGATCGATAGAGAGGGTCGCGCGCGGGAGTTCCCCATCGCGCGTCTCTCCGCCGCGGTGCTCCGTGTGGAGCCCGACCGCTGGATATCGGTGAGCCACATCGGCGCGCTCGCGGCGGAGATGAAGCGGCGGGCCAAGCAGCGCGGGCCGGGCACCATCCTCGTCCAGGCGATCTGATGGCACGGTCGCACGACGAGGGCGGCCGCACCGGGTCGCCGTACTACTATCGCCGCAACCTCACGGCCGGCGATCTCATCGTGCCCGCCGCCATCGGCGCCGGCGTGGGAATGGCGGTGTTCTATATGGCGCGCCTCATCGAGCAGCGCACTCCGCTGGCTGCCGACGAGCCGCGGCACGGATCCCGGCGCGATCGTGGCGCGTGCCCTAACTCTCCCCGCCGCGCGTGATCCGTCGGCTCTTCCTTGCGCTCGCGCTCACCATGATAGCCGGTACCGCGCGGGCGCAGGCGCTCGCGTGCGATTCCGGCGATCTGGAGATCAACGGCGTCGCCTTCACGGGGAACAGCCACTTCCGTGACAGCGAGCTGGGGAACGCGATAGTCACCACGCCGTCGAGCTGGGCGCGCCGCGTGCTGGGCATCCCCCTGGGTGCGCGCCACTGCCTCGACTCGCTCGAGCTCCAACGCGATGCCGTGAGACTGCGGCTCTTCTACCGCCAGCGCGGCTACTACAAGGCCACGGTCGAGACCAACGTCACTCCGGTGAGCAAGAGCGCCGTGAGAGTGGGGTTCGGCGTGACCGAAGGGCCGCCGGTGATCATCGACTCGCTGGTGGTGGCCGGCCTCGATTCCGTGGCGCCGCGTCCGCGCTTGCTCCTCGAGCGGCGGCTCTTCGCGCTGCGCGGCGGAGTGTACAACAAGCTCGTGCTGCAGACCGCCATAGATACCACGGTGGATTGGCTGCAGAACCTGGGGTACGCCCGCGCGGTGCAACCGCTGCGCGACATCACGGTGGATACTACGAGCGATCTCGCCTCCATCCAGCTCACCTTCATCACTGGTCCGATCGCGCACATAGGCCGCGTGGACTTCGAGCTGAGCGCGATGGATGAAGGAGAGACTCCCCAGATCGACAGCAACACCGTGCGCAAGCTGCTCTCCTTCGACGAAGGCGATCTTTACCGGCAGAACGAGCTCCTTAGGACCCAGCGCGATCTGTACGCGCTGGGGACCTATCGACGCGTGAACGTGGACCTTCTCCCCGACAGCATGCAGGCCAGCGACACCTCGCTCGCCGTGCTGGTTCGGCTGGGCGAGTCGCGGATGAACTCCATGCGTGTGGGCGCGGGGTGGGCCACGCTCGATTGCGCGCGTACTCAGGCGCGCTTCACCGATCGCAACTTCCTCGGCTCTGCCCGTCGGCTCGATCTCGACGCGCGGCTCTCGCATATCGGGCTCTGCACCGGCAACGTGCGCGACGACCCGTTCAGCAGCCGGCTCAACTACTTCACGAGCGCCACGCTGCGGTTGCCGGCGCTCTTCGGGCCGCGCAACATCCCCTCGCTCACGATCTTCAGCGAGCGCGCGTCGGAGTATCGTACCTACATCCGCACCACTCCCATCGGCGGCGCCGCTCAGATCACGCGCGACCTCAGCCCTCGCATCACTCGCCCCGGCCTTCCGCTCACGCTGGGCTACCAGGTGGAGTACGGGCGCACCGAGGCGGGGCAGGCGGTGTTCTGCCAGCTATTCAACCGGTGCAGCGTGGAAGACATAGATCGACTGCAGCAGAACAGCAGTCTCCAGGTGGTGAGCGCGGTGCTGCTGCGCGACCGCACCAACAGTATCCTCGACCCGTCGCGCGGTTCGCAGCTGCACTTCGAGCTGCGCACCGGCTACACCTCCGTGGACACGGGTGGTGGCTCGCTATTCAACCGCGTGCTGGCCGAGGCATCCATCTATCGGCCGGCCAGTGATCGCTCCGTGATCGCGGCACGGCTCGAGGCGGCCACCGTGCTCGAGGGCTTTTCCTCCGGCGGGGCAACGAGCTTCGTTCCGCCGCAGCAGCGGCTCTACGCCGGCGGTCCCAACACGGTGCGCGGCTACAGTCAGAATCTCCTCGGGCCGGTGGTGTACATCGTGGATCAGGCATCCACGCAGGTCGATACCATCACCGGCAACACCGTGGTGAATGACGAGCCCAACATCCGCCAGTACTCGCCCACGGGCGGGAACACGATGGTGATCGGGAATCTCGAGTGGCGAGTCAGGCCGCCCTTTCTCGGCGATGCGCTGCAGTTCGCGACCTTCGTGGATGCCGGCATCGTATGGGACCGCGGGCGGCGGGACGGACCGGATGTGGGGCTCAACGATGTGCGCGTCACGCCCGGTATCGGGTTGCGCGTGAACTCGCCCGTAGGACCCTTCCGCGTGGACGTGGCGTACAACCGCTATCCGCTCTCGGAGGGTGCGGTTTACTATCTGGGCTCCGACAACACGCTTCACTGCGTGAGTCGTCCGAGGAGGACGACGTCGGGTGACAGCGAGGTGCCCGCTCCGGCGCCTACCGCGGAGAGCTGCCCGCAGACATTCACCCCCGTGCAGAGCGGCTCGTTCTTTCAGAAGCTGACCTTCAACTTCAGCATCGGACAGGCTTTCTAGTGTCGCGCCGCCGCCTCGTCGCCATCATGAGCGCGGGCATCATGCTCTTCCTCGGCCTCGTGGTGGTGGCGATGGTCCTCGCCATCACCCAGACGCCGTTCGGGCGGGAGCGTGTGCGCGACTACGTGATGGTGCGGCTCAGGTCATCGCTCGGTGGCCGGGGCTCGATGTACATCGGGACCATCGGCGGGAATCTCTTCACCGGAATCGAGATAGACTCGCTGGAGCTGCGCGACGAAGAGGATTCGCTATTCGTCGCGACCGGACCGGTGAGTCTGCGCTTCGATCCCCGCGATGTGGTGGACAAGCGGCTGCGCCTCTCGTACGTGGAGGTGGTGCGTCCGGTGGTCAATCTCCGGCGCCACGCCGACCGATCGTGGAACTTCAAGCACATCTTCCCATCGTCGCCGAGCAAGCCATCAGCGTCGCTGGTGGAGCGCGCACGCCGCGCCCAGGAAACGCGCTTCGGCGATCTGATTACCATAGACAGCGCGGTTATCCGCGATGGCACGGTAGTGCTCACCGAGCCCTGGGAGCCGCCGGATTCGCTGAAGGGTGCGCGGCGTGACAGTGCGGTGAAGGTGGCGCTCGCGTCGGATGATCACGAGATACGGCGCACCAGTGAAGGGTTGAAGCAGACCAGGCGCTGGACGCGACTCGAGCTCCGTTCGCCCGGGGTGCGTATAGCCGATCCCACCACACCGGGCCGGCTCGTACAGATCGGCCGCCTCTCCGTAACGGAAAGCGACCCGCCCTTCCGTTTCAGGAACGCACAGGGCGACGTACGCATCATGGGCGACTCGGTCTGGTTCGAGCTGGCCCGCTTCGCCCTGCCGGGATCGACGGGGAGCGCGAAGGGGAAGGTCTGGTGGGGCGGCGACGATCCCACGCGGTACGATGTGCACGTTACGGGCGATACCGTCTCGCTCGCCGACGTGGACTGGATCCACCCAGGCATCCCACGCACCGGCGGTGGCAAGCTCAATCTCACCATCAGCAACTCCGACCGGGATCTCCACGTTCTCGAGTACGCGATCAGCGACATGAACGTGCGCTCCACCGGCTCGCACCTCCGCGGCAGCATGACCTTCGGCGTGGGTGGACCGGTGCTCGTGGTGAAGGACGTGGCACTCGATCTCGAGCCGATGGACTTCGATCTTCTGCGCAACTTCAACGGTGGCTCCTTCCCGGTAGACTGGCAGGGGACCTTCACCGGATACGTTCGCGGGCGCGGCGGCCCTATCAACCGGTGGATGGTGGACGACGCGCACCTGGTATTCCGGGATGCGCACGTTCCCGGTGCGGTTTCGGAGATCACGGCGCGCGGCGGCCTCGACATCCTCTTTCCGTCGCTCGCGAAGTTCCGCGATCTCGAGGTCCATGCGCGCGCGATAGATCTGCGTACGCCGCGCTACCTCTTCCCCGACTTCCCCCGGCTCGCGGGCACGATATCGGGAACTGCCACGCTCGACTCCATCTGGACCGACGTACGCTTCCGCGACGCGGATCTCACGCATCACGATGGTCCCGGTCTCCCTTCGCACTTCACCGGGAGCGGCAGGGTGACGTATGGCGAGGAGGCGATCGCCTTCGACGTGGACCTGCAGGCGTCGCCGCTCTCGCTCACCACGCTCGCGCGCTCGTACCCTATGCTGGTGCTGCGCGGACCGTACGATGGCTCGATTCGCACCCGGGGCACGCTCGGCGACATGGATCTCGCGCTCTCGCTGACCGGCACGGGTGGTCAGATGTCGGTGGACGGCCACTTCGACTTCGCGGAGCCGGGGTACGCGGCCCGCGGCACGGGGAGCGTGGCCGGCCTCGACGCGCGCACGCTCCTCGAGCGACCCGAGCTCCCTGCGTCACGGCTCACGGGGAGCTACTCGATGGATGTGGTGGGCGACTCGCTCCCGAACCTAGCAGGGAGTGCGATCTTCGATCTGGACAGCGCACGCGTGGATTCTCTCGATGTGGGACGATCCACCGCGGCCCTGTCTTTTGGGGGAGGGCGGATGAGCGTGGACACCCTGCGCCTCAGCACGAGTGCCGCCGACATCGAAGCGTCGGGCGGGATCGGATTGGCTGCGGGAGTCGTCGACACGCTGCACTACACCGTCACCGTGGACTCGCTTGGCGGGTTCCGGCCGTATCTGCTCCCCGGCACCGGTGGCAGGAGCACCCTGGTGGCCGACGCGGGTCTCTCCTTCTTCTTCGACGACAGCGCCACGGCTCCGAGCCGCGAGGAGCTGCAGCGCGCAATAGACGACTCGCTCGCGGGAAGACTCGAGAGCAGGGGCGCGCTGGTGGGATGGATCGCCGATCTGGAAGCGCGCGGCTCGCTGGCCGGGCGCGGTCTCTTCGCCTCCGGAAACTTCGCGCGTACGCTCTCGGGAGAATATGACTTCGGTGGCTTCCCCGATGACGCGCGTGGCTCGCTACGGCTGGAGCTCGACTCGCTCCTCGTGGGCGGCGTGCGGCTCGACACGGTAAAGTCGGTGCTCGACATGCGGAACCGCTCGAGCGGCGCACTGGCTCTCGCGGTATCGAGCAGCGATCCGCTCGGGAGCTTCCGCGGTGCGACGCGGGCGAGCTTCGCGCGCATCAGCGACTCGCTCGTGGTGGCGCTCGACAGCGCCGGTTTGAGCGTGGCCGATGCCGGGTGGACGCTGGCTGGACCAGCGCACGCGGTGCTCGACACCAACGGCGTGTGGCTCGACTCGCTGGTGCTCCGGAGCAGCACTGGCGGGATGCTCGCGCTCCGCGGCGACTTCCCCGAGCGCGATTCGCTCCGCGCCACATTCGTGGCCGACAGCGTCCCGCTCGCACACCTCGGCGCGCTGATGCAGAGCACCGACTCGCTCACAGGCTTCGCTTCGCTATCCGCGCTCCTCTCCGGCGTGCGCGAGTGGCCAGTGCTGCACGTGGACGGCCGCTTCACGGGACTCCGCTACGGCGATCTGCGCTTCCCATTCTTCACCATGCGTGGGGATTATCGCGATCGCCGGCTCGCTTCCGAGCTCGCCGTGTATCGCAACGGGCGTACGGCACTCGAAGCCGAAGCAACGGTACCCGTGGACCTCGCGCTCGCGCGAGTTCCGCGACGGCTCCTGGATGATTCGCTCAGTGGGCGGGTGGTGGCCGACAGCGTGGACCTGGCGATCATCGAGGCGATCGCGCCGCAGTTCGACGACGTTCGGGGCGCGGCATCCACGCACCTCACCGTCGGCGGCACCTGGGAGCACCCATACCTCGCAGGAGATTTCCGGATCAGGAACGGGATCATGCGCGTGCCGGAGGGCGGAATCACCCTGCGCGACGTGAACGCGGACATCGCCTTCCAACCGGAGAGCGTGAAGATCCAGCGACTCTCGATGGCCAGCGGGAGCGAGTCGAACAGCGAGCTCTCGCTGACCGGGAGCATAGCCGTTCCCGACTACAGCGACCGGCGCACGCTGGGCTTCGACCTCGCCATGCGCGCGCGCTCCTTCGAGGCGGTGGACAGAAAGTCGCTCGCTCGCATGGAGATCAGCGGAGCCTTGCAGCTCGGCGGCACCTTCGAGCGCCCCATCCTGGGCGGGACGATGACCATCGACCGCGGCACGCTCTACATCTCGGACATCAGCCAGAAACAGGTCGTCAACCTGAACGACCCCGAGTTCTACAACATCGTGGACACCAGCCTGGTGGCTAATCGCGGGCTTCTGGAGGCGCTCCCGCCGGACCTGGACAGTGCGATAAGCAACCTGCGCGTGCCGAGTCTGGACGTCCGCATCGGCGACGACGTGTGGCTGCGCTCGCAGGAAGCGAACATCAAGCTCGCGGGGAACGTGGACATCTCCAAACAGGGGAACCAGCGACTGGAGAGTGGCACACTGCGCGTGAGCCGTGGCACGTACCGGCTGGATCTGGGAGTGGTGCAGCGCACCTTCCAGGTCGACAGCGGATTCGTGATCTTCTACGGCGATCCCAACATCCCGGCGGAGCTCGATGTGCGCGCGACCTACACGGTGCGCCAGGCGAACCGCGAGAGCGGACAGGATGTGAAGATCGTGGCGCACATCGGTGGCACGCTCGCCCAGCCGCGTCTCGATCTCTCGAGCGAGGAGCGGATCCCGCTCTCCAACACCGAGATCCTCAGCTACCTCGTCTTTGGCCAGCCGTCCTTCGTATCGGCGAGCGACAACAGCGCCTCGCTGAGACCGGTGGCCGCCGCGCTCCTCCCCAGCATGGGCGCCGTGCTGGAGCGTGCGCTCGCGGATCAGATCAGCTTCATCGACTACGTGCAGGTGCAGACCGGCGGTACCGGCGAGCAGCTCACTGGGCAGGGCTACAGCACAGCGACCAACGTGCTCTCGGGCACTCGCATCGGTGTTGGGAAGCAGGTGGGCGAGCGTACCTTCGTCACCGTCAATGCCGGGTTGTGCGGTCTGGGCGGTCTGGGTGGCTCGCAGGCTACCGGTGCATCGTTCGAGAAGGCGCTGGGAGTGACCGTCGAGCACCGGCTGAACGACGGCTTCTCGGTGCAGGCGAGCATGGAGCCGTCGTCGGCGGCGCTGCAGTGTCGCCCCGGCCTGGGTGCGTCGGACATCGGCAATCGTCCACCTCAATACGGCTTCGACATCTTTCGCGAGTGGAGCTTCTGAGCGACCCCGTTCTGCTGGTCACGAACCCCGCAGCCCGTCGTGCCGCCGCACTTCTCCCCGTGGTACGACGGGCCTTTCGCGATGCCGGCGTGCGGTGCGATCTGGCGCCGACGGAGCGGCCCGGGCACGCCGCGGAGCTGGCCGCCGAGCGCTCGAGCGGCTACCGCGCGGTATTCGTGCTCGGCGGCGACGGCACGGTGATGGAGGTGCTCGGAGCGCTCGCTCACAGTGGCGTCCCGGTCGGCATTCTCCCCGGCGGGACCGGCAACCTGGTTGCGCGCTCGCTCGGAATTCCGCTGGACGTGGGGCGCGCCGCGAGCGTGCTCCTGCGAGGTCATGCGACCACCATGGATCTGGGTGTCACCGGCAACGGGCGACACTTCGCCTTCTCGGCGGGCGCGGGGGTGGATGCACGCATGATCGCCGAGACCGGCGCGCGATCGAAGCGAACGTTCGGCGCGGCCGCGTACGCCCTCACGGCTATTCGCTGCGCGCTTCTCCCGCGCTCTTTCGCGGTGCGCGCGGTGGTGGACGGCGAGCTCGTGGAGCGCGACGCAGCCGCGGTGATGGTGGCCAACTCGGGCGGCGTGCTGAACGATCTGGTGACGCTGGGGCCGGGAATACGGAGCGATGACGGACTGCTGGACCTGTGCATCTTCTCACCGAGCGGGAGTGCGCAGTCGGCGGCTCTCGGGTGGCGGCTTCTGACAAAGCGCTTCGACGAGCATCCGGCGCTGCTCTACCGCGCGGGGAGGGAGTTCCGGATCGAGTGCGATCCACCCCAGATCTACCAGGCAGACGGGGAGTTGCTGGGCCGTACACCCTTCGAGGTGCGCGTCGAGGCAGGCGCGGCCACGGTGATCGCCCCGGGTCCGTGATTGACCGGCCACCTCGTGCGTCCATACATTCGAGAGCCACAGGCAACACGGAGTTCATGATTCCTACCTCGTTCCTCCTTCAACAACGATGACAGAGGTCGCCAGAGGGCGCAAAGCGGGCGACTTCAGCGAGTCCGACGCGGCCGCGCTCCTCGCGGGGCTGTCGCCCGACAAGGTCCAGGCGGTGCGCGCGCTGCTGCGCGATCGCGGCCGTCTGAGCGAACGCTGCCGACGCGTCATAGAGACCACCAGCGATGCGGTGGTGATAACCAACCGCGACCGTGCGATCGCCTTCGCCAATCCGGCGGCGCACGCGCTCTTCGGCTTTCCCGATTCCCGGCTCATAGGGATGCGGGTGGCCGACATAGTCCCCCTCGAGGTGCGCGAGGATGTGGCCGAGCGCGAGACTGCGGCGCTGGCGGGAGCACCCCAGCACTACGAGACCGTGGTTCTCCGGGCCGACGGCGAGTGCCGCGCGGTGTCGGTGAGCACGGCACCGCTCCGCGAGGGCGAGGAGGGCGGCGGAGAGAGCGCGATCACCGGAGTGGTGGCCTCGCTGCGCGACATCACGAACGAGCGACGCGCGAGCGACGCGGTGGCGCGCTCCGAGGCCCGCTACCAGCGGCTCGTCGAGACGGCGCCCGACGCGATCTTCACGGTGGACATGGATGGTCGCTTCACCTCGGTGAACCGCGCCCTCGAGGACGCGCTGGGCCGCTCGCGCGCCGAGCTGGTGGGGAGGAGCTTCACGGAAGTTCTGGATGGCTCGCAGGTGCGGATCGCCCGGCAGCTCTTCGGCGAAACGGCGGCCGGGCGGCGCGCGCAGGCGGAGATTCGCTACCGCGACACGCGCGGGGAGCTGTGTACCGGATCGGTGACCGCCACGCCGGTGGTGGAGGACGGCGAGATCCGCGGCTGCCTGGGGATCATCCGCGACGTGACGGCCGAGCGCCGCCTCGCCGACCAGCTCCTGCAGCGCGAGAAGCTCGCGGCCGTGGGGCAGCTCGTGAGCGGGGTGGCGCACGAGCTCAACAACCCGCTCGCCGGTGTGCTCGCGTTCGCCCAGCTCCTCGAGTCGGAGCCGGGGAGCGCGGACGAGCAGCGCGAGGCGATACGCGCGATCCACAAGGAGGCGAAGCGGGCGGCGAAGATCGTGTCGAACCTCCTTCTATTCGCGCGCGAGCGCGACCCCGAGCGTACGCGCACCGATCTCAACGCGGTGATGGTCGATGCGCTCGAGCTGCGTCGCTACGTTCTGCGCACACAGCAGGTGGAGGTAGTGACGGAGCTGGATTCCGCGCTTCCCGCGGTGTGGGCGGATCCGTTCCAGCTCCAGCAGGTGGTTCTCAACTTCATCACCAACGCCGAGTACGCGCTCAAGGGCGTGGACCACGAGAAGCGCATCACGCTGCGTACCTGGTTCGCGAACAGCCGCGTCTACGCGAGCGTCGCCGACAATGGTACGGGAATCGAATCCGAGGTGATCGATCGCGTCTTCAACCCCTTCTTCACCACCAAGGAAGTGGGTGAGGGGACCGGGCTCGGTCTCTCGATATCGCACGGAATCATCCGCCAGCACGGGGGACACATCAGCGTCGAGTCCGCTCCCGGCAATGGTGCCACCTTCACGGTCGATCTCCCGCTCTCCCCGCTCGCGAGCGCGAAGCCCGAGTCGGGACCGGCAGGGGCGCGGCGCGGGAGCGGCTCCAGCACTTTCCTGATAGTGGACGACGAGCCCTCCATCCGCCGCGCTCTCGTGCGCTACCTTACGCGGGAGGGGCACGCGGTGGACACGGCGGCGACTGGCGAGGAGGCGCTCTCGCGGATGGCGAGCCGGCGTTACGATGCGATCCTGCTCGATCTTCGCATGCCCGACATGGAGGGGCACGCGGTTTACGAGCGGCTCCGGGAGGAAGACTCCGAGCACGCGGCGCGCGTGGTGTTTGCCACGGGCGACGCCGACAGCCAGAGCGCTCGCAACTTTCTGCGCGACGCGGAGCGCCCCTTCGTGAGCAAGCCGTTCATGCTCCCGTCGGTGGTGAGGCTGCTCTGCGATGTCGCCGCATATCGCGTGAACGTCAACGAGCGCTCCGGCGCCCGCCGCAGCAAGGTGACGAATGGCTGAAGCTACAGATCGCGACTCGATGACCTGCCGCGCCTGCGGGCGCGAGGAGCGCGCCTCGGAGGGCTACCCCTGCGCGGGATGCGGCACGTTCATCTGCATCATGTGCAACTTTCGCGGCGTGACCCACTGCGCGAAGTGCGCGGCCGGGAAAACCACCCCGCCCGCCGCGGGATCCGCCGGGCGAGCGTGAGCGGCGAGCTGCTGCTGCGGCGCCGCTTCGCGATCGGCGACCGCGCGTTCACCGTGCTCGGAGATCCATCCTTCGATGACAGGAGCGGCGAGTGGAGCGCGCGGCTGCTTTTCGTGCCGCTCGACCACTCGCTGCCGCGCAGCGTGGTATCCGAACCGCTCGCCCGCGCGCGCAAGCGCGACGACGTGATGCGCGAGCTCGAAGGCGTGACCGACCGGGCGATCGCCGGAGCATTTCGCTCGATAGTCCTCCCACTGCCGCGCAGGACGCGCGCGCGCTGACGCAGCGTGCGAGGGAGGGTGAGCGAGAGATGAGCGATGCGCTGGTTGTGCGCTCGGCGATAGCGCCGCTCAACGCCGAGCCGACGCTGCGCAGCGAGCAGGTCTCGCAGCTTCTCGCGGGCCACTCGGTAGAGCACATCGCCGACCAGGGCGCATGGCTTCGAGTGAGGGCCGCCGACGGCTACGAGGGCTGGGTCAACCGCGGATACCTCTTCGATGACAGCGTGCGCGACGCGGCCGCGCGCTTCTCCGCGCGGCGCCTCTCGCTCGGCTGCATCATCCGCGAGTCCGGTGGGCAGGCACACGCTCTACCGCTAGGTGCCTTTGCACCCGACGATGCCGCGGTGGAGAGCGGGCGGGCGCTCACCCCTGACGAGCTGCCACGCCGCTTCCCGCGCGAGCCCGACGCGATCGCATCGAGCGCCCTCTCGCTCTTCGCCGGCACGCCCTACGAGTGGGGCGGCATCACTCCCTGGGGTGCCGACTGCTCCGGCTTCGTGCAGGCGATCTTCGGTCTGCACGGCGTCGCTCTCCCACGCGACGCCCGCCAGCAGGCCGAGTCGGGCACCCTGGTCGAAGGCGGCCTCTCGGCGCTCCATCCAGCCGATCTCCTTTTCTTCTCCGAGCGAGCCGACCTCCGCATCACTCACGTCGCCATCGCCCTCTCCTCCACGAGCATGGTGCACCTCGCGCTCGGCCGCGGCGGCTACTCCGTCGACCAGATCTCCCCCCCCGGCGACGACTACGTCGCGGAGTTGATGGGGAGGGTGGTGGGGGTGAGGAGGTACGTCAGCTCACCAACCCACCTCCCACGGGATTCATCTCGCTCCGGACATGGAGCTTGACGTCGCCGTGGAGGACGCCGTCGAGGGTGACTTGCATCGAGTAGGAGCCAGAGGCGTCCAGAGGGAGGTCGAGGGCGGCGATGAGGGGGAAGTCCATCTCGGTCACGCCCGGGGGTGGAGAGCCGATGTTCAGCTCGCCGTTGGACGACCAGAGCTCGTCGCCAGAGGGGTTGAGCCAGGCGAGCGTGATGACGTGGGTGCCTACGTCGTCCAGGTCGCCCTTGAGGCGCACCACGAAGTGCGCGCGCGGGTGCACGGTGGGGAGTCCGCCTACCTGCACGGCGTCGAAAACGCCGAGCACATTGAGCTTCCCCTCCTGGGAGAGGTTGGCGGCGTCGGCGAAGAGCGCGAAGGAGATGTGCATCGACGGAAGTTAAGTGCCGGCGACGGAGGCGGGCCAGGGTAGCGCCTTCGCGCCATGAGAGCGCGGCCCGTGCACGGTGCCGGCGCACGGTTGCATTCCAGCGTGACGGTGCGCAGTAGCGGCCCCGCTCCCGGGCAATCTAGCTTTGTCGCCATGGCGTCATCCCTCGAATCGTCGGCTGCATCCTCGCCATCGCGCTCGTCCCACAATCGCGGGGAGTCTTCCCATCCGGGTCCGTCGCTGACCGACATCCTCCTGCTCGTCACGAGCACCATCTGGGGGGTCAACTACACCGTTGTGAAGTACGGAACCGGCGTCATGGATCCGCTGGCGTACAATGGCGCGCGGGTGGCGCTCGCCGCGGTGGTATTCGGATGGATAGCGTGGCACAGGAAGGGGCCGCCGGTGAGTCGTCGCGACATGTGGACGCTGCTCGGCCTCGGTGTACTTGGCAACGGGCTCTACCAACTGCTCTTCGCAGTGGGCGTAGCGCACACGCGGGCCGGGAGCGCGGCCATAGTGCTCGCATCGGCTCCTGTATTCATTGCGCTGCTCGGCAGATTCCTCGGCATAGAGCGAGTGGGGCTGCGCGGCTACGGCGGGGTGCTCCTCTCGATAGCCGGGATCGCGCTCGTGATGACGGGCGGCGCTGCGGGAGCGGCGGACGGCTCCACGCTCTACGGAAACCTGATTGTCCTGGTGGGCGCTTTCTGCTGGGCGCTATTCACGGTGCTACTCGAGCCGTTCACGCACCGCGTGAGCCTGGTGGATATCTCCGCGCTCACCCTGGTGGGCGGCGCCGTCCCTCTCGTGGCGTTCTCCGCGCCCGCGCTGATCGCCACCAGATGGGCGACCCTGAGGCCGCAGACCTGGGTGGCGATCGCGTACAGTGGGATCGGATCGCTCGTCATCGCGTATCTTTTCTGGTATCGCGGCGTGCGCGTGATAGGCCCTACGCGTACGGCGATCTATTCGAACCTCCAGCCGGTGATCGCGCTCCTCGTCTCGTGGATGATCCTATCGGAAGTACCCACGGCGTGGCAGGGAGTCGGGGCCGCGACGATCATCGCCGGCGTGATACTCACTCGATCGTGAAGCTAGTACTCTTCGACATAGACGGGACCATTCTCTGGAGCGACGGCGCCGGCCGCCGCGCGATGACGGCCGCGCTCATGCACATCTTCGGCGGCACGGGTCCCACCGACTACCGTTACGACGGGAAGACCGATCCGCAGATCGTGCGTGACCTGATGCGCCTTGAAGGGCACACGGAGGAAGCGATAGACGAACGGATGGTGCCGCTCGTCGAGTATTATCTGCGCGGCCTGGAGACGGAGCTCGCGGAAGGCCTTCACACACATGTCTTCGAGGGAATCCCCGAGCTGCTCGACGTCCTCGAGGCTCGCGACGACATCGTCCTCGGCCTCCTCACGGGCAACCTGCGCGCGGGTGCGGCACTGAAGCTGCGTTCCGCCGGGATCGACATGTCCCGATTCAGGATCGGCGCCTTCGGCTCGGACCATCATCACCGCCCCGAGCTGCCGGCCATCGCTCAGCGCCGCGCGCGCGAAGAGCTCGGACTCGAGATCCCCGGCGGCGCCATGGTGGTAATAGGTGACACACCGGCAGACATCGAGTGCGGCAGAGCCATTGGCGCTCGCGCCGTGGGCGTAGCCACGGGGCGCTACACGGTGGAGGAGCTCGCGAGCCACTCGCCGATGGCCGTCTTCCCCACGCTGGCCGACACCGATGCGGTGATGCGGGTGATTCTCGATGCGTGAGGTCGAGATCAAGGCGGTGGTGGACGACTGGGATGCGCGGCGTGACCGCGTGGTCGAAGCCGGTGCCGCGCTCTCGTTCGCTGGCCGCCTCGAGGATCGGCGCTACGACACGCCGGCGCGCGACCTCTCCGCGCGCGGCGAGGTGCTCCGCGTGCGCGTATACCGGAGCGACGGCCACGAGCGCGCGGAGATCGGGTGGAAGGGACCCACGTCGCAGGAGAGCGGTTACAAGGTGCGCGAGGAGTTGGGTGCATCCACGCCCGATGCGGCTGCGATGGCGCTCATACTTCGCCGGCTCGGCTACGTGGTGTCCCAGGCGATAGACCGCGAGATAGCGCAGTACGATCTGAGCGGCACCACCATCCGCTTCGAGCGCTACCCGCGGATGGACGACCTGGTGGAGGTCGAGGGCTCTCCCGCCGGCATCGAGCGCGCGGTCGCGGTGCTCGGCATCCCGCGCTCGGAGTTCACGGCGGAACGGCTCCCGAGATTCGTGCGGCGCTTCGAGGAGCGCACCGGTCGCAGGGCCGCGATCTGCGAAGCGGATCTCGACGATGTCGCCCCGGACTCGAGTCGGAGAAGCGAAGATGTCTGACGCGCCAGCGCCGATCCGCGCGAGGGTGCACGGCTTCCTTCGCGGTCACGACCTGGATGGCGACGCGGTGGTCGCCTTCGAGCGTGACGCGCTCGTGCTGCTGACCGGACGAGCGCGACTACTCCTCGAGCTCCGCGTGATCGAAGGGTGGGACATCACCGCCGAGGAACTGCGCATACACGCGGATGGCGGGGATGTGGTGAGCATAGTGGCGTCCGATCCTCGCATCGTCGCGCTCGACCTGGAGCGATGGGCGTTCGGGCTTCCCGAATTCACTCGATCGCTCCGCGTGCTCGGCTCGCGTCGCGCCGCAGCTGGTGCACGCCGCCCCGAGCACGATGCCTTCTTCGCCCCACTCCTCGCCGCGCGCGGCGATGCGGAGCATGCACCCACGCTCGAGGCGCGCCTCGCAGCGCTCGACTCGCGCTCGCTCCGCGGTGCGGTGGAGCAGCGCCTTCGCTCCTTCGCCGCCGAGCGCTATCCGAACGACCCTCCCGAGCGCCGCGCGCTCGAAGCCGAGCTCGCCGATTGCATCGCTCCCGTTCTGGCGCAATTCGCCGATCTCGACTCCGCCCAGGAACGCCTCGCTGCCGCTCCTGACGCGGAGCGGGTCCTCCGCTGGCGCGACTGGTCACACGCTTTTTCCTCGCTCTTCGAGAGCGCCGACCGCTGCTGGCCCGATGTCGGCGACATTCTCAGCGACGAGCGCCGGGAGACGCGATCGCGCTGGAGCTTCGGGTTCCTTCGGAACAGACGGCAGAAGGCAGAAAACAGGAAGCAGTGAAAGCCTAGGGTTCAGGAGGCAGGGTTCAGGGTTCAGGTACTACCTCGGAGTCGAGACCTCGACCGTCGGGCAGTTCCTGAACCCTGCCCCCTGAACCCTGAACCCTCTAGCCATTCTCTGCTCTCTGCTTTCTGCTCTCCCCTCCACCCTCACCCATGCTCTAGCGTTTGGCGCGCAATACCGATACATTCATTCGGGATGCCATTGAGAACGATTCTCAACAAGACTTTGGCCCTCCTGGCCGCCGCCGCGCTCTGCGCCGCCTCGCTGCACGCGCAGGAACACCCCGCAAAGCGGCTCTCCAGCATCGTCGGCGTCGCCGTCGAGGAGTACGGCAAGGGGATCGACGCCGGCGGCCGGATGATCTCCCAACAGGAGTATCAGGAGGCGGTCGACTTCCTCTCCGGCGCCCGCGGAGTGGCCGAGCGGCTCTCGGGCGCGCGCGCCAGCGCCGTACGCGCCGAGCTCGATTCGCTCTCGGCCGCGGTCGCCGCGAAACGACCGCCCTCCGAGATAGCGGAAATTCACAAGCGCTTCACCACGGCGCTCGGTGCCGAGGGCGCGCTCGATCTCCCCACCGGCGAGTTGAGTGTCGCCGCAGGACGCGAGACATATCAGCAGAACTGCGCTTCCTGTCATGGCGAGACTGGCCTGGGCGACGGCCCCGCGGCGAAGGGGATGGATCCCGCGCCGCCCGCGATCGGCGATGCCATGATGATGGCCGACGCCACGCCTGCGCTGCTCTACCGCGTGATATCCGTAGGCGTGCCGGGCACGCAGATGGTTGCGTGGGGCTCCACGCTGACCGCGCAGCAGCGCTGGGAAGTGGTGGCGTACCTGCAGAGCCTCCACGCCACGCCCGGCCAGGTGGCGGAAGGCGAGGGGCTCTTCGTGCAGTCGTGCGCTGCCTGTCACGGCGCCGCCGGCGGGCTCGATGGCGCGTCGACGCGCGCGCTGAGCAAGCTCCCTCCCGAGATAGGCTCGTTCGCCTGGCAGGCCGAGCGCAGCGACGTGCAGATAGCCGCAGCGATACGTGAGGGTGTAGCGGGGAGCGCGATGCCCGCCAGTCCGCACCTGAGCGACAACGACGTGGCGAAGATGGTCGCGTACGTTCGCTCGCTCCCGCTGCGCGGAGGTGTCGTGAGCGTGGCCAGTGCGGCGAGCGCTTCGGCAGACGGCAGCGGAGAGGCGGCGGCGAAGGCGGTGCTCGCGAAGCTCGACGAATCGCTCACCGCCGCGCGCGCTGGGCGGACCGACGAGGCGAACGATCGCGGCTTCGACGCCTACATCGCCTTCGAGCCGCTGGAGTCGCTCGCGCGCGCGAAGAGCCCCGGGCTCGTGGCATCGATGGAGCGGCAGTTCGCCGACTTCCGTGGCGCGATCAAGACGGGAGACCTGCGCACCGCCGAGCGGACGCGCGACGGGATAGAGGTGAACCTTCCCTCGGTAGTCGAGCTCACGCGGCCCACCTCGGGCGGTTGGGCGGCCTTCCTGCAGTCGCTCCTGATCATCGTGCGCGAGGGCTTCGAAGCCATCCTCGTGGTGGGAGCGGTGGTCGCCTTCCTGATCAAGACCGGCAACCGCGAACGCCTCCGTTCGATCTGGATCGGCGCGGGCCTCGGCGTGGCAGCGAGCGCGGCGACCGCCGTGGTATTGCAGACCGTACTGCGCGCCATGCCGATGAGCCGCGACCTCATAGAAGGCATCACCATGCTGGTGGCGGTGGCGGTGCTCTTCTCCGTGAGCTACTGGCTCATCTCGAAGGTGGAAGCTGCCAAGTGGCAGCAGTTCATCCGCGAGAAGGTGAACCACGCCCTGCAACACGGCGGAGGAACCGCGCTCGCGTTTGTCGCTTTCCTTGCCGTGTATCGCGAGGGAGCGGAGACCGCGCTCTTCTACCAGGCGCTCTTCGGCGAGGGGTCGAAGCTCCTCGTCCCACTTCTCCTGGGTATCGTGGTGGGCGCGCTGATCCTCGCGCTCATCTTCACGCTCTTCTACCGCTACGGTGTTCGCATACCGCTGCGGCCCTTCTTCGCCGTCACGAGCGTGCTCCTGTACTACATGGCGTTCGTGTTCATGGGAAAGGGGATTCGCGAGCTGCAGGAAGTGAACGCCGCCCCGATGACCGTTTTGCGCGGATTCCCGCACGTGGATGCGATGGGGATCTATCCCACGCTCGAAACGCTGCTCGGCCAGCTTCTTCTGGTAACTCTCTTCGTAGCGGCGCTCGCGAAGACCTTCTGGCCCAAGCGTTCGGTGACGCTTCCCACGATGCCCGCCACACCCGTACCGACCACACCGCCCTCGTCACCCGCCGGGTCCAACAGGTCGGCTGCGACCAACGGCACGGCGGTGACTCCGGCGCCGTCGATCGGCGAGGAGCGTGTGGTTCCCATCGCCGCTCTCGAGGAGAGCGTGCAGCGTCTGGAAGAGCGCGTGGCGGAGCTGGAAAAGAGCGTGCAGCGCGACGCGTCCGCGCGCACCGACGATCCCTTCGCGGAAGAGGAGTCGCTCTCGGGGTCCTAGGTCAAGCGGAAGGATGTGGCGGCAGTCGAACTCAGGTCTGGAACACGAGCCGCGCGTTGACTACTTGCCAGCCACTCGGCGTGCGCTGGAGTGTCAACCGATAGCCGTTCTTGACCCACGACCGCCGCCCGTGCGGCCAGGGCTCCGCGTTCCAGTTCTCCACGATCTCCAACGATGCCTTCGTAGGATCGCCGGCACTTGTGACGGGGGCGTTGAGTGTGACCATGATCTTGTCCGCCAGCGGCCGGCACGATACCGGAATGGAGTCGAACGGCGAGCCGAAGCACTGAGCCATGGTTTCTACAGCACCCTGGCCACTCGCTCCAATCAACACCGTCAGATCGTTCAGCACGGAATGCGGTAGCACTCGCGACCCGGCATGGACCGAGCGCCCGCTCCCAGCGCTATCCAGTAGCAGGCGGCCCGGAGCGACATCCCGCGTTTTCGAAACCCAGGAAAGCGCCGCTTGCAGAATGGCGAAGCAGTCTGCGTCGCAGGCTGGGGCCGCAGTTATTGCGGGCGCCACACCGCTGTCGGCCCCGCCAGTTGCCGAACTCGTGGGAGGCGATGGTTTCTCGCAGGCCAAGGCGGCGAGGAGACAAATGGCTCCGGCGGCATATGACAGTCGTCTTGGTAACGTAATCCGTGTAGTCATCAGTTATGCCCTCATCTGAACCAGCGAATCCAGTTCCAAATGCCAGTCTGCCGGCATCACGCACTCACATACCTGCACATGGCAATGGCGGTGGCGGCGGAACTTGGGGATCGGGAGGAACACAATAATCTGCCCACGCCTGCGCGGTTTGGCCGGGAGAGGTGTCGTCGCACCCTAAATCATGTGCCGACTCATGGATGGCTGTGCTAGCCACAAATTCATTGTTGCCGAGGTTGAACGTAGCGTTTGCGATCCCGATGGTTCCCTGTTGATCTCCGCTCCCGGAATAAGCGCCCCATTGGTTTAGCGGCATCTCGGCGACGACGACACGCCCCTCGTTGTATGCCGCCTCGAAATTGTCTTAGAGCGACACGCATTCGCCGGATGCTGAGGTGAAACCATCCGACCAAATCCCATCCGGTCGAACGGTACTCGTGATGGAGTCGTTTAGCGGAGGGGGCATCGTGACACAACTTGAGCTCTCCCAACTGCTTGGGCACGAGCCATCTTGCGCGTATGCGACGCGCGGTGCGGGCGATGTTGAAAGTACCGCAACGACTGTCGTGAAACCCACCAAAGTCATCAGGACCGCCAGCGCGTGCGTTCGCATTTGCGTTCCTCCCCCGTCACACCTAATCGCGCGACTGTTGTGTTCATTTGTCGTCTCGATGCTACCCGTGAGACAATGCGACCAGTTTGTCAAGTCATTTGAACAAACCGGTGGAGCGCGTGGTGCCCATCGCCGCTCTCGAGGAGAGCGTGCAGCGTCTGGAAGAGCGCGTGCGGAGCTGGAAAAGAGCGTGCAGCGCGACGCGTCCGCGCGGGCCGACGAGCCCTTCGCGGAAGAGGAGTCGTACCCGGGGAGGTAGGGCTCTACCCGCTCGGATGAGGGCCTGTCCGAGCGGCGCTCGCTCAGGCGGGAACGGTGCTCCGCGATTCGTTCTGGCGTGCAACCGCCGCGCGCCGCGGCATGCGCGCGATCTTCTTCAGCGTCTTCTCGAGGAAGTGCACGTACTCGTCGTACTGCACGTAGATCGCGTGGCGCTGCGACTTCAGGTAGCGGATGCCACCGTGCAACGCGGGCGGCGGAGCTGAACGAAGGCGCCGGAACCACTCCACGGTCGCGGGAGATTCGCTCTCGGCGCGGATGAGAGCGGCGATGAGCGCTGCCTGCTTGCTCACTATCGGGTATGCCGCGCCGTCGGTCTCGAAGAGGCCCACCGCGAAGAGGTTGGGCCGCTCGTGGAAGATGTTGAGGAAGAATGGCGCCACGCCCGTGCCGCCCGGGAGGAGCGACTCATCGAGCACGGGGATCGACGCCCGGTAGCCGGTTGCGTACACGATGAGGTCGATCTCCTCCTCGCTTCCATCCACGAAGCGCACCGTGCGTCCCCCGAGCTCCGCGATGTCCGGCTTCGCGGTGATGTCGCCATGCGCGAGGTAGTGGAGGAGCTGCGAGTTGACGATCGGGTGACTCTCGAGCACCCTGTGATCCGGCTTCGGCAGTCCGTAGCGCCGGAGATCGCCCACCAGTACGCGGAGCAGTCCGGTGAGGAGCGGCTGCGCCAGCCACGCGGGGAGGTGCGGCCCGCTGCGGAAGAACGCGTCGGTTGGCTGACCGAAGATGTGCTTGGGGAGGAAGTGGTAGCCGCGCCGCATCGAGATGAAGGCGCCGCTTGCGGCCGCGGCGGCATCGCAGGCTATGTCGCACCCCGAGTTCCCGCCCCCCACCACGAGAACGCGCTTCCCCGCGAACTGCGCGAGCGAGCGATACTCGAACGAGTGGTATGACTCGCCGTCGAACTTCCCGGCATACGAGGGGATCACGGGGTCCCAGTTGTGACCCGTAGCGCACACCACGCCGCGGTAGCGACGCGTCTCGCCCGACGCGAGCGTTACATCCCACCCGCTGGCCGCATCGCCTGCCGGCGCGACGCGCTGAACATCCACGCCGAATTCGACTGCGTCCTTCAGTCCGTAGCGCTCCGCGAACGTGCGTATGTAATCGCGGATCTGTCGCCACCCGGGATAGTCCGGATAATCATCCGGCATCGGGAAATCATCGAACGCCGACTGCGTGCGCGACGATATGAAATGCGCGCTCTCGTACATCGGCGTACGCTCGTTCGCCATATCCCAGATCCCGCCCACATCGCGGTGACGCTCGATGATGTCGAACGGAATCCCCGCTTCGGCTAAGGCGCGAGCGGTGGCGAGCCCCGACGGGCCAGCGCCGATGATGCAGTAGCGATACGATCTGTCCATGGCGGGTCGCGAAGCTTACAGCTTCGGCACGCCGGTGGGTAGTGCGATGGACGCTGCGTCTGTCCCGCGCCGAGCTATGGTCCTGTCGATGTGCGCGCCGATCGCGTCCGCCCGATCCCGGCCCTCACGAGAACAGCGACCAGAAGGGAGGGAAGGTACCCAGGATACCGAGTGCGATGAGGATCAGGGTGACGGCCCACACGCGCCCCGCCTGGACGATCCGATCTCTCCAGCGGAAGTGCAGCACTGCCCACGCTATGAGCCAGATGACCACTGCGAGCGTCGTGCGACCCGACACTCCGCCGGCAGGTGCATAGATCGTAGGGGGTGCGAAGACGCCCGTCTCGTTGAGTACGACAACCAGCCCCATGGCGAACGCACCGATGCCTGCCGCGAGGAAGGCGGCCATTGCGGCGCCATTCGTCACCTCTCCTGCACCCGTAGGGGCGATGGCTGGGTCGTTCCGGTCTCGTGCGGCCACGTAGTTCTCCCCGTTATCGTGATGCGTGCCGCTCCCGCTAATCGAGCGGGGCCACCTTGTTGACGAACACGCCCAGCAGCGCCAGATACGCGACCAGCACGAAGCATATCGCCAGGAAAGTCTCTCCGGCCCTGCGCAGCGACGGGTCGTCCAACAGGCGCCTCCGGTAGCGCCAGGCCACGAAGGCGACCGCCGTAGCGAGCATGGCGGCGATCAGCGGCAGGTGCTCCTTGGTTTCCATCGCGAACGCGTGCAACCATCGGGTGGACGGGCTGGAGAGCGCCAGCGCGCGCGGATACTCGGAGAGATCCACCGTTCCCTCGGGGGGTGTAGCGCGGTAAGGAGGGAAGATGATGTAGATGCCGACGAACGTCGTGAGCCAGATCGCCACGGCGCCGAAGGTCGTGAGCGCAGCCATCGGGCGCCATGCATCTTCGGACGCCACCGCCGCGCGGGTCGCACGCTGCATCAGGTACAGCGCGAAGAGCACCGCTGCGAGCGCCAGCAGGGCGGCCCCACCCAGGGCGATCCCATGGACCATCGTCCAGATGCTGTCTTCGGAAAAGAGCATCGCCTCTCCTGAAAACGCCCGCCGACCGGGAGGACGCCGGAATCCGAGCTCCCGGTCTCAGGCGCTGCGTGCATGCAAGCTGTGAGCCGGAGTGGGGGGAGTGACGAGAGAGCGGAAAGCAGAGAGCAGTGAAGTGCTCGAGCGTTCAGGGTTCAGGGGGCAGGGTTCAGGAACTGCCTCGGGGCAGAGATCCCGATCGCCGGGTAGTACCTGCACCCTGAACCCTGCACCCTGAACCCTAGGGTTTCACTGCTCTCTGCTTTCTGCTCTCTTCCCCTCTCCCTCAGTATCGATAATGCTCCGCTTTATACGGTCCCTCTAGCGGGACGCCGATGTAGGCGGCTTGCTCGGGGGTGAGGGTGGTGAGCTTCACGCCGAGCTTGTCGAGGTGGAGGCGTGCGACCTTCTCGTCGAGCTTCTTGGGGAGGACGTAGACCTCGCGCTCGTACTTCGACGTGTTGGTGAAGAGCTCGATCTGCGCCATCACCTGGTTGGTGAAGGAGGCGGACATCACGAAGCTCGGGTGGCCGGTGGCGCAGCCAAGGTTGAGGAGGCGGCCCTCGGCGAGGATCATCACCGAGTGAGCGTCGGGGAAGACCCACTCGTCGTACTGCGGCTTGATGTTGACGCGCTTGATGCCGCGCGTGCGCTTCAGGCCCGCCATGTCGATCTCGTCATCGAAGTGGCCGATGTTGCCGACGATCGCCTTGTCCTTCATGCGAGCCATGTGAGCGGCGGTGATGATCCCGCGGTTGCCCGTGGCGGTGATGAAGATGTCGGCAGTCTCCACGACATCATCGAGCGTGGTGACCTGGTAGCCTTCCATGGCTGCCTGCAGCGCGCAGATCGGGTCGATCTCGGTGATGATGACGCGCGCGCCCTGGCCGCGAAGCGCCTGCGCGCACCCCTTACCCACGTCGCCGTAGCCGCAGATCACCGCGACCTTGCCGGCGAGCATCACATCGCTCGCGCGCAGGATGCCGTCCGTGAGCGAGTGACGGCAGCCGTAGAGGTTGTCGAACTTGCTCTTGGTCACGGAGTCGTTGACGTTGATCGCGGGGAAGAGAAGCGTCCCCGCTTTCATCATCTCGTAGAGGCGGTGGACGCCGGTGGTCGTCTCCTCCGACACTCCCTTGATTCCCGCTGCGACCCTGGTCCAGCGTCCCGGATTGGCCTCCTGCTGCGCGCGGAGCACGCCGAGAATCACACCCCACTCTTCGGGATCGTTGTCAGGATCGAACTCCGGCACGGCGCCCGCCTTCTCGAACTCGGCGCCCTTGTGCACGAGGAGCGTCGCGTCGCCCCCGTCGTCCAGGAGCATGTTGGGACCCGAGCCGTCGGGCCACGTGAGCGCCTGCTCGGTGCACCACCAGTACTCCTCCAGCGTCTCGCCCTTCCAGGCGAAGACCGGTACGCCTTTCGGCTCCTCGGGAGTTCCGTCGCGCCCCACGACTACGGCCGCGGCCGCGTGATCCTGAGTGGAGAAGATGTTGCACGACACCCAGCGCACATCCGCGCCCAGGTCGACGAGCGTCTCGATGAGTACGGCGGTCTGCACCGTCATGTGCAGCGAGCCCATGATCTTCGCGCCTCTCAGTGGCTTCTTCCCGGCGTACTCCTCGCGGAGCGCCATGAGGCCGGGCATCTCCTGCTCCGCGAGCCGGATCTCGTTACGTCCCCACTCCGCGAGCGAGAGGTCGCGCACCCTGAAGGGTGGGCGAGTGGTGCTCTCGCTGGAGGTGTGGGGCTCGGTTGTGGCGGTGGTGCTCATGACTGCTCCAAACGGTTGAGTGTTGTGGGTGGATCGGTTCAGGCTGATGGCATTAGGCTGATGGCATTAGGCTGATGGCGTTAGGCTGACGGCATTAGGCTGACGGCGTTAGGCTGACGGCGTTAGGCTGACGGCGTTAGGCTGCGACACTCCGAATATCCATCGGTCAGTGGCCCGTACGCGGTGCGCTCGAGCGACCACGTTTCCCAATGTGCTTGTGGTGATTCGTGGCGTGCGGTTCGGCCCGAGCCGCACGTCGCGCAGTCGCCGCGAAGAGCGCGGGCCCCTTCGCTTCCGGGTCGGCGGGGAGCGTGATGAATCGCGCACCTTCGAACCCCGTACCCTCGAGCCAGCCTCCCAGCTGCTTCTCCGAGAAGCCGAGCCAGACGTGACCCATTTCCCTCCTGTAAGCCTCGCGGTCGTGCGGCAGCATGTCTACCACCACGAGCCTCCCGCCGGGAGCGACCGCGCGTGCCGCTTCGGCGAGCACGGCAAGCGGCTCGGGTACGTGGTGCAGCGTCAGCACCAGGAGTGCCGCCCCGAGCTCGCCGTCGGCGACTGGTAACTCCTCGAGCTCGCCGTGCCGGAGCTCCACGTTCCCGCGATCGCCGAGCCGCTTGCGCGCGGCCGCGAGCATCGCGCGCGATCCATCCACGCCAACGACACGCGCCACGAAAGGCGCCAGCGCATCGGTGACCGTACCCGTTCCGCACCCGAGGTCTCCCACCACGAGCGAATCGTCGATCAGCCCGGGAAGGGCGACGAGCTCGGTACGTGCACCGAAGAGCTCCGCGCGCAACGCATCCCAGCGCCCCGCCGCGGTGGTGAAGAACTCCTCACTCGCCGACCGCCGCTTCGCCATCACCGCGCGCAGCCGCGCCGCGTCGTGTCGTGCGATCGGCTGCTCCCCCACCGATCCACGCACCGCCTCCCACAGCTTCCTCGCCGCGGGTGCGAGCTCCTCCCTTTCCATGCGATAGAGCCTGCTAGTCCCCTCCGCGCGCGCCGCGACCCACCCCCCATCGCCGAGCACCTTGAGGTGCCTGCTCACCGTGGATTGCGGCAGCTGCAGCGCCGCCCCGAGCTCGCTCACCGTCAGCTCCCGCGTCTCGAGCGCGTACAACAGCCTCCCCCTGGTAGGGTCGGCCAGCGCCGCGAGGTGATCGAAGACTTCCGGTGTCGGGGTATCCATTCGTCTATCCGGATGGAAGGATAGTGTACGGCGAGGTTGTGGGCAAGTGGGGGCTGGTCGGCATCCTCTCTCGGGAAGGCTCATCGTGCGGACCCGCGGACGCGGAGGTCGCGGAGGGGTAAAGAGAGGACGCGGAGAACGTCCTCCGGCAGCAGGCATCACGATCGTGAGACTGGCTGCTTTTCGGTGGAAAGCTCCCTCTCGGTAAGGGACGCGGAGAACGCGGAGGAGCGCGGAGAACGCGGAGAACGGCACAGGGAGCGGGCTACCAGC
>DATCXR010000528.1:0-8621 GCA_036565685.1 Gemmatimonadaceae bacterium
TCGGCTACTCGGTGTCGTGCACCACGCGCCCGCCACGTCCGGGCGAGGTGGAAGGAAAGGATTACTATTTCCTTTCCATTGCGAAGTTCCTCGACCTCCAGCAGCGTGGCGAGCTCGCGGAATCGGCGGAGGTGCACGGACATCTGTACGGTACGCTGTGCAGCGAGGTGCGTCGCGTTCTGGATTCGGGGCGCCACGTGATCATGGATATCGACGTCCAGGGCGCCCGGCAGTTCCGCGCAGCGTTCCCCGAGTCGGTACTGATATACGTGTTGCCACCATCGGGCGAGGTTCTGCTCGAGCGTCTGCGCGCTCGCAATACGGAGACGCGCGACTCGCTCAAGAAGCGGCTCCTCAGCGCGCTGGTGGAGCTCCAGGCAGTACCGATGTACCAGTACGTGGTCCTGAACGACGATCTCGAGCGCGCCGTCGCGTACGTCGCGGGAATCGTCGACACCGAGGGGCTCCGCCGTGAACGGCTCGAGAATCTCGAGCGCGACGTGCGGGCGATAGTCGACCGCCTCGAGGCGGAGCTGGATAGTTGAAGGACGGCCGGACGGGAAGAGTCGGTCCGGGTTATCGTGATTCAGGGTTATTGTGAGACGTCGGCGGCATCCGGCCGCCGGTTCCAACAGGAGAGGAGCACAGATGCGAGTATTCACCCCGGCCGAGGTAGCTCGGCGCGCGACCAACAAGTACCTCGGTGTACTGATCGCGGCCAAGTATGCGAGACTGCTCAACGAGTTCCCGCGCATGGGAGCGGACACGCGTGAGAAGAAGCTCACCACGCGCTCGCTCGAGGAGCTCACCGGCGAGGAGGGGATCCGCTACCACATCGTCCCGCGTCGCGACCGGTAGCTGGTCCAGGCGAATGCGCCCCTACGACGGCCGGCGAATCCTGCTCGGAGTGTCCGGCGGGATAGCGGCGTACAAGGCCGGTTGGCTCTCGCGCCTCCTCTCGCACGCTGGTGCGGAGGTGGATGTGGTGATGACGCGAGCGGCGACGGAGTTCGTCGGTCCCGTCACCTTCGAGGGACTCACCGGGCGAGCGGTGCATACCGACATCTTCGCGCGTGGGCGCTCGCTCGACCACATCCATCTCGCGCGCGAAGCGGATGCGGTCGTGGTGGCTCCGGCCACGGCCGACTTCATGGCGCGCGCCGCGCAGGGACGCGCCGATGATCTTCTCGCCGCCTGTCTGCTCGCCACCGAGGCACCGGTGCTCATGGTGCCCGCCATGAACGACAGGATGTGGGCGCACCCGCAGACGCGCGCCAACGCAGCGCACCTCCGTGAGATCGGCTACCAGCTTCTGGAGCCGGAAGAAGGTATGCTGGCAGCGGGCGAGGGGAGCGGGCCCGGTCGGATGCCGGAGCCCGAGACGATCTTTGCGTACGTGGGGCGCCTGCTGGAGCAGCGCGACCTGAGTGGGCGCAACGTGGTAGTGACGGCTGGGGCTACGCGCGAACCGCTCGACCCCGTGCGCTTCATATCCAACCGCAGCAGCGGGAAGATGGGTGTGGCACTCGCCGCGGCGGCGTGGCGGAGAGGCGCGAACGTCACGCTCGTGGCCGGAGCTGTCGAGATCGCGCTTCCCGCAGGCGTATCGCTGCTTCGCATCGAAACCACCGACGAGATGGCCGACGCGGTCGCGCGCGTACTCCCGAGCGCGGACGCGCTCATAATGGCCGCCGCTCCCGCCGATTTCCGACCCGAGCGACTGGCGGAGCAGAAGATCAAGAAGTCATCGTCGCCTGCGTCGCTCTCACTCGCTCCGACGCGCGACATCCTGGCTACTACTGTCCCGTGCCGCCGCCCCGGCGCCGTGGTCGTCGGCTTCGCTCTGGAGACGGAGAATCTCCTCGCCAATGCGCGGCAGAAGCTCGAGTCGAAGTCGCTCGATCTCATCGTCGCCAACAGCGCGACGGAAGAGAGCTCCGCCTTCGGCGCCGACACCAACCGCGTCACGTTCATCGGCCGCGATGGCGGCGCGGAAGAGCTCTCGCTCAGACCGAAGAGCGAGGTGGCCGACGCGATACTCGACCGGGTGGAGGCACTGCTCCGTGGGCGCTGAAGATCGGCTGCGCCGCTACCTCGAGCAGCGCCGCGAGCTCGGTGAGAGTGAGCTCGTCCTCGACGGGATGTCGGTGGAGGAGGTGATGAAGATCATCGGCGCGCTCGGAACGACGAGTGCCGCATCGCGCGGGAACGCCGCATCGAGCCACGCGCGCCTGGAGAGCCCTCCGTTCGCGGATGCTCGGCGGGAGGATGAGCGGCGCGAGTCCGGGGCGGAGCGTGGCGATGTCGACATTCCGGAGACTGCCGATTGGCGCGAGGCATTGCGCGCCGCCGGAGCGGACAAGCCCTCCGCGCCCGAATCGCGCCCATCCGAGCCAGAACGCCCTGCCATCGATGCACCTCAGGGCATCGTGGTGGGCGAGCGATTCGACGACGAGTTGGTGCCGGAGATCACCGCGTGCAAGACCCTCGAAGAGGTGGCCGCCCTCGTGGCCCGCTGCAGGCGCTGCGATCTCTATCGCACTGCCCTCAATCCGGTTCCGGGCGAAGGGAACCCAAACGCGCGACTGATGTGCATCGGCGAGGCGCCGGGCGCCAAGGAGGACGAGACGGGGCGCCCCTTCGTGGGCGCTGCGGGCGAGCTACTGACGAAGATCCTCGCCGCTATTAACTTGAGGCGCGACGAGGTGTTCATCGCCAACGTCCTGAAGCACCGGCCACCGGGCAACCGCAACCCGCTCCCCCAGGAGGTCGCGGCCTGCAGCCCCTATCTGGTGCGCCAGGTGGCGCTGATCCGTCCCAAGGTGATCATAACCTTCGGCGCCTTCGCCGCGCAGACCCTGCTCGACACCAAGCTCGCGATAGGCAAGCTGCGCGGCTCGGTCCACCGCTATCACGGAATTCCGGTAGTGGTGACCTATCACCCCGCGGCCCTCCTCCGGAACCCGGCGTGGAAGCGACCAACCTGGGAAGATGTCCAGCTCGCCCGCAGAATACTCGATAACTCCCCCGCGTGACGTCTACCGCGACCGCCGGCCCCCCTACTCGGAGGAAGCCGAGACCGCGGTGATCGCCGCGATGCTCATGGACCAGGACGCAATCCTGCGAGCCGCCGAGCACGTGGACGATACGATGTTCTACCGGGAGCAGAACCGGCGGATGTTCCGTGCCATGATCGCGATCTCCGAGCGTGGCGAAGTGGTGGATCCGCTCACGCTCGCGGAAGAGCTCTCGCGGCGCGGCGAGCTCGAAGCCGGCGGCGGGAAGGAGCGCATCGGTGAGCTGATCGACGCGGTCCCCACCTCGGCGAACGTCGAGTACCACGCGAAGATCGTAAAGGAGAAGGCGCTTCAACGCCGACTCATAGAGACGTGCACCGCGCTGGTGTCCGAGGCCTTCGAGGGGAAGACCACCGCCGCCGAACTGCTCGACGATGCCGAGCATCGCATCTTCCAGGTGAGCCAGCAGCGCGGGATGCAGGGCTTCACGCGCATCAAGGAGCTGATGTGGCCCACCATGGAGCGCATCGAGGCGCTCCAGCGCGGTGGCAAGACGATCACCGGGGTTCCGAGCGGCTTTACCGATCTCGATGAGATGACTTCGGGCTTCCAGCCCGCCGATCTCGTCATTGTCGCCGCCCGCCCGTCGATGGGAAAAACGGCCCTGGTTCTGAACATCGCCCAGTACGCCGCCATCGAGAAGAAGACTCCCGTCGCGATCTTCTCGCTCGAGATGAGCAAGGAGTCGCTCGTTCAGCGCATGCTCACCGCGGAGGCGCGCGTGGATGCGCAGAAGCTTCGCAAGGGGATGCTGCGCGACGACGACTTCCCGCGCATGGCGCGCGCTGCCGGCATCCTGAGCTCCGCCCCGATCTGGATAGACGACGCCGCCGGAATCACCCTCCTCGAGATCCGCTCCAAGGCGCGCCGGCTCAAGGCCGACTCGGACATCGGGATGGTCGTCGTCGATTATCTTCAGTTGATACAGGGGCCCGCCAGCTCGGAGAGCCGGCAACAGGAGATCAGCCAGATCTCCCGCTCGCTCAAGATGCTCGCCAAGGAGCTCGGCGTACCGGTGCTGGCGCTGTCGCAGCTCTCCCGCGCACCCGAGCAGCGCGCCGGCGACCACCGCCCGCAGCTCTCCGACCTGCGTGAGTCGGGCGCGATAGAGCAGGACGCCGACCTGGTGATGTTCATCTACCGCCAGGAGGTCTACGACGGGCCCGTGGACAAGGACGGCAACTCCCTCGAGGGACGCGCCGAGATAATCATCGGAAAGCAGCGCAACGGGCCGATCGGCACCGCGAACCTGTTCTTCCACAAGTCATACACGAGGTTCGAGAATTACACATCAAGGCCTTCGGAGTAGTAAGACGAAGAGCATCTACCGCTGCACGGAGTGCGGCGCCGAACACCCGAAGTGGGCGGGGCGCTGCGATGCCTGCGGCGAGTGGAACACCCTCGCGGAAGAGGCAGTAGCGACCGCCGCTCCCAGGAGCGCGAGCGCGCGCCGCAAGGGCGGCGGCGCGGCCCTGGCGCACGGCGGAAGCGTGGCACCCACAGCGCGCCTCGCCGAGGTGGAGGGGTCGGAGAGCGGTCGCTTCCGCACCGGCATCCGCGAGTTCGACTTCGTCCTCGGTGGGGGCATCGTCCCCGGCTCCATGGTGCTCATCGGCGGCGAGCCGGGAATCGGCAAGTCCACGCTTCTCCTCCAGGTCGCCGCGCGACTGCAGGAGTCGGGCGAGCGAGCGCTGTACGTGTCCGGTGAGGAGTCGCCGCTCCAGGTAAAGCTCCGCGCCGACCGGCTCGGCGCGAGCGCGCTCGACGTGGAGCTGCTCGGCGAGACGGAGCTCGAGACCATCATCGCTACCGCGTCGTCGATCGCGCCGCGGGTCATGTTCGTGGACTCCATCCAGACGATCTTCACCGGCGACCTCGAGGGTGCGCCGGGGAGCGTGGGGCAGGTTCGCGAGTGCGCTGCGCGGCTCATGCGCTTCGCCAAGGAGAGCGGCACCGCGACCTTCGTGGTGGGACACGTCACCAAGGGTGGCGGGATCGCTGGTCCCAAGACGCTCGAGCACATTGTCGACACGGTGCTCTACTTCGAGGGGGAGAGCTCCGTCGATCAGCGCGTCCTTCGCGCCACCAAGAACCGTTTCGGCGGCGTGGACGAGATAGGCGTCTTTCGCATGACCGAGGCCGGGCTCATCGCCATCGAAAATCCCTCGGAGCTCTTCCTCGGCGACCGTCTCTCGAGCGCATCGGGGAGCGCGGTCACGGCGCTGATGGAGGGGACGCGTCCGCTCCTCGTGGAGATCCAGGCGTTGGCCGCCAAGGCGGGCTTCGGTACGCCGCAGCGCGTCGCTACGGGCTACGACTCGCGCCGCCTCGCGCTCCTTCTCGCCGTGCTCGACAAGCGTGCTGGACTCTCCTTCGCGCAGCTCGATGTGTTCGCGAACGTGGTGGGCGGCCTCAGAGTGCAGGAGCCCGCCGCCGATCTCGCCATCGCTGCCGCACTCGCGTCGAGCGTGTACGACCGGCCGCTCCCCTCCGACGCGATCTTCCTCGGCGAGGTCGGTCTCGCGGGTGAGGTGCGTCCGATCTCGCTGGCGGACCGCCGACTCGGCGAAGCGGAGCGGATGGGAATGCAACGCGCCTATCTCGCCGAGCGCAGCATACCCCGTGGCGCCCGGCGCGGCGCGGGCGGCCCGCAGATACAAGCCGTGGGAGTGCGCGGCATCGCCGACCTCTTCGAGAAGCTGTTCTCATGAGCGAGGTCGAGCGCGATGTAGGTGTGGTGATCGTGGCGGCGGGGAGTGGATCGCGCACGGGGAGCGAACAGTTGAAGCAGTTCCGCTGGGTCGCGGGGAAGCCGATGCTCCTGCACAGCGTGCAGCGCTTCATGGAGCGCTCCGACGTCGCGATCGTGGTGGCCGTCCTCCCGCGCAACTACGCCGGCGACCCGCCGCCCTGGCTCTTCCAGTGCGATCTCGATCGGCTCCTCGTGTCGGTGGGCGGCCGCGAGCGCGGCGACTCGGTGCTTAGCGGGCTTCAGGATCTCCCGCCGGAAGTGAAGATCGTCCTCATCCACGACGCCGCGCGCCCGCTCGCCGATGCCGCCACCATCGAGCGCGTCATCACCGAAGCTCGCAGCGGACACGGCGCCGTAGCGGCGCTCCCGGTGAGCGATACGCTCAAGGAAGTGGATGACCAGGGTCGCATCGTCCGCACCATCGACCGTGCGAGACTCTGGCACGCGCAGACACCGCAGGGCTTCCCGCGCGACATGATCGAGCGCGCGTACGCGGATGCGCGCAAGGCGCGAGTGAGCAGCACGGACGATGCCGCTCTCTGCGAGCGCCTTGGTCTCGAGGTCGTGGTAGTCCCCGGCAGCGAGCTCGCGATGAAGGTCACCGTGGAGGAAGATTTCGCGCGGCTCGAGGCGCTCTCCACGCTCGCGGTATGACAGCACCGCTCTCCATTCCGTTCTGGTCGCCCGCCGAGATCGAGGCTTCGCTCGCCGGAACCATCACTCACCTTGCCGGCCGTCGCGTACTCGCCTATCCCACCGAGACCGTGTACGGCTTCGGCGGCGCCACCGACCAGGAATCGGTGGATGCGCTCATCCAGCTCAAGACGCGACCGCCGGCGAAGCCATTTCTCATTCTCGTGGCATCGGGAGAGATGCTCGGGCGGCTCGACATAACTCTCACGGGCTATGCGGCGCAGCTCGCCGCGCGGCACTGGCCAGGGCCGCTCACGCTCGTTCTTCCGGGCGGCGAGCGCCGCGTCCCCGAGCAGCTGCGTGGTCCCGAAGGCGGAATCGCCGTTCGCTGGACATCGCACCCGGCGATCCAGCGCCTCCTCCAGGCGTACGGCGAGCCCATCACGTCTACGAGCGCTAATCGCCCCGGCACCCCGGCGGCGATGTCGGCCCGGGAGGTGGAAGAGCAGTGGAGCGACGCGATCGGCCGCGGCGTTCTTCGGGTACTCGACGGCGGTACTCTCGTGCCGTCGCCGCCATCGACGGTTGTAGATTGCACTGGACGGTGGCCGCGAGTCATACGGCCCGGCGCCATCGCGTCGTCAGTGCTCCGCGAGAGCGTCCCCGATCTGATTGGAGATGTCTGAATGCCTCTGCGATTGCTCTTCATCTGCACCGGCAATACCTGTCGCAGCGCCATGGCCGAAGCCATGGCCAGGCGGATCATCGCCGAGCGCGGCATCCCCGACATCGAGGTGGGAAGCGCGGGTACGGCAGCGTGGGAGAACGCGCCCGCCTCCGATGGCGCGCTCCTCGTTTGCCTCGAGCACGAAGTGGATCTCTCGCGGCACCACGCCCGCCTCCTCACCGAGGAGCTGGTGCGGTCGCACGACCTCATCCTCGGCATGGGGCCGCACCACGTGGAGCGCGCCGAAGCGCTCGGCGCGGGCTCGAAGGCGCACCTCCTAACCAGCTACGCATCCAACGGCGAGGTGGAGCGCCCGATCGGCGATCCGTTCGGCGGCGAGCTCGGTCTCTACCGCGAGACGTACGTCGAGCTCGAGCGCGAGCTGAACCGGCTCTTCGATCGCCTCACGGCCGACAGCGCGCAGGGGTGAGCACGGCGGCGCGCCCCGGCCGCCTCGTGCTGCTGGGTCACCCGGTGGCACACTCGGTGTCGCCCCTCTTCCAGAACGCCGCGCTCCGCTGCGCCGGAATCCCGCTGGTGTACGAAGCGCTGGACACGCCGCCCGATGAGCTGGACGCGCGCCTCGATGCTCTGGCGATGGAGCGCGCAGCGGGGAACGTCACCATCCCGCTCAAGGAGCGCGTGGCGGAGCGCTGCGCGAGCGTCACGCCGGTAGCCGGGCGCGTTGGAGCCGTGAACACCTTTCGCGTCGACGACGATGGCTCGCTCGCTGGCCACAACACCGACGTCGCGGGCTTCGAACTGCTCGCGCGCACCGCGCTCGGCGATGCTCGGCTCCCCCGGCGCGTGGCGCTGCTCGGTGCGGGTGGGGCGGCGGCCGCGGTGCTCGCGGCTATCGAAAGTTGGCCGGGGTGCACGGTTACGCTCTTCAACAGAAGCGTCGAGCGCAGCGCGCGCCTCGCCGAACGCTTCACCGTGGTGAGCGAAGTAACCGGAGATGCGGATCGCGCCGTGAAGGGGTGCGACATGGTGATCAACGCCACTCCGCTGGGGCTCGCCGCGAGCGATGCGCTCCCGGTCGCGATCGATTCACTGGAGCGTGAAGCGGTGGTGGTGGATCTCGTCTACGGCCGCGATGAGACGCCGTGGGTACACGCCGCGCGCGCAGCGGGCCACCGCGCGGCGGACGGTCTCGCGATGCTTCTCGAGCAGGGCGCCCTCGCGTTCGAGTGGTGGCTCGGCGTGCCCGCTCCGCGTGAGGTTATGCGGAGCGCTGTGCGCGAAGGCGGGGCCTCCCAGCACGCCCGTCATCCCCTCCCAATCGGGGATCCGCTCGAGCGTCATCCCCGCGAAAGCGGGGACCCATGTTAGCCCGACCGAACATGGATCCCCGCTTTCGCGGGGATGACGGGCGACAAGGTCCCCGCTTTCGCGGCTTTGTTGCACGAATCGGATTTTGCACTGTGTCTTT
>DATCXR010000532.1:0-7215 GCA_036565685.1 Gemmatimonadaceae bacterium
GCTGCCAGCCTGCCCGTCACCCTGCCCCTGCTGCTGGGCCTCCTGCGATTGGGTGTAGCTCTGGTCGAAGGGGCGGACGGTCATGAAGTAGATGTCCGTCTTCGCCACGCTGCCGCCGGTAGCGCTGTCGTTGTCGGTCGCACGCGCGTAATACGACACGAGATCACCGGGCTGGAGCCCGAGCTCCTCGAGGAAGAACGTATGGCCGGCGGTGACGCTGGTGCGGCGCGTACCCTTCGAGTAGAGCGGGACGGTGCGCTCGGCGCCGCCGTTCACGGAGTAGCGCAGGTCCACCGACGCGAGCCCGTAATCATCGGTCGCCTGGACTTCCGCATACACCTCCTCCACCGAAGTCACGCGCGAATCGCGGCCCGGCCTGGTGAAGGCGATCGCCGGCCCATTGTCATCGAGCACGTCGATCACGTAATCGAGCGAGCCCCGTACTGTTCGCCCCGTGGTCATCGCGAGCTCGATCCTGTAGAAGCCGGGCTTCGTTATCGACATTGTGCCGGCCAGCACACCATCGGCACCGAGCGTCATCGGGATCGGCGGCTCGCCTTCGACGACGATCTGGCCGCCCTTCACCGGCATGGTGGTGGTGGCGTGCACGGTCACCGACGTCCCTTCGGGTGCCGCGATGTCGCCGCCGTTGTCGACGGTCTCGCTCGGGAGGCCGGTGTAGGCGGGGTAGTGGTACTCGAGGCGCAGCGCCTGCACGTACGGGAGAGCGAGCACGTCGAGGTGGTAGACCGGCGACCGCACGCCGTTGGCCTCCACGTAGTAAGCAGTACGCTGGACGAGATCGAAGAGCCGGATCTCGAATGCGCCGGAATCGCGCGCCGCAATCAGTGGGATGTGCTTCCACGCGCTGTCCGCGTCGCGCTGCACGGCTATCTGCGCTTCAGCCGCATCGAAGCCATGGAGCCGCGCGCGAATGAGCTGTCCCCCTCCTCGCGCCACCTCGGCGTTCCCGGGATCAACTACGATGTAGTACGGCCGGGCTTCCTCGGCGCTCGTCCACGGCGTGGCGATGAAGCGCGCACCGGTGCGGAGGAAGGCGGGCCCGGCGCCGAGCGTGAGCGCGGCAACCACGATGATCCCCGCGATGGACGCGAGCGAGAAGGTGATGCTCCTTCCCTCGAGTCCGGCGCCAGCGCCGACCGCTTTCGTGCGCGCCACGGCGCGGTCCACCAGGCGCGCGACTAGATGCTGCGATCGTGCCGAATCCGGTGAACCGGGGGCGGTCGATTCGACGGCGCTCAGCACCATCGCCTCGAGCGTCGGGTCGTGCTCCTCGAGGTAGAGCGCGACCTGCGTGTCGCTCGCGCGGCGCTGGAGTGGAAGCACGAGGAAGCGCACGGCGGTGGCGGCGATCACCAGCCAGGTGCCGATGCGCACACCCGTGACCACGGATGGCTCGAAGCGGAAGTGCTGCATCAACCACGCTCCCGCGAGGAGCGCGAGGAGGGCGGCACCGAGGACGATCGTGAGTCCGGACAGGAAGAGCCTGAGCCGCCACCGGTTGCGAACGCTCCTGATGGCGGCGGTGAGGCTCCTGCGGGACATCGACACGTCGAGTGTACTGGCCATGTGCTCCCCCGTGTACGCGATTACCCGCTCAGCGTGCCTGGCGCGGCAATCGGTTCGACAAAACCGTCTCGGCACCCAGTACCAGAAGCGCGGCAAGGAGCAGGAACCACCATGTGCGCTGCCGGCGCTCCAGCTCGGCCGGTGAAATCGTTTCGCTGGGACGTCGTGACCCGGTCGCAGTCGCGAGCGGTGCAACGGCCGCGGCGAAGAGGGCCGTGTCGAGCGGTGCGAGGTCGGACTCGGCAAGGTCTACGTTCACCGCGACGACGCGCGTGGAATCGCTCGCGCCGCGATCGGGTCGGATCTCGTAGAATCCCTGCTCGGCGAGCTGCAACGCGGCGGGCTCGCCCGAAGTGCCGAGGTGCAGGCGTGTCCCCGATGGCGCGACGGCGACGGCCGGCGTGGCGCTCGCCGCAATGGTCGTGACATCGCCCACCACCGCCCAGGGTCGCGTCTCGCTGTATCCGGCGGCGTAGGTCGCGGCCTCGCGCAGCACGGGGAGAAAGATGGGCTGCAGCGGAAAGTCGCTCCAGACGCCGTCCAGCGCCGATGTGAGCACGAGCACACGACCGCGACCAACGCGCCGCTCGAGCAGTGCGACGTGGCCGTCGTCGAAGCGCGCCAGCTCCCGATCGCCGGGCGCGGGCGTGACGTTCCAGTAGCGATAGAAGCGTGCCGCCGAGAAGTCGCCGCTGTGCGGAGTGGAGAAGACGTTGAATATCGGGTGCGTGCGATCGAGAAATCCGAGCGTGGCGCCGTGCGTGTCGAGGCGATCGATGGGCGCGGCGAGACGCGGGAGAAGCCGATCCGAGAGCTCGGGCCAGTCGTCGGGGCGGCTGTGCGCACCGAGCGCGATCAGCAGTCCGCCGCCGCCACTGACATAGTCAAGCAGCCGGCGCCCCGCCTCGCCGCCGGGTACCGGTGCATCATTCAGGATCACGAGCCGTGCGCCTCGCAGCGCAGCGAGCGTGAGCCCCGAGCCGCGCGCGGTGGTCACGTCGAACGATGGTCGATTGCCGATACTCAGCGCGCGCCCGACGAACAGTCCCGCGCCCGGTGCCGTGCTCGATGACTCGAGGAGGATGACGGGGAGCGAAGGCGTACGCGTGAGAGTGAAGTGGAAGGTGTTGTCCGGCTCGAGCGCATCGGCCCCGGCGCGCACGGTGCCGCGCGAGACGCCGTCCGGGAGGGGAAGAGCGTCGAAGCGCGCCATGGCAGTGCCGTTCGGCGGAATGTCCGTGACGACGCTCTGCTGGACGCGCCCGTTCACCTCGAGTGTCACGGTGCGCGCGGAGACTGAGTCGGCGCTCCGGTTGGCGAGTCGGGCGACGACGGTGGCGGTGTGGCGCTGGGCGCCGGAGCGATCGGGATTCGTGCCAGACGCGCCGGCGCTACCAGTAATTCCCGCCGTAGCCCCGGCACCTGCAATACCTCCTTCGTGACGCACCTCCACGGCGGTGACCGCGACGTCGGAGGTAACGCCGTCGCCAACGTTCACCTGCACGAGCCTGACTCCGCCGGGGAGCGCCGGGAGCTCACGCCGATTCCAGCCGGCGCGCTGCGCATCGGAGATGAGCACGACCTCGCGCCGCTCGTGCGCCGTGTCGCCAAGGATCTGTCCGGCCACCCGCAGTGCCGCATCGTAGCGCGTACCGCCGGCAGTCGGTCGCACGCTGTCCACGGCAGCAAGGAGCGCGGACCTGTCGCTCGTGAGCGGGCCGGTGGCCGCGGCCGCGTCGTCGAAGTAGACGACTGCGCCGCGATCCTCGCCGCCCAGACCTTCCACCACGCGTCTCGCCGCGGAGCGGGCGCGCGTCCAGCGGTCCCCGTACGCCATGCTGTACGAGCGATCGAGCAGGACCACCACATCCCGCGCTCCGGTAGTGGCGCCGAGCAGCGCGGAGCGCCGCGCGAGAAATGGCCGCGCGAAGGCGAGCACGAGGAGTGCGACCGCTGCGCACCGGAGCGCGAAGAGGAGCAGGTTACGGATTCGCTGTCGCTTCACCGACTGATACGGGATGCGCTCCAGAAACATGAGCGACGGAAAACGCAGCACCGCCTTCCGCTCCCTGTGCGTGAGGTGCACCAGCACCGGCACCGCGAGAGCGGCCAGTCCGAGCAGGAACCAGGGGGCGAGCAGGCTCGGCATCAACGCACCCGGATGAGGCGTTCGCGCCGGCTCAGGAAATCGAACAGCGCGTAGTCGAGCGGGCGCGAAGTGTCGAACATGGTGTAATCCATGTTCTGCTCGCCGATGCGCCTGCCCAACTCGGCGATGTGCGCGCGGATCATGGCACGGTACTTCTCGCGCAGCCGGCCGGGGACGAGCGGGATGCGCTCGCCCGTCTCGATATCCTCGAACGTCCCCGTCTCGTCGAACGGGAACTCCAGCTCGGCGGGATCCAGCACGTGCACGACCATGACGTCGTTCCCGCGCTGGCGGAGATGCTCGAGCGCGTCGAGCACCTGGTCGGGCTCGGCGTAGAGGTCGGAGATGAGCAGGATCATGCTCCGCCTCCGGACGTGCTCGGACAGCTTGACCAGCGGCTCCCGGAGCTTTCCCGGGTGCTCGGCTCTCGCACGCGCGATGATGTGCAGCACAGCGGAGAGGTGCTTTGCCGAGGGCGGAACGAACTCCACGATGTCGGCATCGAAGGTGACGAGCCCCACGCGATCGCGTTGGCCGTGCGCGAACCAGGCCAGGCACGCCGCCAGGTACTTGGCGTAGTCGAGCTTGGTCACCGCACCGCTACCGTAGCTCATGGAGGCGGACACATCGAGCAGGATCGAGAAATTCGTGTTGGTGTCCGCCTCGAACTCCTTGATGTAGTATCGATCCGTACGCGCCCAGAGGCGCCAGTCGATGCGGCGGATGTCGTCGCCGGGCATGTAGGCGCGGTGCTCGGCGAAGTCGAGCGACATGCCGAGGTGCGGCGAGCGGTGCAGCCCGTTGATGAACCCCTCGACCACAGTGCGCGCCAGCAGCTCGAGATTCCCGATGCGGCTCAGTACGGCGGGATCGAGAAAGGTCGTGGCATCCGCGGGCGCGGTGCCGGCTTCCACCTCACCTGACCGTGCGCCATCCGAGCGGGCGCGAAGGGAGTCGATCCTCACATCCCGCTCCTCGGAATCGGCACCTGCTCGAGCAGGTGCTCCACCACCTGATCGCTCGCCACCCGCTCGGACTGTGCGTGGAAGTTGAGCAGCACGCGGTGGCGCAGGACAGGGTGGGCGAGGGCACGAATGTCGTCGAAGCTCACGTGGTAGCGGCCGCGCATGAGCGCGCGCGCCTTTCCGCCGAGGACGAGATACTGGGCGGCGCGCGTGCTGGCGCCGTACGAGACCCACTTCTTCACGAATTCCGATGCGCCCGGCGACGTGGGGCGCGACGCGCGAGCGAGGGCAACCGCGTACTGCGCGACCGTATCGGAGATCGGCACGCGCCGCACCAGCTCCTGGAACGCGACGATGTCGCTCCCCGTCACCGCATGCGAGAACTCGGGGCGTTGCACGGCCGTCGTGGCGCGCACCACGTCCACTTCCTGTGCTTCGTCGAGGTAGTCGATGATCACCTGGAACATGAAGCGGTCGAGCTGCGCCTCGGGGAGCGGGTAGGTACCCTCCAGCTCGATCGGGTTCTGCGTGGCGAAGACGGCGAAGGGCTCCTCGAGCTCGTAGGTCGTCCCCTGTACGGTGACGCGGTGCTCCTGCATCGCCTCGAGGAGCGCGGCCTGCGTCTTGGGCGGCGTGCGGTTGATCTCGTCGGCGAGGACCACGTTGGCGAAGATGGGGCCGGCGGTGAACATCATCTTCCGCTGCCCGGTGCTCGGGTCCTCCTGGATGATGTCGGTGCCCGTGATGTCCGACGGCATGAGGTCGGGCGTGAACTGGATGCGCGAGAAGCGCAGGTCGAGCACGCGAGCCATGGTGTGGATGAGAAGCGTCTTCGCCAGGCCCGGCACGCCGACGATGAGACAGTTGCCGCCGGCGAAGAGCGCTATCAGCGCCTGGTCGATGACAGCGTCCTGGCCGACGATGAGCTTGCGCATCTCGCGCACGATCTCGGCGGTGCCGCTGCGCAGCCGATCTGCGAGCGCGATATCGTCGGCTGCTTCGAGTGCGGCGTTCTCTCCAGTCACGATTCCCACGGGATTCCCTCTTCGTCGATGTGAGTACTCGATGATCGCGAGATCGGTCAGGTCAGGCGTCGTGGATCCCATCGACGGGGATCGACAGGGTCTGACCCCATTGCTCTCGGTGAAGCCTCAGTGCGCGAACCCGTACATGATGTAGTTGACACCGATCTTGTACGCCTCGTTGGTGAGCGGGATGGGGAGGAACCCTTCCGCCGACCACTGCCAGTAGTCGCCGATGTCGTTGTCGAAGTTGGCCACGACCATGAGCCGCCTGGCCGGATCGTTGTTCTCGTAGACCCCGTAGAACTGTGCGCCCCCACGGTATCCCATCATCTCCAGCGACTCGATTCCGAAGAACGACTGGAACACGGGGTTCGAGACGTCCAGAGGGACGAGCCGCCCGTTCGGCAGCACGCGGCGCATCTGCTCCTCGAAGTTGTACCAGTGGCGGCCGTTGAAGTCGTCGACGATCAGGAAGCCGCCCTTCTGTAGATATGCTCGGAGCGCCTGCACCTCCTCTTCCGACTGCTGCCAGCATCCGGGCTCGGAGAGATAGGCGATCGGGTACTTGAAGAGCTCGGGATCGCTCGCATCGAGGACGACGCTGCTGTCCACGCGCGCGTCGAGCGTGGTGAGCTCGGTGACGATCTTCATCAGATTTCGATCGGCCACCGGGTAGTCGTGGTGCCAACCGGGACCTTCGTTGCTCCAGCAGCGGAAGTCCTCACCGCCGTAGCGGAGGCGCACGAAGGCGTAGCGTCCGTCGTACGAAGGGTTGGGCTCCACGGTCGCATCGCCTCGCATCCGGAAGCGCTGGGCAGCAGCCGCGGTGGTCATCAGCATGATGCCCGCTATCACGTAGCGTGCTCTCACTCTCACGGAACCCTCCCCGCGCCCGCGGGCGCGCTCTGGTGCAGCTCGAGCAGCAGCTTCTGTGCGCGCTCGAAGTCGGGGGCCGCCTCGAGCGCCCGGAGCACCGCATGTCGCGCACCGGCGTCGTCGCCCGAGCGGTGGAGCGCGAGCGCGAGCTGGTAGAACGCCTCGGCCCGGTCCACCGGCGCGAGGGCCACTACCGCCCGGCGCTCGCGTACCGCCCTGGGCCACTCGCCGAGGGTAGCGTACATCGTGGCCAGCTGCTCGTGCGTGGCTACCGTGCCGGGCGCGATATACATCGCCCGTTCCAGTACGCGTGCGGCTCCCGCGATGTCGTTCCTGCGCTCGAGAAGCTTGGCGAGCAGGAGGTGCGCCTCGTACTGGGTATCGTTCGAGTCGACGATCGGCTTCAGCTCGGCGATCGCCGCCGTCGTATCGCCGCGCTTCAGGGCGAGCTGGCTCAGATACCAGTAGGCGCTCTCGGCAGCCGTGTACTCGGGAAACATGGCTTTCGCCTCCTGGAAGCGCTTCGTTGCCTCATCGTCGCGCCCCGCGCGCAGCGCAGCCACCCCGTCGCGCATGGTACTCGCGAACTTGCCGTCGCCCGCGCTGGCGG
>DATCXR010000535.1:0-8384 GCA_036565685.1 Gemmatimonadaceae bacterium
CTACTACCGCCTCCTCGGCGTCCCCGTGCCGAGCGTCTATGGCCCGTCGGCGGATGAGGCGATGTAGGGGGAAGGGGAGAGAGCAGAAAGCAGAAAGCAGTGAAGTGCTAGAGGGTTCAGGGTTCAGGGGGCAGGGTTCAGGAAGTGCCTTGGCGGATGGATCTCGATCGCCGGGTAGTACCTGCACCCTGAACCCTGCCCCCTGAACCCTCAGGTTTCACTGCGCTCTGCTTTCTGCTCTCTCCCCCTCCCCCCTACATCGCCTCATCCGCCGACGGGCCATAGACGCTCGGCACGGGGACGCCGAGGAGGCGGTAGTAGACGGTGAGCTGGGCGCGGTGGTGGATGATGTGGCTCAGCATCAGTCGGCGCAGTTGGTAGGCGCGCGTGCCGGAGGCGTAGATCGTGTCGCCGGCGCGCAGCTTCCAGTTGGTGCGCATGGCGTCGGCGTCGAGTGAGTCGATGGCCTTGCGGGCGGCGACGGACTTCTTATCGAAGAGGTCGAGGATCTCGGAGCGGGTGCGGGCGGTAGGCGGGGTGTATGGGGTGGTGGCGAAGTCGAACTCCGAGCTCTCCGCGATGTTCTCGCCGAAATGCGGGAGGTTCGCCACGTGCGCGGCGAGCTCGACGAGGCTCATCGACTTCTCGTGCGGACGCCAATCGGCGTGTGCGTCGGGGTAGCGCTCGAGAACGCGACGCGTGGTGGCGAATTCCTGGTCGAGGTCGGCGAATAGAGTGTCGAGCTCGATCTGACGGTCGGATGCGGTGTCGGTGCCTGGAGTGGTCATCGGCGTTCTTCGTTGAAGGGTGGTGGACAGCGCTCCTGTCCGGCGGGAGGGCCGGTTGGCAGCTGGCGGCCAGTAGCCGGCGCGGACTACAACATACCGAATAAATACCGAAGCGCAAGGAGGACAGCCCGATCTTCCCCGTGAGATAACATTGTACAACATTGCCCGCTACGCGAACCCCGGAGTAGTATCAAGCCGAGCCGGGCCTCGAGCCCGCCACCTACTCCATCCAGCGAGTCTCGCCCGTGCCGGAGATAGCCAGTTTCCATCCGCAGCTCGTTCACTTCGTCGTCGCCCTTCTGATCGTCGGAGTGGCCGCGCGCGTCATGTCGCTGATCCCGCTCCCAGGACGGATCACGTTTGTGGGAGCGATGGCGGCGACGCTCATCTTTCTGGGAACGATCGCCAGCGTGCTGGCGGTACGATCGGGCCTCGAAGCGCACGAAGCGGTGGAGGGGATCCCCGGCATCCGCCCGGTGGTGAGCGAGCACGAAGAGGATGGCGAGAGGACGCGTAATATCTTCCTCGTCGTTTCGCTCGTGGAGATCGGCGTCCTCGCTTTCGCGACCCGCAAGCCGGCCGTGGCGCGAGGGCTTCGCGTGCTCTCCGCAGTGGTTGGCGTGGTTGGCGTGGTGTTCCTCTTCGAGACCGCCGAGCACGGTGGAGACATCGTGTACGAGCATGCCGGCGGGCCGGGCCTCCGTACCGGCGACAGCAGCGATGTGCGCAGACTCCTCGTGGCTGGTCTCTACAACAATGCGGTTCTCGATCGCAAGGCCGGGAACTCCGAAGCGGCCGCAACCCGCATCGACGAGCTGCAGCGGATGATGCCCGCCGACACGGGCGTGCGAATCCTCCGGATCCAGTCGCAGGTGCGCGACCGCAAGGATCCTGCGGCCGCACTCGCCGCGCTCGACTCGCTCGCCGTTCCTCCGTCCAACCTACGTCTCTACATGCAGAAGACGATGCTGCAGGCGGAGGCGCTGGATCTTGGCGGGCAGCGCGATTCGGCGCGGGCGCTCCTCACGGCGCTGAAGAAGGAGATCCCGCAGGCAGCGCGTCGCGTGGACGCGATGCTCGAGGACATGAAGTAGCGATCCTCATCGTCCGCCGTCCGACCAGCACCTAAGCGCGCGCCTCCCCCAAGTCGGCCACGCCCCTCACGCTCACCGGCTCGGCGTGCAGGTAGCGTCTGAGATCGTCGGTGAATGCTGCCACCGTCTGGTAGCGATCCGCGGGTACCTTGCGAAGCGCCCTGGCCAGGATGTTATCGAGGTCGCCGAGCCCGAGCTCGGCCGGCTCCACCTCGAGCAGCATCAGCACGCTCTCCACCGGAGTGCGCGCGAGGTCGCTGGTGGGATGCTTCCCGGAGACGAGCAGGTAGAGCAGCACGCCGAGCGCGTACACGTCGGTCGCGGTACTCAGCGGCTCGCCGCGCACCTGCTCGGGCGCGGCATGACGCGGAGTGAGCACGCGGCCGCTGTCGAGCGTGAGCGATGACTCTCCAGCGCCGGGGCCTCCGGCCAGCAGCTTGGCGATGCCGAAGTCTAGCAGCTTCACGCGACCGTCGGCGGTCACCAGCATGTTCGACGGCTTGAGATCGCGATGGATTATCAGCTGCGCGTGCGCGTGCTCCACCGCCGCCAGCACCTGGAGGAAGAGCTGGATGCGCGCCACGAGCGACAGCGCGTGCTCGTCGGCGAATGCGTCGATGGGCCTCCCGTCCACGTGCTCGAGCACGAGGTACGGCTGTCCCGAGGGACTGAGGCCCGCATCGAGCAGGCGCGCGATGCCAGGGTGCTCGAGTCGCGCGAGCAGCAAGCCTTCGCGGTGGAAGCGCTCTCTCCCTCGCGCTGTGCGGAAGGCGAGGTTGAGGATCTTGACCGCGGCCGTCCCCTCGGAGTGGCCGTCGGCGCGGGTCGCTAGCCACACGGTGCCCATTCCGCCCTGGCCGAGTGGACGCTCGAGCTTCCAGCCGCCCAGCTCGATTCCCTCCAGCGATGGCTCGAAGGTGGCGGCGAGGAAGCCGCGCTGGTCGGCGGCGGCCTCCGACTCGAGAAGCGACGCGATGTCGGCGGCAACAGATGGTGATTCGCGCGACAGGGTATCGAGCCACGCGCGACGCTCTTCAGGAGCGAGGTCGAGCGCGTGATCGAGAAACGGCTCCAGGCTCTGCCAGCGGGTACGGTCGAAGGCAGCCATAGCGATCCCCAGGCCAGTCGCAGCACGATAGCAGCAGCTGGGGAGCCGCGAAAGAGCTCCCCAGCTACGTCATCGCAATCCGCCAGCCATACCCGACACTCCCCCAGGTAGTCACTCCGCGCGGAGGGCTACCATCGGGTCGACCTTCGATGCACGGCGCGCGGGAAGCCAGCTTGCCAGCGCCGCGATCGCGATGAGCACGAGCGAGACCGCGATGAGCGTCAGCGGGTCGCTCGGAGCCACGCCGAAGAGCAGCGAGCGGATGAAGCGAGCGACCAGGGCGAAGATCACCAGGCCGGCGCCGATCCCGATCACCGTGAGCACGATCCCCTGGCGCGTCACCATCCCCGCGACCTCGCGCGGCGTGGCGCCGAGCGCGATGCGAACGCCCAGCTCGCGCGTGCGTAGACTGGCGACGTACGCTATCACGCCGTAAAGCCCGATCGCTCCGAGCAGGAGCGTGACCACCGCCGCGACGCCGATTACGAGCATCGTGAAGGAGAGCTGCGCGAGCGAGCTGCGCACCACCTCGGTCATCGGTTTGACGTCGAACAACGGAAGCGTGGCATCGAGCTCGTGCACCACGCTCTGCACCGGACGGATGGCGGCCGTTGGATCACCCGTGGTGCGAACCACCAGCCCCATCATCGGCGTGAACTGGTTCACCGCCGTGTCGGCCACGGGCACTTCGGGGAAGTAGACGGTGGGCGCGGGAGGCGTCTGCAGCGAGCTGTCGCGCACACTCCCTACCACACCTACGACCCTGTACCACGACCCGCCCGGCAAGATCTGGAAGCGCTTTCCGATCGCCCCCTGGCCCGTGGAGTCGTGCCAGAAGTGCTGCGCCGTCACGCGGTTCACGATCGCGTCGTAGCCATCCTGCTTTGCATCGAGCGGGAGGAATGTGCGGCCCGCGACCAGCGGGATCTTCATTGTTTCGAAGTAGCCGCCGTCGGTGGTGATCATGAGCTGCAACGGTGGAATCTGCGACGTGGCAGTCGGATCGTCTTCCACCCAGATGGGACTCGTGTTCTGGCCGTGCTCTTCCAGCGGCAGGCGCGAGGTGAGTCCCACCGAGCGTACGCCGGGGAGCGCCGACACTCGCTGCGTGAGCTGCGAGTAGAACCGTGTCATGGCGGAGTCGCTGGGATAGCGCGCGCGCGGGAGCGACAGCCAGAAGGTGGCGACGTTCTCGGAGCTCCACCCGGGTCGCACCGCGTGCAGCTCGCGGAAGCTGCGGATGAGAAGCCCCGATCCTGCGAGCACTACCAGCGCGAGCGCGATCTGCGCGGCCACCAATGCGCCGCGCACTCGCTGACGCTCGCGGCCGGATGTCCCGCCGCGGCCCCCTTCGCGGAGAGAGCTGACGAGCTCCGTGCGCGCGAATCGGAGTGCCGGGATCATGCTGCACGCCACCGTGATGAGCGCCGTGATCACGATGGTGAAGGCAACCACGGTTCCGTCGATGCGCACTTCGGCGAGCCGCGGGATCTCCACCGGTCCGGCGGTGACCAGGAGCCGGATCCCCACGGCGGCGATGGCCAGGCCGAGCACCGCCGCGATCATCGCCAGTACCGCCGACTCGGCCAGGAAGTACGACATCACGTGCGATCGCCCCGCACCGATCGCCGCCCGCACGGCCAGCTCGCGCTGCCGCCCGTCGGCACGCACGAGCACCAGGTTCGCCACGTTCGCGCACGCCACTATCAGAAGGAGCCCGGCCGTCGCTGCCACTATCCAGAGTGTTCCCCTGATGCCACCCACCACGTCATCACGCATCGGAACGAGCACCGGCTGGGGCTTCGCCTGATCCATGAGCATCTGCGTGGTGACGCCGGGTGCGAACATCGCCGAGACATCCACCACGCGCGGCAGAACCGCGCGGAAGTCACGCTCGGCGTCGCCGATGCTCACTCCCGGCTTCAGCCGCGCGATCGCATCGAGGTTGAATCCTCCGGCGAACGCAGCGTTGGGATCGAGCGCGAGAGGAAGCCAGATCTCGGTATTGGACGAGGGGAAGCGGAAGCTCTTCGGCATCACGCCTATGATCTCGTGCGACTTGCCGCTGACGTCGAGCGTACGGCCGATGATGTGTGGGTCGGCTCCGAAACGGGAGCGCCAGAGCCCCTCGCTGATCATCATGACCGCGGGCCCTTTCGGCACATCCTCCTCCGCGGAGAATGAGCGGCCCAGCTTCGGCGGCAGCTCGAGGAGCGGGACGATGTCGGCCGAGATGAAGCCGGCGGTAAGTCGCCGCGGCTCGGTGCTCCCTGATGGATCGGCGACGTTGGCAGAGCCTTCCTGGTAAGCCGCAATGCCGCTGATCGTTCGCGCGAAGCGTTTGTATGTGAAGTAGGTAGAGGAGGTCTGTTCGGTGTGCTTCAGCGAGAGCGGCGGAAGATCGTGCCAGGCACCGACGAGCTGCTCGGGGTGGCCGTAGGGGAGTGGGCGAAGGAGGATGCCGTCCACGACCGCGAAGATCGCCGTGACGGCACCGACACCGATCGCGAGGGTGAGCACCGCCGTTGCGGTGAAGACCGGAGTGCGGCGCAGCGATCGCCAGGCGTAGCGAATCGGCGAGAGGAACGACACGAAGGGGCCTCCGCGGTATGCGAGTCGTGAGCCCCTACGGCGGCTTGGGGGGTGAGGTTTCTTCCGGTGGCGGTAGCCGAGGCCGAAATCGAACCAGGGGGCGTCAGGCCGACTGGGGCAGGCTGACGGATTTTCAGGCGGAGGGCATCGGGCCGTCGGCGTCACTCGTCCCGCAGGCGGCGGCGCGTTCCAGGAGCAGGGTGCGTTCGCGGGCGTTGCGCGTGAGCGATGCCGCTCGCTCGAACTCCGCGCGTGCCTCGTCCATCCGTCCGAGCTTGAAGAGGAAGTCTCCGCGCACGCTGGGAAGGAGGTGATAGCTCGCTAGCGCGCGCTCCGCGGTGAGCGACTCGATTATCTCGAGGCCCGCGGCCGGCCCGAACGCCATCGCCACGGCCACTGCTCGGTTCAACTCTACGACGGGCGACGGCGTGACGCGAGCCAGAGTATCGTACAACGCCGCGATGCGCCGCCAATCGGTATCGTCAGCGGTGAGTGCACGAGCGTGACAAGCGGCGATCGCGGCCTGGAGCGTGTACGGACCTGCTGGCCGCCCGGTGCCTTCTGCCCGCTCGAGCGCTACCAGCCCGCGATGGATGAGGACGTGGTCCCAGCGCGCGCGATCCTGATCGAGGAGGAGGATCGGTTCACCCGACGGCCCGGTGCGCGCTCGCAGTCGCGATGCCTGGATCTCCATGAGCGCGACGAGCCCGTGCACCTCGCCCTCCTCCCTCGCCAGCTCGGCGAGGATGCGCCCCAGCCGCAGCGCATCCTCGCAGAGCGCGGGGCGCACCCAGTCGTCGCCGGCGGTGGCCGAGTAGCCTTCGTTGAAGACGAGGTAGATGACCTCGAGGACCGACGAGAGGCGCTCGGCGAGCTCGGGGCCGCGCGGCACCTCGAAAGGGACCTGGGCGTCGCGGAGCGCCTTCTTCGCGCGAACTATGCGCTGCGCGACAGTGGCTTCTGGGACGAGAAAGGCTCGGGCGATCTCGTCGGTGGTGAGGCCGCCGAGGAGGCGCAGCGTGAGCGCGACGCGCGCCTCGGTGGAGAGCACCGGGTGGCAGGAGGTGAAGATGAGCCGAAGGAGATCGTCGCCGATGTCGTCGTCGAGGGCGGCGTCGAGATCGGGGGCGTCGCTCTCCTGCTTCTCCTCGAGCTCGTGGCCCAGCTCCTCGTGCTTGCGGTCGAGCAGCTTGTTGCGACGCAGGAGATCTATCGCGCGCCGCTTGGCCGCGGCCATGAGCCAGGCGCCCGGGTTGTCGGGGACGCCGGTCTCCGGCCACTTCTCGAGCGCGATGACGAGCGCATCCTGCGCGAGATCCTCGGCCGCGCCCACGTCGCCCACCATGCGCGCGAGCGCGGCGATGAGCTTGGCCGATTCGATTCTCCAGACTGCGTCGATAGCCCGGTGTGTTGCCGCGGTAGCCGTCACCCCGGGCAATCAAAGGGGAGCGACTCCCGGGTGCAACGGGGTCAGGTCTATAATTTCGAGCAAGCTCAACCATAACAGGGCTATGGTTGAGCTTGCTCGAAATTATAGACCTGACCCCGTCGCTTACGACGCCAGCGGGTACTCCGGGCCGTTGATCGGTTCGCTCTCGTACGCGGGGGCGTCGTACATCTGGCGGATCTCGCTCTCGCCATCGCCCGCCACCTTCAGGAAGCGCCTGGTGAGCTCGACCGCCTGGTCGAGCGACCCTACGTCGATGATCGCGTAGCCCGCGATCAGCTCCTTGCTCTCCGTGAAGGGCCCATCTCTGACCGTGTACTTCCCCTGCTCCAGGCGGACGCGCGCGCCCAGGGAGCTGGGCAACAGGCCATCCGTCTGCAGCAGTACTCCTTCGCTGGCCAGTTCATCGATGAACCGCCCCATCGCCTCCATGTGCTCCTCGCTGGGGGCGGTGCACTCGGGAGTGGCGGGCTTGTAGATCGTCATGAATCGCATTCTCCAATCTCCGCTCGAGTCGTCTGATTCTGATCGAAATCGACGATGCTGTGGACGTTGCTCTCCGGGCGTTACTCTATCGGTTGGCGTTACTACTGCTGCCGCAATGCTACTTCTGAACGCAGCCGCTCCCACTGGGCTCGGAGCTCCGGAGTGAACTCCTCGCCCAACTCTTCCGCCTCGTAGAACGGCCGGATCTCGATCTCCGAATCGCCCTCCATGGGGTTCGGGCAGCGCTTCACCCACTCGATCGCCTCGTCCATCGACTTCACCTGCCAGAGCCAGAAGCCGGCGATCAGCTCCTTGGTTTCCGAGAACGGCCCGTCGGTCACCGTGCGCTTCGAGCCCGAGAACTTCACGCGCGCGCCACTCGAGCTCGGCTTCAGCCCATCACCGGCCAGCATGATTCCGGCCTTGACCAGCTCCTCGTTGTACTTCCCCATGTCGGTCAGGAGCTTCTCGCTCGGCATGATCCCCGCCTCGCTCTCCTTCGTCGCCTTCACTATCACCATTACTCGCATTGTCGAGTCTCCTCTGGTCTCTGGCGTTCTGGTTGTCTGCCGGGCATCCCCGCGGTAACGGTCCGAGGCGTCCCGGCCGCCTTCTACCATCACGTCGAACGAGCTCGCGCCGAATCGACATGGGACGACGGGGTCAGTACCTCGACGAGGCGATCTCGACATCCGACCCGGACCAGGCGCGCCGGAAGTCCGCCATCACGCGCCCTGCTTCGGCGCCCTTCGCCTGGGCGCGGAGCGACTGCGAGAGTCCGAGCAGCGACCAGCCGTTGGCCGGGAAGCGCTCGAGATCCTCGCGGTATACCCGCTCCGCCGCGGTCGCCTGGCCCGCGGCAAGGAGTG
>DATCXR010000006.1:0-12743 GCA_036565685.1 Gemmatimonadaceae bacterium
ACTGGGGCGGCAGGGGTCGAACCTGCGATCTCCGGATTAACAGTCCGGCGCTTTGCCAGCTCAGCTACGCCCCATAGAGACACGAATCCCGGTCGCTCACCCGCGGCCGGGATTCGCCTTCGCCGGGGAAATCTAGACGACTGGCGGCCAGTGCACCAGCCTGGGCCTGGACTCGAGGCGCGGCTTCGGTGGTTGTCATCCCCGCGAAAGCGGGGATCCATGTTAGCCTCGCGGAACATGGATCCCCGCTTTCGCGGGGATGACGGGGTCAGGTACGACCCGCTTCTCAGTGCTGGTAGCTGGCGTTGATGAAATCGTCCACGTCCTTGTGCAGCTTGTCGTGCGCCTTGCGGTCGATGTAGACCATGTGGCCGGACTCGTAGTACGCGAAGCTCACGTTCTTCCGGATGGACGGATCGAGCTGCATGTGCGATACGGTCTCCTCGATGCCATTGAACGGCGTCGCGAGGTCGTAGTAGCCGCACAGCACCAGCAGCTTCAGTGTCGACTGCTCGGTCATCGCCGAGCGGAGGACCTCGGCCGCATCGTCGCCAGCCGTCCTGTCCCACGGACGAACGTTGGCAGACACGGTGTAGTACATGTCGCTGTCCCACTTCAGGTCGCGGCGTACGTAGTCCATGAACGTGGCGGTGAAGGCGCCCTCGTACGACGCCTCACTCGGATCGTATTCCGCGCGCTCGGCGGCGGCGTCACGGTTGATCCCGAGGAAGCGCGAGTCGAGCCGCCCCACGATCCGGCGCTTGTCGCGCTCGAGCTCCGCGAACCAGCGCTGCGGACTCACGCGCAGGTCGGCTCGCTGGATGAACTCCGGCGAGAGAGCGGTGAGGCGCGCCATGTCCCGCACGACCTTGTCGTACTCGGCCTTCGGCAACTGGTCGCCCTTCTCCAGCGCCTGCGCGTACTCGCCGTGGGCGAAGTCGCGTGCCTGCTGGGCTATCTGGTCGGCCGAGAGGCGCTGCAGATCGGGAGACAGCAGGTGGTGGTACCACGCGGAAACTACGAAGGTGGGGAGGAAGTATTCCGAACGATCGTCGGCTCCCCACCGCGAGAACGCCACGGACGAGAGCAGGACCACGCCGTTGAGGTACATCTCGTGGCGGTGCTGCAGAATGCCGGAAAGCTCGGCTGAGCGCGTGGTGCCGTAGCTTTCGCCGATCAGGAACTTGGGCGAGTTCCAGCGGCCGTTGCGGGTGATGTACTGGTAGATGAAGTCCGAGAACCAGGTAGCATCCTGTACCACGCCGTAGAACTGCGAGGGGTTCTGCCCAGGGACGGGGCGACTGAACCCCGTGGAGACCGCGTCGATGAAGACGAGGTCGGTGGCGTCGAGGAAGGAGTCGTCGTTGTCGGTGATCCTGTACGGGGCCGGCATCCCGTGTCCGTCGTCGGTGAGCACTACGCGCTTGGGCCCCAGCCCCATGTGCGTGAAGAGCGACGCCGACCCGGGGCCGCCGTTGAACACGAACGCCACCGGCCGCCTGGAGACGTCCTGCTCGCCATCCTTCGTGTATGCAACGTAGAAGAACGACGCCTTGGGGGCGCCGGAGTCGTCTCTGATGACGTACGTTCCCGCCGTCGCGGTGTACGCGATCTCCTGGCCGCCGATACGTGCGCTGTGGTGCGTGCTGACGCTGCTGTCCTTCGGTACCCGGTGCGGCGATCTCTCGGAAGCCGCCTGGCCACCGCTCTCCTGGGTACGTGGCTGGGCGGCCGGTTCGCGCTGGCCGGGGGAGCTCGGCCGCCGCGTGCGCTGCTGCGCCGCGCTGGGCACCGATACAATGAGAGCGGCGAGCACCGCCGCTGTCGCGTGCGTAGCACTCATCGAGCGGGATCTCCTTCGTTGGATGTGGAACTGCGAACAGATGCGGAGCAGTACCATGGGACATCCATGTAAACGCGTAGGGGGCGGGGCGCGTTGTACTCGACCTGGTCAGGTCCGCTACGCGGCCCGACTCCGCTCACACCGCGGGCTTGATCCCTTTCCCGCTCCTTCTATCCGTGTCCGTCCGCTCCCCGCGCCTCAGCGCCACCTGACCGTTCACGATCACCACGCTTATCCCGTCGGGGTACTGGAACGGCTGCGCGTACGTTGCACGATCGATGACCGTGTCCGGGTCGAACAGCACCACGTCCGCAGCGTAGTCCTTCTTCAGATGACCGCGATCGGCGAGCTTGAGCCGCGCCGCCGGCGCGCCGGTCATCTTGTGGATGGCCTGCTGTAGCGTGAGCACCTTCTCCTCGCGCACGTACTTGCCGAGCACGCGGGGGAAGGTGCCGAGCGCGCGAGGATGCGGGTGGCCATCGCGCGCGGGGCCATCGGTGGCGTAGGCGCCGCCGTCGGAGCATACCATGCAGAGCGGGTGCGACAGGAATCGCGCCACGTTCTTCTCACTCATGGCGAAGCCCACCATCCCCACTCCGCCGCGGCTGCGCGTGAGCAGCCCTTGCGTGACGTCGTACGGGTCGCGCCCCAGCGACTTCGCGTAGCTCCCCAGCCGCTGGCCCTCGGCCGACTTGTCGTCGTCGTTCGAGACGCCGGAGATCATGACGTTGTCCCAACCGCCTATGAGATCGACCTTTGCGAGGACCTCCTTTCGCATCCGGGTGTGCAGGTCGGCGTTCGACAGACGCGCGATGAAGGCGCTCGTGCCACCATCCTTGCTCCACTTGGGGAAGAGGTTCGAAAGGCCGGTCTGGTAGGCGACGTACGGATACCGGTCGAAGGTCACGTCGAGCCCGGCCTTCCTCGCATCCGCGATCCTGTGAAAAGCGTCGTCGATCTTCCCCCAGTTGCGCTTCCCCTGCGTCTTGAGGTGCGAGATCTCGAGCGGGCACCCCGCGCCGCGCGCCACGGCGATCGATTCGTCTATCGACTCGAGCACACGGTCGTCCTCGTTGCGCATGTGCGTGGCGTAGGGGAGACGGCGCTTCGCGAGCGGCTTGCAGAGCGCGATCAGCTCATCGCGCGAGGCGAACATCCCGGGCGTGTACTCCAGACCCGACGACGCGCCGCACGCGCCGGAGGCGAGTGATGCCTCCACGAGTGCGACCATCCGCGCGAGCTCGTCGGCGGTCGCGGGCCGGTCGTCATCGCCCACGACCGCGTGACGCACGGTGCCCAGCCCCACCATGCTCGCCACGTTCACCGCGCTCGGGAGCTCCTCGATCGCGCTCAGCACGGCGCCGATGGTGCGATACTCTCTTCCCTCGTCGTCGCGATCATCGTCGGAGGAGTCGGCGCCGCGCGATTCGGTTGGCCGAGGCGCGCGCGACGAGCCGTCCTGGCCCACGATCACGGTGGTGATCCCTTCCCTGATCACCGACTCCACGCGCGGGTCGTCGAACATCGATCCGTCGGCGTGCGAGTGAATGTCTATGAACCCGGGCGCCACGGCGAGGCCGCGGGCGTCGAGCACAAGGCGCGCGTCGCTCCCGAGCCGGCGGCCTATCGCAGCTATCCGCCCGCCGCTGATGGCCAGATCGGCGTCGATGGGAGCGGCCAGTGTACCATCGAAGAGAGTACCGTTCCGGATGATGATGTCGTAGCTCTTCCGCCCCGGCAGATGGATTGCCGGTGCGCGGCCCACAAGCGCGACCGCCAAGACTGCGCTCGACTCGCCGAGGAATCTGCGTCTCGTGATCGGGGTGGAAGGACGTTGCTTCATCGCTGCGCCTGCCTCGTACCGTTGAGAGAGGATTGGGGTGGTGGGTACCGGCGGTCCGGGCTGTCCGCGGCCGCCTCGCAGTGATCTAGCATGGTGCACGTGCTCTCGCGAGTGTCGCGGTGTAGCCGCCGCGGCGGGGGAGAGCGCCGGTCAAGCCTCGCTACGCCACTATCGCGCGCGCGAGGCGGGGGCCGGAATCTTGCGCCGGTATCCGCTGTTTTCGATCCCGGAGACTACATCCCGGCGCCGCGAGAGCGCCGATGAAGGAGGAACCGATCATGGCCACCACTCAGCGCGGCGGCTCCGCGGCCAGACTCACCAGGTGGGAGCTAGACCCGGCTCACACCACGGTCGAGTTTGCGGCGAAACACATGATGATCACCACCGTGAAAGGCCGCTTCTCCGACGTATCTGGTACGATAGAGGCAGACGAAGCCAACCCGAACAGGTCCAGCGCCGAAGCATCCATAGACGCCGCCAGCATCGATACCGGCAACGAACAGCGCGACGCACATCTGTGCTCGGCGGATTTTCTCGATGTCGAGAACGATCCCGTCATCAGCTTCAGGAGCAAGCGGGTACAGGGAGCGGCCGGAAGAACGGGCGACAGCTTCGAGGTGAGGGGCGACCTCACCATTCGCGGAACGACGAGGGAGGTAACGCTCGACGTGACGTACGAGGGGAAGATCAGGGATCTGGAGGGAAAGGAGCGCGCGGGCTTCAGCGCCACCACGATGATAGACCGCCGCGATTTCGGGCTCGTCTGGAATCAGGCGCTCGAGACGGGCGGCCTGCTGGTGGGCAACGAGATATCGATCGCCATAGAAGCCGAAGCCGTGGAGGCGTGACGAATACTGCATTCATCCCCGCGAAAGCGGGAATCCATGTTGCCCTGACAGAACATGGGTCTCCGCTTTCGCGGGGATGACGGCTTTGCTTTCGCGGTATGATCAGCAGATCAACAGCTCTCCGCCATCGACTCGAGCTTCCGTCCGAGCTCCTCCCGCACGTCGGCCGGCTCCAGCACCTCGGCGTCCGGACCGTAGCGCAGGACGTGTCGGATGGCCCACCCCGTGTCCACCAGCGGGTGGTCCACGGTGAGCGAGCCATCCGCAGCGGTCTCTCCACCCTCACGCTCCGCTATCCAGCGCGCGATGCGCGGCGAGTAGCGCACCTTCAGTATCCGGGGACGCCCGGACGAGGAGAGCGCCTTCCCGTCGCTCAGAACATCGTCGAGCGAGAAGTTTTCCGGGATGGTGAAACGCTCCGGGAGGAGCATCGCGCCCTCCACGCGATCGAGCCGGAAGATGCGGATCCCTCCGCTCTGCTCGCAGTCCGCCACCACGTACAGCGCGCCGCTCACGGCGGCGAGCGCATACGGACACACGACCCGCTCGGTGGCGCGATCGGAGTCGCCCTTGCGATACACCAGCTTCACCTTCCTATGCGACCGGAGCGCGGAGCGCAGCACCGCGAGGTGCTCGGCGTCGCCATGAGCACCGAACGACGCCTGGCGCGCGGCATCGGGGAACGGGTCGAAGGGCAGCTTCGCGATCACCGCGCGCAGCCGCTCACACGCGCGGTCCACCACCTCACGCTCCTCCGGAGGGCGCTCGGCGCGCAGCATGGCGAGCCCCAGCTCCAGCGCGCGCAGCTCCGAGACCGTGAGTCGCATCGGCCTGCGGAAGTGGTCGGTGAGGAGCTCGACTTTCTCCGATTCGATGAAGAGCTCCACCCCCGCTACGAAGCCGCCCGGCGGTTCTACATAGCGCTCCGTCAGGGAGAGGAGATCGCGCCGCAGCACGTCGCGCTCGACGCCCGTGTGCTCGGCGACCTCGTCGAACGAATGAACCTCGCCGTCCGCGAGGATGGGGATCACGTTCAGGATCCGCCTCAGTTGCGCGGAGGCCGTGTTGAGAGAGCGCGGGCTCACTGCTTCGCCTCCGCAGAGCTACCTGACCTGGATCCCCGTTTGCGCGGGGATGACGACGAAATTCCCACGTCATCCCCGCGCAAGCGGGGATCCATGTTCCCGCTCTTCACCACGTCCACCTCGTAGATCGCCAGTGTGTCGCGTATCTGCTGGCGATACGCCTGCACCAGCTCCTCGGGTGCAACGGGCACCGCATCGCCCTGCAGCGAGAGGAGCCAGCGCGCGAACACGTCCAGGCGCCGCGGCCGGAAGACGCTACGATTCTCGTAGCCCTCGACCGGTTCGCCCAGTCGCGCGGCGGCCGCGGCCGCGCCGCTCGGCACGCGGAATTCCACCACTGCCTCGAGTGCCTCGCCGTCGCCGAGCTCCCACGCCTCACGCGAGCGTGCGTGCTCGCGAAGGTGGAAGTCGGATGGGATCTCGTAGTCCGGGGTCGCGGGCTTCGCGGCGTTCACCTTCACCCCGGACATCCGGTTGAGCCGGAAGTTGCGCAGCTCTCCCCGCGCGCGATCGCGCGCGGCCAGGTACCAGTGCGAGCCGATGAAGAAGAGACCGTACGGCTCCGCCTCGCGGCGCTCGGTCTGGCCGGTGCTCATCGCGTGATAGTCGAAGCTCACGCGCTTGCGCCGTGCGAGAGCATCGCCGAGCGACTCGAAGATCTCATCCGCCGCCCGGGAGCGCGGTGCGACGAAGGTGATCCCATCGCCTTCGGTCATCTCGTCGAAGGGAAGATCGACCGAGAGCTTCCGCATCGCCGACTCGGCATCGAGCGCGAGAAGCGGATCGCCGAGCGAGCGAACGCGCGCGGCCGCGGCGAGAACCACCGCGAGCTCGTCCGGGTCGAGCGCGAGCGATTTCAGCGCGCGGTAGCCATAGCGATCCATGCGTCGCGGCCCGCGTACCGTCTTCCCTGTGGGGGCCACCGCCTGCAGATACGGGAGGTAGAAGTCGCGCGCCCTCAGCCGGTACGCGCCCGGCTCGCCATCTTCCGCCGCCACCGTCTCGATCGGGACGCCGAAGGCGCGAAGCTCGTCCTTGTCGCGCTCGAACATCCGCATGAGCGTCGCCTTCGACTTCCTGCCATCCAGATAGGCGGGGACATCCTTCGCCAGCTCCTCGAAGGTGACAGGGAAGCCGCGCAGCAGGAGCGCCACGAGCAGATCCATCCAGCGCTGCACCTTCTCGCCCTGGCTCATGCTTCCACTTCCCGCTCGCCGGGGAGGATGGGAAGTGCCGCACCCACCATGGACTGTCCCGGCGTCCACGACCGCCCGACAGGGCAGATGCGGCGCTTCCAATAGCCGCAGCGCTGGCACTTGTCACCCGCGGTAGTCGAGTAGTCGCGAGCGGCGATGCGAGCGATGATCTCCTCCGCCCACCCCTCCACACCGCAGCCATCCACATCGAAGGGCCACTCATGCACCCGCGGCCCGGTGAGGAAGAGGAGCATGCACCCCGATACATCGCCCAGCCCGGACTTCGAAAGAGCGAGCGCGTAGAGCTCGAGCTGCTTGGTGTAATACCCAACCAGCTCCTCGAAGCGACCCGAGTGCTTCAGGTCGTTGGACTTGTAGTCCACCACGGTCCAGCGTCCGTCGCTTCCCTGGATCGCGAGGTCCATCACACCTTCCACCAGCACACCTCCCGCTTCGCAGGCAAAGGGCCACTCGCGCTCCACCCTGCGCGCCGATCGCACGCGCTCGCCCAGCGGTCCGGTGAGCACGGGTTCCAACATCCGCGCGAGCGCCGCGTGCCGCTCATCGGGCTGCTCGGCGAGGAGCCGAGCCACCTCCGTCTTCACATCGTTCGCATGGAAGTCGGCGCGCTCGAGGAGCGAGTGCACGATCGTTCCCAGCTCGACGGGCGTGAGAGCGGCGTCGCCCTCGGGGCGCCTGGCCGCGTCGCGCCTCGTGTGCTCGTCGATGTCGAGAACGTGCGAGAAGCGATAGACCTGCGGGCAGCGGTTGAAGGCGAGGAGCTCGGTCACCTTCACCGTGAGCGGGAGCGCGGAATCGAAGAGCGGCGGCGGATCGGCGGGCGCCTTCGCGATCGCGAGCGGGTGCAGCTCGCTCGCGAGCGTCATCCCGCTCTCGAGCTGCGTCTTCGCGACGACGTCGTCCGTCACATAGTGCACCGACGTGAGCAGCGTGCCGCAGTCGTGCTCACCGGGCGCGGAGAGCGCCTCGTCGGTGTGCGCGACCAGAAAACCGAGCGGCGTGCTGAAACGATCGCTCCACTTCGGGAATTGCCCCTGATGTCTTATGCACGCCGAGAGGATGAGCCGCTCGCGCGCGCGGGTGAGCGCCACGTAGAGGAGCCGGCGCTCCTCTCCCTCCTGACGCTCGACAAGCTCCTTCGAGAAGCCGATCACGGAGAGCGTCTTCACCTCCTCGCCGTTCTCGTCGAGCGCCTTGCAGAGGAGCGCTCCGCGCCGTGCGCTGAAGTCATCGCCGCGCCTGTTGGGGGTCATCTCCAGGCTCGGGAGGCAGACGATCGGCCACTCCAGCCCCTTCGCCTGGTGGATCGTGGTGAGCACGACTGCGCCACGGCTCTCGCCGTCCGAGCCGTCGCTCTCGCCGTCCGAGCCGACAGCGGGTACCACGGACTCGCTCCCCATCAGCTCGCGCGCGCGCTGCAGCTCGGCGTAACCCTCGGCTACGGAGAGCGCACCCAGCTCGCGCAGTCGGCCGCGCAGCTTGGCGAGATTGGCGAGCATCGCCCGTCCATCGTCGTGAGCCGCGAGCGCCGCCTCGTAGCGGAATACCCGGATGGCGTCGTCCAGCGCATCGGCTGCGCTCATCGACCGGGTACGCGCGCGAAGCCGCTCGAAGCGCTTACGGAAGACCCGCAGCCCTCCGTTTCTGCGCAGCTCGTGGTACAGTGCGGGGGGCTCACTCGAGCTCTCGCCGGGAGTCCTGATGCGCCAGAGGCGTCCATCGCTCACACCCACGAAGGGCGAGCGCAGCACGGCGGCGAGCGCCATGTCGTCGAGCGGCTGCGCGAGTGCGCGCAGCATCATGATGCAGTCGAGAACCTCGGCGCGCTCGAAGAATCCCTGCCCCGCCGCCGTGACGTACGGCACTCCCCGCTCGGCGAGCGCGCGCTCGAAATGCGGGATAGAGGTCCGCGTGCGGAAGAGGAGCGCGATGTGCCTCGGTCGCAGCGCGGTCCACTGCTTGGTATTCGCATCCTTCACCTGCGTCCCGTCGCGCAGCAGCCGCACCAGCTCCTCCGCCACCGCCGCCGCTTCGCGTACGCGTGCGTCTCCGACTGGCTCGACTACCGGCTCTCCGCCATCCTTGCCCGGGCGTTCCTGCACGACGTAGATCGTGGTCACCGCCGCGGCAGGCAGTGACTCACCGCCGTAGTCCGCCTGAGCATCCATCGAGATGAAGTTCCGGCCGAGCAGTGCCGGGCCCAGGCCGTTGATGAAGGAGATGATCTCGGGTCGGCTGCGATAGTTCTCCGGTAGCTCGAGCTGATCCTCTTCGGGCGTCCGGGACACCGCTCCGTTGAAGACGTCGGGGTTGGCGCCGCGGAACTCGTAGATCGCCTGCTTCGGATCGCCGACCATGAAGAGCGAATCGCCGCCATCGTGCAGCCGCTCTATGATGTCGTACTGCAGCTCGTCGGTGTCCTGCGCCTCGTCGAGGAGAATGTGGCGAAAGCGCTCGGCGTAGCCGCGACGCACCCCGTCGTTGGTGGCCAGCAGCTCGTGCAGCCGCTGCTGGAGGTCGTGGAAGTCGAGGGCGCCGATCCTCTGCTTGTGTGCCAGGTAGCTGGCGTCGATGTCCCGCGCGGCGGAGTAGATGGCATGCTTGAGGGGGATCAGCTCGCGCTCGAGGCGCTCCTGGGCTTCCCAGTCGACACCGGCGAAGTCGCGAGCTATCGCCTTCACCCGGCCCAGCAAGGCGACTATCACGTCGTGCTCCTCTCCCTTGATCGCTCGCGTAAAGCCCGTAGTCTCGAGCGCGGGAAGCGCTCCCGCTAGCGAGCCGCACCCCACGCAGGTCTCCGCGGCGCCCAGATACTCCTGGCACTGCTCCATGGATTTCTTCTGGGTCGTGAACGTCACCGCACGCAGCAGCGGGATGAGCTCCTTCATGCACTCTATGGCATGGCTCTCCTGATCCCTGGCGTACGCCCGCGCAGCCTCGAGCGCACCATTCACGCAGTCATCGTCCGAGAGCAGGAGCAACTTCGCCTCGCGCGATGATACCTCGGACCCTTCGCGCATCAGACGCGCCACTTCGCGCACCAGCGCGAACACCTTCCACTTCCCCGCCCCGGCCTTCCCCAGCCGTCGCGCGAACCCACAAAGATCCTCGCGCGAGTACATCTGCCGAAGTGCGTCCTCGACGAAGAGCGCCTGATCGTACTCGGTGAGCACGGAGAAGCCGGGGTCGATGCGCGCGGCGAGTGGCCGCTCGCGGAGCACTCGCTCGGCGAAGCCGTGGATGGTGGAGATGTACGCTGCCTCGGTCCTCCTGCGAAGCTCTTTCTTGCCCAGCTCCTCCAGCGCGCGCACCGCCCGCTCCTTCATCTCCACCGCCGCTTTGCGCGTGAAGGTGATGGCCAGGATGTGCTCCGGACCCACGCCTTCATCACAGGCGAGGTTCACGAAGCGCTCGACGAGCACGGAAGTCTTCCCCGCTCCCGCGCCGGCGATGACCGCGAGATCGTGCGTACGATCCGTCACGGCGCGTTCGCGCGTGGCGGTCAGATCATGCTTCGCCATCGTCGTCCCCGCTCCCGCCGCCGAACGTTCCGATCCGGCACACCGGCCGCAGCTCGCAGAACGCGCACTTGTCCTTGCGCGGCCGCACGACGAGCTCACCGCGCGCCAGGCGCGCGACCTGTCCGCTCAGCGCACCCATGCGCGAGCGCATGTACGAGTCGAATTGCTCATCGGGGAGCCGCTTCACTTCCTTCTTCGCATCCGGCGCGAAGGTATCCGCGAACTCCTCACGAACGACCCCGAAGCGCTGCCGGTCGGTCACGCCGAGGTAGAAGACACCCACCGGTTCGATCCCGAGGAGCGGAAGCACCGCGCAGTAGATGGGGAGCTGGAAGTCGGCCATCTCGTCCATCTCGTCACGGTATGAGCGCCCTCTCCCGGTCTTGTAGTCGATGGCCACGCCGAAGCGCCGCCCGTTGAGCTCGACCACATCCACGCGATCGATCGAGCCGCGCAGCGTGCTGCTCTCGATTGGCGTTCCGGGCGGGAGGTCTATCGTGAGACCCTCCACGATCGGGCTGCCATCGCCCACCGGATCGCGACGGCCGAAGCCGAGCTCGAAGTGCGCGGCACTCACGCCCGTCTGCTGCAGGTATTCGCGCTCCGCAGCCGCCAGATCGCGCAGCTGCGATGCGAGGACCTCCCGCTCGAAGCCGGCCTTCGGCTCCGCGCGGAGCGGCTCGAGGAGCGCGTCGGTCCAGTGGGCCGCGAGAATCGCGTTGACCTTGTCGGGATCGAAGCCGCCGCGCCCGAGCTCCGCCAGTACGACATGCACCACGTTCCCGAGTATCAGCGCGTCCACATCCGGCGCGCGGAGCTGCTCGATCCTCAGTCGCCGCGATCCGAAGTGCTCGTACAGGCAGTGCGTCGCCATCTTCGCCTGGCTCGCCGACATGATGCCGGCCAGTTTCGCCGCCTCATCCCGCACGGCCTTCCTGAGGCGAATCACCTGCGGCGCGTGCCGGCGCCCGTCGTAGGAACGCATCTCGCGCCCGGTAAGCCCGGCGAGGGTGGCACGGACCGCACCGAGCTCGTCGCCCAGCCTGCTCTTCGGCGTGTGTCGCGCGATGAAGGTAGCGCGCGTAACGCGCTCGCTACGCGTCGCGGCCAGGGATAGCGGCCAGGTGACGTCGCCCGCCCCGCGCGACTCGCCCTGGATCTTCCCGTCCTTCATCAGGCCGAGATCTTCGAGGTAGAACGAGGGGAGAATCGGGTCACCCTCGGCGTCGGCCGATGGATACGAGATGGTGAGCGTCTCGCGCGCGGCACGCACCACGCGCTCTCTTCGCTCGTGCTCGTGCGCCACTCGCCGTTCGGCGAGGGGGAAGATCGCGCCGAGCTCGTTGAGGCGCTCCTTCACTCGCTCGGTGAGGAACGGGTCCTCGCGCGACCTCCGCGGCATGAGCCCGTCGCGCCAGCCAACGGCGTAGACGTGTGTCGCGTTAGGGAGTCCCGCACCGATCACGGTGAGCCGAATGCCGTCGAGCGGCTTGGCCTCGGCTCCGACGTGCGCGCTCGAGAGCAGCTCTCTCAACTCGGCGAGCCAGCGACGAGCGGGGAGTCGCGTGATTCCAGCAAGACGAAGCGCCGTCCCCAGCTCCTCGAGCGCGCCCTCGAGCGCCGCCCATCCCTGCTGATCGATTCGTACGATGTCGTCGCAACCCGCCTCGAGGTTTGCTTCGCGGCCATTGCCGAGGAAGTGATGCTCGACTGCCAGCTCGGCGATGGCTCCCGCGAGCTCACGGTGCGAGCGCTCGCCGGAGAGTCTCGCCATCAGAAGCGGTATCGCATCGGCGAGCTTGTGGAAGCGCGGGCTTGTACCCTCGGAGTAGCGCCTCCACGAGTCCATCGCGCCCAGCGCCTTCCTGATGAGCGCGCGCGCGAGCACGTCGTGCTGGTCGAGCGAGAGCCCGACGTACGGCGTGGCGAGCAGGGCGAGCCCGCGCTCCACGCGATCGTCACCGGGATCCGCAAGCAACTCGAGAGCTGCGAGCAGCGCGCGCACCAGCGGGACATCGAGCGCCGCGACGCGACGCTTCCCCGCTACAGGTACGCCGAGCCGGGTACATGCATCGTGAAGGAGCGCCAGGTACGCGGCGTTCGGCGCGATGCCGAGGATGTCGCCGGGGCGCAGCGCGCGGCTCGCACCGGTTTCGGGATCGTCTACGGTTGCTCCCGAGCGCAGGCGCGCAAGGATCTCGCGCGCGAGCAGATCCACTTCGTCGTAAATGCCAGCGCCGCCGATCACGCGCCGGGTGACGGACGGCCACGCTTCGCGCGTCCCACGCTCCGACGCGAAGCCAAGCGTCTCGAGTCGCGCCGCCATCTCCGCTCCCGGCCCGCCGTCCGGCAGAGGGGAGGAGATCCCCACGTGGCAGGTGGGTGC
>DATCXR010000023.1:0-8135 GCA_036565685.1 Gemmatimonadaceae bacterium
GGGAGCAAGCTGCGGAAGAGCGATCTGGTGAGGGTGCTCACGGGGACGACGTACTCGAAGAACGAGATCGCGTCGATGGTGCGGCGGAGCTGTCTCGCGTTCGTTCCGACGGCGCGAGACAGGGCGGATCTCAGAGAGCTCGGTGCAACGCAGGTGATCTTCGATCAGATAGACGTCTGCGTGCGGAAGGGGAACAAGCCGGATGCTCCCGCTCCACCACCACCGCGCCCGCTCGAGCTCACCGTGGTGGATCGCTCGGCGTCGGCGCCGAGTGGAACGGTGGCGTACATCACTGTCTCGCTGCACAGAGGTGATGCGCCGATACGCGGGCAGCGGCTCCTTCTGCACGGCGCAACGGCGATCCCTGGCGGGGCGCGCACCGATCCGGCGGCGGTGACCGATTCCGACGGCCAGGCGGTGTTCGCGGTCCCCGCGGGGACGCGCGCGGGGAGCTACCGCCTCAGCGTGGCCATGGCCGACGGGTCGGCGTTCCAGGGAACCCGCGACATCACGCTCACCACTCTCCCGGCCGGGAGCTCGCTCGCCACGATCACGCCGCGGAGCATCGCCCTCGGACGCGGTTCGGGCGCGAGCTCCACGGTCACGGTCCATCTCGCCGATCCTTTCGGCAACCCGGTGACGGCGACTCGGGTGCAGCTCCAGCCCTCCGCCACGCGCGGCGAGCTCCGCGCGCAGACGCGCTCCACGAACGACAGCGGCACTGTGCGCTTCTCCATTCCGGTGAGCGCGCTCCGCTCGGGCGACAGCCTGGTCGTCAGCTCGGGCGACAGAACGCTCGGCGTCGTCAGCGTTTCGGCCACGGCCGAGGTGGCGTCGCAGCTCGTGGAGGCGGCACGCCTCGCGGCGGCCGGCGACCCGGGGGCGGAGGAGGCCTACGATCGAGCCCTCGCCGTGGATCCCTCCAACTCCGACGCGCTGCTGGGGCGTGGCTACCTCCGCTCGCGCGCCGGACGCTACGACGAAGCGCGCGCCGACTTCGAGGCCGCGCTGAAGAGCGGCGCGCCGAAAGCGGACGCGCTCACGGCGCTCGGCTACAACGCGGCGCGCGGCGGCGACTACGCAGCGGCGGCCGAGCACTTCCAGGCCGCGCTCGAGGCGAGCCCCGGAAACGACGCTGCGGCCACCGGGCTCGCGTACGCTCAGCTCTGGCAGGCCGACCCGCACCAGGCAGCCCGGAAGGCGGAGATCACCGATGCGGTCGTGCCGCCCGACTACCCGAGCGGCGCGGCCGAGGCGCTCCGCGCTGGCGTCCACCAGCTCCGCGCGCGTGACATGACGGGAGCCGCGGCGGCGCTCAGCGCGGCCGTGGACTCCGCCCCCAACTGGGCCGACGCCTACTACAACCGCGCGCTCGCCTACGAGCAACAGGGGAGGACCAGCGCGGCACGCTCCGACTTCCAGAGCTACCTCCGCCTCCGGCCCAGAGCCGATGATCGCGCCGAGGTGGAGAAGCACATGGGCGCGCTCGGTCGAACGCCGAGCCAGGCCTTCACCCGCGGGGCGATCTTCCCGGGGCTGGGGCAGTTCTACACCGGGCGTCCGGTGTTCGGCGCGGTGGTGATGGCGGGTGTGGCGGGGAGCACCGTCTGGGCGCTGCAGAAGACGAAGAGCGTGGAGATGCACCTCTTCCCGGGCCCCTTCGGCGGCACGGACACCGTCTTCGTCGACGTCGAGAACCGGCCGCACCTGGGCGTGGGGCTCGCGGTGGCGGGCGGGCTCTGGGTACTCTCGGCGCTCGAAGCCTCGCTGCACGCGAGCAACGCCCGCGGCGGAATCCCGCTCCCGCTACCGCTGGGTGGAGGGAATGAAGGGACGAGTGGCGCGAAAGGGAACGGGGTGGGCGGGCGCGCTCCGGACGACAGGGCGATGCTGCGTCCACTCGTCAACGTGCGTCCCGACGGGCCGGCTTACGGAGCCGCGATCTCGATCTCCTTCCACTGAGCTGGGAGCGCTCGCAGGGCTGCGGTCAGCTCGGAGCTCAGTGCTTCACTTGAAGAGGACCACCGTAACGCTCGCGGTGCCGATCCTCGTCTCTCCCTTCCCATCCTTCGCCGCGCTGATCGTAGCGGTGCCGGGAAGGAGCGCCTGAACCTTGCCTTTCGAGTCGACCCTCGCAACCAGCTCGTTGTTGGAGCTCCACGAGAGCTTATCGTCCTGCTTCGCCACCCCGTCCTTCCCGATCACCATACCCTTGAGGTCGGCCGACTCCGACACCGCGAGCGTGGTCTCGGCGGGGATGATTACTACGTTTCCTTCCACCGCCGACGTGACGTTGACGTCGGCGGAGCCGCTCTTCCCCTCGGAGGTGGCGGTGATCTTCGCCATGCCCGGGTTCACACCCGTCACCAGCCCCATGTCGTTCACCGTGGCGACGTTCAGATCGTCCGAGTTCCAGGCGATTACGCGGCCGTCGCTGAGCAGCGCATTCCCATCGGCGTCAGCGAGGAGAGCGACGAGTTGCAGCGTCTGTCCCTCCACCACGGTTAGCGGGTCATCCGGATTCTCGATGTTGGTCACCGTCACCCTGGCCACCGGCTCGAGCGTGACCACCACCTTGGCGCTCCCGCTCTTCCCTTCGCTCGTGGCGGTGACCGTGGTCGCGCCGGCCGCGACGCCGGTGACGACCCCGTTGGCATCCACCGTGGCCACGCCAGTGTTGTCCGACTTCCACGTCACGGTACGCCCGCTGAGCGTGTTCCCGCTGCCGTCTTTCACCGTGGCTGTGAGGGTGCTCGTATTCCCCACGATCACCGAGATACTGTCGGGCACCACCGTCACCGAGCTGACCGGCGCGATCACGGTGATCGTCGCCTGGTCGCTCTTCCCTTCGCTGGTGGCGGTGATGGTCGCCGATCCCGGCGCCACTGCCAGCACCTTCCCGGTGCTGCTCACCGAGGCGACGTCCTCGTTGCTGCTCGACCAGGTGATGGTGCGACCGCTCAGCTCCGCACCGCCCGCGTCGAAGGTTTTCGCCGAGAGCTGCTTCGACTGACCCACGGCCAGCGTTGCGGTGTCGGGAGAGACGACCACGCTGGAGACGGGGACGTTCGCCACCGTCACGAGCGTCACCCCCGTCACCCCTTCACTCGTGGCCTCGATGAGCGTGGAGCCGGCCGCCTTGGCCGTGACCAGGCCGCTGGAATTGACCGTCGCGACTCCGGGGTCGCGCGAACTCCAGGCGATCGAGCGTCCCGTGAGCGCCGTGCCGTCGGCCGACTTCGGCGTGGCGGTGATCGTACCAGTCTGACCGATTTCGAGTCTCAGCTCGCCCGGGTTCATGTCGACCGAGGCTACCGGCACCTGCTTCACCGTGATGGTGGACTTGCCGCTCTTCCCCTCGCTCGATGCTGTGATCGTGGCCGTTCCCGGCGCCACTGCGGTGACGACTCCCGACGTGGAAACCGTGGCGACACCCGAGGAGTTGGTGCTCCAGGTGATCGGGCGGCCGGAGAGCGGGTCGCCGTTGGCATCGGTGACCGTGGCTTTGAGCGGCAGCGTCTCGCCCACGAAGAGCGTCGCCTCGCCCGGCGAAACCACCACGGCGTTGGCCGGGACCGGCGAGACGGTCACCGCGGCCTGGTCCGTCACGCTCCCACTCGTGGCGGTGATGGTGGCCGATCCAGCACCCACGCCGCGGACCAGTCCGTTGCCGTCCACCGTGGCCACGTTGGTGTTGCTCGACTTCCAGTCCACCGGCGCCCCTGAAAGTACGCCGCCGTCCGCGTCTCGCACCGTCGCCTGCAGCCGCGACTCCTGCCCCACCGTGAGCGGGAGCGTGCTGGAGGAGAGCTCGATGCTCGCCGGCGGCTTGGGGAGCACGGTGACGTTCGAGTATCCGGCCACTCCCTCCACGCTCGCCGCGATGCGCACCTCGCCCGGCACGACTCCCGTCACGGCGCCCTCGTTGGTGACGACCGCGATGTCGGGGTGCTCGCTGTGCCAGAAGATCTCCCTCCCGGAGAGCGCGTTGCCGTCAGCGTCCTCGGGAGTTGCCGTGAGACTGGTGCTCGAGCCGATGTACACCGTGTCGGCCGCGGGGCTCACCTGCACGGAAGCGACGCCGCCGAGCGGCACGCCGGTGGAATCTTTCCCGCACGAGACGAGCAGTGCCGCGCCCGCCACGAGGAGGAAGGGGAATGGACGTACTGAGGCTACTGGAGCGCGCATTGATTCACACCCGGTTCCTGGCGCAATTGCCCGCGAGTCGGGGCGGGGAGAGAGCGAAGTAAGGTAGCATCCCTCCGTACTCGCCGATTTGCAAGCGGCGGGCCGGAGGGAGTAGGGGGAAAGAAGACGGCAGAGAGCAGTGAAAGCTGAGGGTTCAGGGGGCAGGGTTCAGGGTGCAGGTACTACCTCGGAGTCGAGACCTCGACCGTCGGGCAGTTCCTGAACCCTGCCCCCTGAACCCTGAACCCTCTAGCCGTTCACCTTTCTGCTTTCTGCTCTCTCCCCCCTCCCTCCCCCACCTTGCCCTCTCCCCCGCCTCCCCCTACCCTCATGTCACCTGTCGGTTACTCTAACGGGAGAGAATATGGCGCGAGGGGCGGACGGGACGAAGGAGAGATTGGTCGAGGCGGCGGAGAGGCTGCTGGTCAGGGACGGGCATCGTTCGGTGGGGGTGAACGCGGTGGCGGCGGAGTGCGGGGTGGACAAGGTGCTCATCTACCGGTATTTCGGCGGACTGCCGCAACTGCTCGAGAGGGTGAGGGAACGACAGCGGATGTGGCCGGCACTGGGAGAGGAAACCGAGGGCGCCTCGTCGCTCGACGTGGCGCTCAGCAGGTCGCTACTGGCGATCGCGCGCGAGTTGCGCGAGAATCCGCTCATCAGGGAGGCGGCGCTCTGGGAAGGCACCGAGTCGAACCCGCTTACCGAAGGGCTGGCAGCCGAGCGTGAGCGCGAGATGGATGAGCTGCTCGAGCTCGTGCGCTCACGCTTCCGTGTTCCCACTTACCTCGATGTGCAGGCGCTCGTAGCTCTTCTCGCCGCCGGACTCCTGCATCTCTCCACCCGTCCAGCCGAATCGGCGAAGCTTTTCGGACTCGACCCCAACTCCGATGCTGACTGGCAACGCCTCGAGAAGATGACCACGTCCATCACCCGCGTCCTCACCGGCCCCGCCGAGTGATGACTTACCGGTTCGTCATCCCCGCGAAAGCGGGGATCCATGTTAGCCAGTCTGAACATGGATCCCCGCTTTCGCAGGGATGACGGCCGATAGATGTGCCGTTCCTGCTTTCTGCTTCCTGCTTCCTGCTTTCCCATCCCCCTTCCCCTCACGTGACCACCCCACCCCCATCCACACCCGGGATAGAAGTTCGCTCGCTCACGAAGCTCTACGGTGACTTCGTGGCGGTGAGCGATCTTTCCTTCAGCGTAGCACCCGGCGAAGTGCTCGGTCTCGTCGGACCGAACGGCGCGGGGAAGACGACCACGCTTCGCTCGCTCTGCGGAATCATCCGGCCCACGAGCGGCGAGATCTCCGTGGGCGGGCACGACCTCCTGCAGGAGCCGGTGAAGGCCAAGGCATCGCTCGCCTTCATCCCCGACGAGCCGCATCTCTTCGAGTACCTCACAGTCGAGGAGCATCTTCGCTTCACGGCACGCGTGTACGAGGTAGACGACGCCGCCGAGCGCATCGCGCCGCTCCTGCACGAGCTGGAGCTGGAAGAGAAGCGGCGCGCGCTGCCGGGCGAGCTCTCGCGCGGGATGCGACAGAAGCTCGCCATCGCGTGCGGTCTCCTCCATCAGCCGCGCGCGCTGATCTTCGACGAGCCGCTCACCGGTCTCGATCCGGCGGGGATGCGCAAGATGAAGGCGACCATCACCGCGCGCGCGGCGTCAGGTTCGGCGGTCATTCTCAGCTCGCATCTCCTGCAGCTCGTCGAGGAGCTCTGCACGCGCATCCTCATCATCCAGAACGGGCGGCTCGTGGCGATCGGCGCGCTCGACGAGATCATCACCGAGCGTCCGCAGCTCGCCGGCCGCGGGCTGGAGGAGATCTTCCTCGCGCTAACCGGCGGATGATCGGTCCCTTCCTCTGGCTCACCTGGCGCGGCTTCCGCAACCGCACCATCCGCCAGCTCCAGCGCGTGCGTCAGCCGCGCTACGCGGTCGCGATGCTCGCGGGGCTCATCTACTTCTGGTGGATCTTCTTCCGCCCCGATCGTCCGCGTCCGATGGCGAACGCGATCCCCGGCGGCGAATCGGCCGAGATGCTGCTCACGGTTTTCTCGCTCGGGCTCGCGCTCATGGTGGCGAGCTTCTGGCTCCTCGCCAGCGACAAGCCGCCGCTCGCCTTCACGCAGGCCGAGGTGCAGTTCCTCTTCCCCGCGCCGATCACGCGACGCGAGCTCGTGGAGCTCAAGCTCTTCCAGGCGCAGCTCGCGATCATCCTGAGCACCGTGGTGTGGGTCGTTCTCCTCGGCAGACGCGACGCGGGCGTGCTGCAAAGCGGGATCGCGCTCTGGATTCTCTTCACGATCATGCACCTGCACCGCGTGGGCGCGTCGCTCGTGCGCACGAGCGCATCGGGACACGGGGTGGCGGGCGCGAAGTACAATCGCTGGACGCTCGTCGTGCTCGGCGCCGTGATCGCGGCGGTGCTGTGGAGCGTGGTCGCGGCTTATCCCTCGCTTCGAGCCGCGGCGAACGGCGGTGATCTCGTGGGAGCTCTGGGTGATCTGCTGCACCGCCCAGCTATCGCCGCGGTGCTCTTCCCCTTCCGCCTCGTGCTCGCGCCGATCCTCACGCACTCGTCGATGGAGTGGCTGCGCGCGATACTGCCGGCGCTGCTGATACTTCTCCTGCACGTCCCCTGGGTGCTGCGCACCGACGCCGCCTTCGAGGAAGCAGCCGCCGAAGCCGCGGCTAAGCGCGCCGAGCGTATGGAGGCGATCCGTTCGCGCCGCGGCCGTGTACGTGCGCCTCGCGCGAGCGGTGCGCGTACGTGGCTCCCACTCGCGCCGCGCGGCCGCCCCGCCAACGCCATCGTCTGGAAGAACATCGTCGCCATCGCTCGCACCGTGCCGCCGTCCACCGCGGGGATGGTGGTGGGGGGAGTGGTGGTTGCGCTCGTCGCGATGTTCATGATCGCGCCCAACGTGCACGACACCACCACCGTAGCCGCGATCCTGATGCTCTTCGGCGCGGGCTTCCTCGTGGTGGCTGGTCCGCTCTGGATCCGCAACGACCTCCGGCTCGACATGCTGCGACTCGAGCTGCTCCGCGCCTACCCGCTCACCGGCACGTCGATAGTTCGCGCCGAGCTCGTGGCGTCGACGGTGGTGCTCACGCTCCTGCAGTTCGTGCTGGTGATCGCTTCGTACTTCGCGCTCTGGCGCGGCGGCCCGGTGGAGCTCACGCTCTCCGAGCGCACCGCTGCGCTCGTTGTCGTGATAATGGTAGTCCCCGCCGTGAACGCCGCGAACCTCCTCGTGCAGAACGCTGCCGCTCTCCTCTTCCCCGCCTGGGTGCGGCTCGGCATCTCGCGCCCCAGCGGCGTGGAAGCGATGGGTCAGGCGATCGTGACCACCTTCGGGTCGATGCTGGTGCTGGGCTTTCTTCTTCTGGTTCCCGCCGCGCTCGGACTCATCTTCGGTTTGATCCTCCTCGCCCACGTCGGTTTCTGGGGCCTCGTCCCCGGCGCCGCCATCGGTGCGGGGCTCGTCTTCGCGGAGATCTGGGTCATCACGCGCTGGCTAGGTTCCGCGTTCGAGAGGCAGGAGCCGGGGTTCGGGAAGGAAGACGAATAAACCATCGCGCCTGGTCGGCATCATCGCGGGGGTGGGTTCATCGCGCGGACCTGCGGAGGCGGAGGTCGCGGAGGTGAACTGAGAGAGCGCGGAGAAGGCTCCGGACAGTAGGGCCCTCTCTGGCCGCTCCGGCTACAACTCGGCGTCCGAGTCCCCCTCGGTAAGGAACGCGGAGAACGCGGAGGACCGCGGAGAACGCGGAGAACGGCACAGGGAGCCAAGCTACCAGCCGCAAGCGGCAGAAAGAATAAAGGGGAACTGCTCCGTCGCCTCCAGTTCTGCCCGGGCGGGCACGGCTCCAGGAGCGAGAGCAGTTCCCCAAAAGCTCCTGTTCGGGATCTCTGCCCTACGGCATTTCTC
>DATCXR010000036.1:0-16497 GCA_036565685.1 Gemmatimonadaceae bacterium
CGGCCCGATCATGCAGCGCTGCATGATCGGGCCGCTGACGCCCGCCCCCTCCATGTTCACCTCACCCGACCAGATCACCGCGGCGACCGACCCGGTGAGTGCGCTGAGCTGGTGCCGCATGGTCTCGGCCCGCGGTACGTCGAGCGCGAGCTGGACATAGCGCGAGACGTGCGCCCGCAACGCCTGGTGTGGCGCGACGCCGAAGACCGGAGCGCTCCCCGGAGCGCCCACCGCAACGCTGTCGGAACGCACCGCAGCTGCTACCAGATCTTCACCCGCTCCTCCGGTGCGAGCCACATCCCGTCGCCGGGCTTCACGCCGAACGCCCTCTCGAAGGCGTCGTTGTTGATCAGCGGGACGAAGGCACGGTAAGGCCCGGGCGAGTGCGGGTTGGTGAGGAGTTGCCGGCGCAGCGCATCGTCTCTCATCTTGCCGCGCCAGACCTGCGCGAAGCCCATGAAGAATCTCTGGTCGCCGGTGAGGCCGTCGATCACCGGCGCTTCCTTGCCGTGCAGCGACACCTTGTACGCGCGGTATGCCTGCGCGAGTCCGCTCAGATCGCCGATGTTCTCCCCCATCGTGAGGTTGCCGTTGATGTGCAGGTCGTCGATCGGGTTGATGGCATCGTACTGCGCGCCGAGTTTCGCGGTGCGCGCCTCGTACGCCTTCGCATCGGCCGGCGTCCACCAGTCGCGCAGGTTCCCGTCGCCGTCCGACTTGCGTCCCTGGTCGTCGAAGCCGTGTCCGATCTCGTGGCCGATCACGGCGCCGATGGCGCCGTAGTTCACCGCGTCGTCGGCGTTCACGTTGAAGAAGGGCGGCTGCAGGATCCCCGCGGGGAAGGTGATCTCGTTGAACGACGGATTGTACGACGCGTTCACCGTCGGTGCCGTCATTCCCCAGCGGCTCTTGTCCACCGGCTTCCCGAGCTGGCTCGTCATGTAGTCGTACCCGAAGAGTCGGCTGCGCAGCTCGTTCCCGAAGAGATCATCGCGCTTCACATCGAACTTGTACTCGCGAGGGTGGTCCGGCGCGCCAATCTTCACTTTGAAGTGCGCGAGCTTCTCCTTCGCGCGCGCCTTGGTCGCGGGGCTCATCCACTCGAGCGAGTCGATCCCGACTCTGTACGCCTCGATGAGGTTCTTCACCAGCGCATCCATCCGCGCCTTCGCCTCGGGCTTGAAGTACTTCTCGGCGTACAGCGCTCCGGCCGCCTCACCGAGCGTGGAGTTGGTCGCGTCTACCGCGCGCTTCCACCGAGCCGCCATCTCCTCCTGCCCCGATAGCGTGCGGCCGCGGAAGGCGAAGCCCGCGCCCTCGAAGTCGGCGGGAAGCTGGTCCGCGAAGCTGTCGAGCAGATGGAAGGTGAGGTACTCGCGCCAGGTGGACACGGGCGTGCTGGCGAACACCTTGTCGAGCGCCTCGAGATAGTCGGGCTGGCGCACGATGACTTCCTTCGCCTTCGAGAGCCCGGCGGCGTCGAGATAGCTCCTCCAGCCGAACGACGGTGTGAGCGCGGAGAGCTGCGCGACGGTCATCCGATTGTAGGTGGAGTCGCGGTTGCGGCTGCGCGCGCGATCCCACTGCGGCGTGGCGATCGCCGTCTCGAGCGCGAGGATGCGCTGTGCAGAGCCAGCGGGGTCGGGCAGCTTCGCCAGCTCCATCAGGCGCGTGATGTAGGCAACGTATGCATCGCGCGTCGCCGCCATCTTGGGATCCTTCCTGAGGTAGTAGTCGCGATCGGGCATGCCAAGCCCCGACTGGCTCATCTGCACTATGTTCACCGACGAATGCTTCGGATCGGCACCCACGCGCACGGACACGGGGCCGCCGATCCCGCGTCGCGCGAACCAGGCGAAGGTGGTGGGGATGTCGGCCTTGCTGCGTAGAGTCGCGACCCTCGCGAGGAGCGGCTGGAGCGGCTGCAGCCCGAGATCCTCCACGCGCGCGCTGTCCATGTAGCTGGCGTACAGGTCGCCCACCTTCTGCCGCGGGCTCCCTTTGGGCGCGTTGGCCTTGCTCGCGTCCTCGAAGATCTCGTGCAACGCTGTGCGACTGTTCTCACGCAGCTCCTGGAACGCGCCCCAGCTCGATGCGTCGGCGGGGATCTCCGCGGTCTTCAGCCATCCTCCGTTGACGTAGCGGAAGAAATCGTCCTGCGGGCGTACGGAGTGATCGAAGGTGGTTGTGTCGATCCCGCTGGAGAGGTGCGAGGCCTGCGCCGACGCGAGCTGCGCGAAGGAGGGCGAGGCGAGTGCGCCGGTAAGAGCGAGCGCCGCGCCGAAGCGGCCGGCGGTGGAGAGGGTGCGCTGGAACACGTTGTGTTGTCCGGGTTGGCGGTGTCGTGCGACTGGATACGTTGCGACGTGCGGTGGACTCGAGATACAGCGGCCCTGCTCTCGACCCTACTTGAACGGACTGGTCTTCAATACTGTTGGGGGCCGGAGAGGCGCGCCGCAAGCCTGCTCAGTCGTGGCGAGCTCAGCCTTGGCAGCTATGGCGCTGACGGAGAAGCTGGCAGCGCTTGTGGCGAGCGAATACCTCACCCCGCATATCCTACGGTTCGTTCAACTTCTGTAGCAGCTCCCCGAGCTGCCGCATCTCCGCTCCGTAAGTGGCCCAGTCGTCCGCACGCTGCGCGGCACGTGCGCGCTCGTAGTGCTGAAGTGCGCCGCGCAGCAGCTCGCGCTGCGCGGAAGTCAGTTGGGGCGGCGCTCCCTCGCTCGTGTCCTTAGCGCGACCGGCAGCAGCGTTCGCGAGCACGGATCGCGCGTCCTCGCCGCCGAACAGCCGCGCCAGTCCCGCCTCTAGAGACTCGTCCATCACCACTCGTCCCTCGTGCACGACCACGACGCGCTTGAGCTCCGGAATGCGTCCGCCGCTGGCACGCAGGTAAAGCGGCTGCACGTAGATCAGCGACTCCTCGATGGGGATCACCAGCAGCTCGCCGCGGAGAACCTCCGAGCCGCGCTGGTCCCAGAGCGACACCTGTCGCGCCACCTCGGTGTCCTGATCTATCCGGCTGACGATCTGCCTCGGCCCGAAGACGAGACTCTGCCGCGGGAAGCGGTAGACGATGAGCTTCCCGTAATTCGGCCCGTCGTTCCGCGCCACCATCCACGCGGCGAGGTTGTCCTTCTGCCGCGGCGTGAAGGGCCGCATGAGGATGAACTCCGGCTCGCGCTCTCCCGGCAGGCGCATGACGATGTGCCTGACGAAGCCCTCCTCGCGATCGTCCTGCCCCGTGGCCGGGATCTGCCACTGATCTTCGCGGTGATAGAAGGTCTCCGCTTCGTCCATGTGGAAGGTCGCGTAGAGCGCGGTCTGCGCCCTGAAGAGATCCCCCGGGTAGCGGATGTGAGCGCGTATTCCGGCCGGCATCTCATCCAGTGGACGCAGCAAGCCCGGATAGATCTTCGCGAGGGTACGGACCATCGGGTCAGCCGGATCGCTGAGGTACGCGGTCGCGTCACCGTCGTACGCGTCTACCACTACCTTGACGCTGTTCCGCATGTAGTTGGTCCCATCGGTGATGGGCTGCGCGTACGGGTAGCGGTTGGTGGTGGTGTATGCGTCCAGTATCCACTCGAGCCGGCCGCTGTCGCTTACAACGAGATACTCGTCACTGTCGAAGCGCAGGAAGGGGAAGGCGCGTTGCGCGCGCTCGCGGACGTTCCGGTAGTAGAGGATCCGCGTCTCTGGCGTCAGAGCGCGCGTGAGGAGGATGTTGAGCGACCGGAAGCGCACGGCGAACAGGAGCCGCCGCCAGAACGAGTCGAGCGCGACGCCTGCAGCACCATCGTACGCCGAGTAGGACTCGGCGTCGCCCTGACCAGCCGGGAAGTCGAACTCGCGCTGCCGCGTAGGGGCGAGCACGAAGTCGTTCGCCAGCTCGCCGAAGTAGATCTGCGGTCGCGCGACCAGTATGGGCACGCTCGACGCGGGCGGCAGGTCCTTGATCCAGAGGACCGGGAGCCCCTCGTCGGTCACCTGGTTCGACGGGCCGAGCGTGAGCCCCATGCCGTGGGTGAAGGTGAGGTGCTCGTTGATGAAAGTGCGCGTGGGGAGCGCCTGCGAGTTCAGCTCGCGCGCCGAGAGCTGTACGTGGCGCAGCTCGCCATTCACGCGATAGCGGTCGTCGTCCACGGAGACGAAGTCGTAGTACGTGCGAATCGACTGGAGCTGCCCGAACGTCTGGAGCAGCGGGCCGCGGTCCCAGAGCCGGACGTTGTCTATGGTCGCCTGGTTGGCGGCGATGTCGGCGAGTGTGAGCCGCTGCTCTCCACTGAGCTCCCGATTCTCCACTCGCTCGAGTCCCCAGGCGCGGCGGGTCGCCTCGATGTGTCGGCGGATCTGGGGCGCCTCGCGCGCCAGCTCGTTCGGCAGAACCACTAGGCGTTGGACGAGCGCGGGGAGCACTCCCATGAGGAGTACAGCGAGCGCCAGATACCCGCCGAGCAGCGCGCCCACCGATCGAGCAAAGCGACCGCGCCGGCTCCGCCAGAGAATCGCCGCGGCCGCCGCGAGAGCGAGGATGCTCATAGCCTCGAGCACCGGTAGACGGACGTGGAGATCCGTATAGCTCGCGCCCACCAGAGGTCCGTGTCGGGCCACGAGCAGCGATGGGAGCCCCACGAACCAGAGGTGGAGCGCCACCACGACGAGCAGGAGCGCCGCCAACACCGCGAAGTGCACGCGGGCGATCGGCCTGACGACCACACGCCACCTGCGAAGATGGACGTCGCCGCGCGTCAGGTACACCGGCCAGGCGATGGCGACGAGCGCGAATACGAGAAGCAGCGCCAGCCAGTCGATCGCAAAGTCGATGGCTGGAAGAGTGAAGACGTAGAACGCGACGTCGCGGCCGAACACGGGATCGGTGCTGCCGAACGGCGTGCGGTAGAAGAACTGCACGAGCGTCTTCCACTCGCTGGCGGCGAGGAGCGCGAGCAGAAACGCGAGCAGCGCGGTCGCGAACGGGGCGGCTGTCTGCGCGAGCCGCGTCAGGAAGGCGGTTCGCGTGCGCGGCCCGCCACGCGCACGGTCCACGGTGGGCACTTCCTCCTGCGGCAGGTCGCGCAGCGCGACGCGCGCGTTGAGATACAGGACGACGAGGGCAATCACTCCCGCGGCCACCCCGAGCGTCCACTGCGCCACGATTTTCGTGAGGAAGATCCGCTCGAAGCCGAGCTCGCGAAACCAGAGCCAGTCGGCGCCGCGCCGCGCGGCGACGGGCACGATGCCGAGCAGGAGTGCCAGGAGCGCGATGGCCGCGCCCAGGACCCATCGGTTACCGCCCTTCCCTTTCCCCGATCCGCCTATCGTTCGCCAGGGGCGATCGAAACCAGCGGGCCGTTCCGCGCGGACCAGGGTCGGTCGCTTGGGCGAGATATCGTCAGTGGTCATGGCATCCTGGTGGGTGCGTGGGCGTCACGAGTGGGCGAAGCCAGCTCTCGCGTCGTGCTTCGGGCGACCGTTGGCAGGCTGAACCCAGTACCGTCATCCCCGCGGAAGCCGGGGATCCATGTTGCTCAGTCGAACATGGATCCCCGGCTTCCGCGGGGATGACAAGCTGTGCACGATGCAAGAGCTGGCCCTCGTCACCTCACGGGAAGATCACCGGGAACACGATGTCGGTGGTGTAGATGCACCGATCGTTGTGGCCGCACTCGGGGACGATGATGGCCTTGTGCTTCGCGCCCAGCGAATCGTTCACGTACTCCATGAACGCTTCACCGCGCGCGCGGCGCGTAGGGCCCTGCGCCATGGCGGTCGGCGAGTCATCGAAGCCGCCCAGCGGCAGGACGTCGACCTGTCCGAGCAGGTACGTGACTGGCCGCTCGACGAGATTCTTCCGCAGCTGATCGTCGGTCATCCCCGCCGTGTACCCCTCGCGACCCTCGAGCCCCTTGGGCCAGCGGTCGTACCCGGGTGCCTTGGTAGAATCGAACGGGCCGTACTCGAAGTTCGAGTGAACCTCCTCCGCGTCGTCGCCCATCGACGCCTTATATGCATCGACGGTGTCCGCGTCGCCCACTGGCAGCGGCCTGCTCGCGACCGGCCACGCGTAGCTCGACGGGTTGGCGACGACGTAGCTCACCTGCACACCGAGCGAGTCGTGCACCTTGCTGGCCATCTCGTAGCGCGTCGCGAACTGTCCGCCGGCCGAGTGCCCAGCGACGACGATCTTCGAGAGATTCGGGAAAATCTTCTTGTCCGCGAGATTGCGCAGGATCTCGTCGGCGAAGTCGAAGGACGAGAGCTCCGGGTTCGACGGCGACATCCCACCGGATCGCCAGCTGTCGCCACGTGGAGGCCAGAGCACCTCGTTCGCGGCCACCGAATCGCGACCGGCGGCGAAGCGCGGCGCGATGACGATCGTGTTGTCGAGAGCGCCGGCGAGAAATGCGGCCGCGGTGGCAGTCTCGAAGTAGTGATCGGCGTTGCGTCCCGCACCGTGTACCATGATGAGAGCGCGGGTGATCGCCGGATTCGGCGACTCCAACGGATAGGTGGAGTACACCATCGAGCGCGCCGGTCCGCCGCCGAACGTTATCCACTGCTCGCACGCCTCCGTGGCCTCGGTGCAAGGAGCAACGGAGGCAGCGCCGGCGGTGCTGCATGAGATCGAGCCGGAGAGCAGGATGGCGAGGGAGGCGGAGAGAGCTGGTGTACGCATCATCGGGCCGGGTAATGAGGGAGGGCATCCGCGATGGAGCCCGTATCGGGCTTCCGGTGGGCTTTCGACAATAGTTGCACACGAACGCCGCGCTCGCCAGCGCCCACCGGCCGGTCCGGGCTCGCTGACACGCCCTCTAGCGGCGGAGCGACCCGATATACAGACTCCTCATCCCTAATTCGGCGAACGTCTTGGCATCGTGAACCACGACGCAGCGATGTTCCATGCTCAGGCGCACGCTGACTCGGCGACCACACCAGCACGGTGAAGAAGATCCGGAGAGGGTTCCCCATGCGCACCCTGACCCACATCGCTATCGCCACAGTGCTCCTCTGCGGCTGCCGCACCGCTGCACCTCGCGCCAACCTCGCATCGCTCCGCCAGCAGGTGATGGACACCGAGCGCGCTTTCGCAAAGTCGATGGCCGATCGCGACCACGCGGCTTTCATGTCGTTCCTTGGCAATGAGGCGATCTTCTTCAGCGGCGACTCATCCGTGCGCGGCAAAAGCGCGGTAGCAGCGCGGTGGAAGCCGTTCTTCGAGAAGAAGGATCCACCTTTCTCCTGGGAGCCCGACCAGGTTCAGGTGCTCGACTCCGGTGATCTCGCGCTCAGCACGGGACCCGTACGCGATCCAGCGGGCAACGTCGTCGGGCGCTTCAACTCGATCTGGCGGCAAGAAGCGCCGGGCATGTGGCGCGTCGTCTTCGACAAGGGAAGTCCGGTGTGTAAACCCGCGGAGTGACACGGCCGTAGCCGAGACTCGCGCCCCGGATCCGGTGGTGATCGGCGCGCGCACCTGTACAACGGCAGGTTGCGGCCCCCATAATTGCAGCGCAGTACAACCCCCTCGCGGCCGCAACCCGATCGCCGCGGCGCGCCCGGCAGACAACCATATGACCAGGCCGCCGGCTTCCGGCGCTGCATCGAACCAACCCCCCCTCACGCGCGACGCCACTCGCCTCGGTGCCGCGCTCGCCGAGCGCTATCGCATCGAGCGCGAACTGGGCGCGGGCGGGATGGCCACGGCCTACCTCGCCCACGACTTCAAGCACGAGCGCAGGATCGCCATAGTAAGGTACTCTCCAACTCTTTGTAATCCTTGCTATTATATCATAAGCGGCTTATGATAATAGATGGCTCGGATCAAACGCTATCTCGCGGCGATCGGCGCCCGCGGAGGCCGAAAGAGCCGTCGCACTCTGAGCCCGCAGGCGGCGCGTGACATGGTGCGCGTGCGCGAGGCGCGACGGGCCTTTCGTCGCTTTCGAGCAACCTGCTTCTGGTCGTACCGCCCCGACCTCGTCATCCGCAGCGAAGACGTGCCATGGGTGGCCGAGCAGTTGAGGAAGCACGGAAACCGCGAAGCGTGGAGAGTGGCCGCCAGGCTATGCCGCTGACGGATTTCCAGGCCGTGCTGCTCTCCACGTTGACCGCGGAGCCGAACGACGACCGCTACCTCGCCGGAGGCGCGGCCCTGCACTTCTCTCCAACGTCGGATCGTTACAGTGACGATCTCGATTTCTTTCACGACTCCGAAGCGCGCGTGGCAGCAGCATTCGCTTCGGATCGGGCGCGCCTCGAGCACGCCGGGTACGACCTGGAGGTGGAACTGAGTCTGCCTGGCTTCGTCCGCGCGATCGTGCGACGAGGCGACGACGCGACGCGAGTGGACTGGGCTCACGACTCCGCCTGGCGCTTCATGCCGTTGCAACGCCACTCGACGGGAATTCTCCTCTTGCATCCCATCGACCTGGCCATCAACAAGGTGCTGGCTCTGGCCGGCCGCGACGAACCCCGCGACTTCGTGGATGTCCTGTTCGTACACCGGCGTGTGCTTCCGCTTTCCGCGCTCGTTTGGGCGGCCGCGGGAAAGGATCCCGGGCTCACGCCGCTCTCGTTACTCGAACTGCTCAAGCGTCACGGCCGTTACCGACCGGAGGACTTCGAGCGACTCCACCTTGCCCAGCCCTTCGACCTGAAGGAGGCCAAACAGGGCTGGCTCGCCGCTCTCGCCGCAGCTACGAGCTTCGCGAGGGAGCGACCGCCCGAGGAGAGTGGCTGCCTCTACTACTCCAGGCGGGAGGGCAGCTTTGTCGCGCCGCGACCCGATCGGAGTCTGGCCGAGCAGGAGATACTGATGCACTTCGGTGCACCCGGTGGCGTTCTGCCGCAGATTGCCGAGTCGAGAATCGAGAAGCTGGACTGAATCAGGGCAGCGGGTCCGGACGAGCAACTGAAGGCTTGATGCTGTCGCCGCAAACGAGGCAGATCGGCGCCTCTGAAGCGTGCTGCGTGCGTGACATCCCGCGCTCACGCACGCATATTCGTTCAATCCCGCTACCATACGGGTGGCCCCCGAGTGGCGTACACAGAGCCCCCGGCCAGCGACGCCGCTGGCCCCATGCCCCCGCTCGCCGCAGCAGTGGCGGAGCGCTACCGCATCGAGCGCGAACTCGGTGCGGGTGGCATGGCCACGGTCTATCTCGCCGAGGACCTCAAGCACCGCCGGAAAGTTGCGATCAAGGTGCTGCACGCGGAGCTGAGTGCGGTGCTCGGCTCCGAGCGCTTCCTCAAGGAGATAGAACTCACCGCCAACCTGCAGCACCCGCACATCCTTCCGCTCTTCGACTCCGGTTCGGCGAACGGGCTGCTCTACTACGTGATGCCGTTCGTCGACGGGGAGACGCTGCGCGGCCGCCTCGAGCGCGAGACGCAGCTCCCCGTGGACGATGCCCTGCTCATCGCGCGCGAAGTGGCCGACGCTCTCTCGTACGCGCACGGGAAGGGCGTGGTGCACCGCGACATCAAGCCGGAGAACATCCTTCTCCAGAACGGCCACGCTCTGGTGGCCGACTTCGGGATAGCGCTGGCGGTAGAGCAGGCGGGTGGCGCTCGGCTCACGCAGACGGGACTCTCGCTCGGAACGCCCCAGTACATGGCTCCAGAGCAGACCATGGGCGAGCGATCGGTCGATGCACGAGCAGACATCTACGCGCTTGGTGCGGTGACATACGAGATGCTCGCGGGAGAGCCGCCATTCACGGGCCCTAATGCACAAGCCATTCTCGCGCAGGTGATCACGGCCGAGCCTCCATCGCTCGGTGCGCGGCGGCGCAGCGTACCCGAGCATGTGGACGCTGCCGTAGCACGGGCGCTCGAGAAGCTCCCGGCCGACCGCTTCGCCGACGCGCGCGCTTATGCGGCTGCGCTCTCTGGCGCCGTTGGTGGAAGCACGCCGCCATCTCGCAACACCTTCCGCTCCGCGGCGTCACCGGCCGCTCGCTGGCGCACGGCCGCCGCCGTCACGGGAGCGGCGCTGGTGGCACTCGTCCTCGGTGCGTTCCTGGGACGCAAGTACGGACGCGAGACGCCCCTGCCGGCAGCGCGCTTCCTCGTCGGCGACATCCACATCGGTGGAGGACCCGGCTCCGAGCTCTTCGCGCTCTCTCCCGATGGACAGACCGTCGTGTACTTCAGCGATGCACACGCCGGAAGCGCACTATGGGTTCGTCGTATCGACCAGACGCAGGCGACGATGCTTCCCGAAACCCGGGAAGCGTTCGATCCCGCCTTCTCACCCGACGGACGCTCGGTCGTGTTCGTGCGCGTGAGTAGCGCGTATCGAGTCTCGCTCGCGGGAGGCACCCCGGTTCCCATCCCGGGGCTTCGTGCGTACAAGCCGTTCTTTCTTTGGCTGCGCGACGGCAACATCATCTATCGCGCCGACGACGGCGGCCTCTATCGCATTCCGGAAACCGGCGGTACCCCCGCACGCATCGCCGCTCCAGACACGGCGGCGGGCGAGCAGAATCTGAACGCGATAGCAATGCTCCCCGATGCGCGCCACCTGCTGGTGCTGGGGATTTCCGGCTCCGGTTCCGGCAGCCTCTCGGCGCTCGATCTATCCGACCACCGCCGCACGGCGATCATCGAGTCGGGTGTGACGGCCGCGCGATTCCTGCCGCCCGACCACATCGTGTACACGGACGAGCGCGGTGTGCTTCTCACCGTTCCCTTCGACAGCAGAGCACTGCGCGTCACGGGATCTCCCGTGCAGCTCGTGAACGCCATCAGCAACACTACCGACGGCGCTGCGCGCTTCTCCACCTCGAAAACGGGGGCAGTGCTGTACATGGCCTCCGAACCGTCCGATCTCGTCCTCGTCGATCGCACCGGTGCCTCGCAGGTGATATCGGATGCGCCGCGCAATTATCACAATCCCCGCTTTTCCCCCGACGGCCGCCGCATCCTGGTAGATATCCAGGCGACCGACGGCGGCCGCGATGTGTGGGTCTTCGATCGGGCGCAGCGGGCGCTCACACGCGCCAGCATCGCTGGCGACGGACACGATGCCATCTGGTCGCGCGATGGCAGGAGCATCATCTACATGAGCGTCCATTCCGGCCATCTTTCGGCTTTCCGGGTTCCCGCCACCGGCGGTGGATCACCGGAAGAGATCGTGGGCGGGCACGGGCTCAACACGATTACCGATGTCACTCCCGACGGCACGCTCGTGGGCATTGCGTTCACGCGCGCGAAAGCTTCGGATTGGGACATCGTCTCCTTCCATCCGGGCGACACGCTCCGCGACGTACTGGTGACGCCCTTCTTCGAGGCATGGACTTCGGTATCGCCGGACGGAAAATGGCTCGCCTATGCTTCCAACGAGAGCGGCCGCTCGGAGGTGTACGTGCGTCGACTGGACGGCTCCGGAACGAGGCTGCAGGTATCGCTCGATGGAGCAACAGGCTCGCGCTGGAGTCCCGATGGCCGCGAGCTGTTCTACCTGCAGCTCTCCGACAACGGTGTCGAGCTCGTAGCGGCGACTCTCGCGCTCTCCTCCGAGCCGCGCGTTGAGGCCAGGCGAGCACTCTTCGACGGCAACGACTACGCGGACGCCACCCCACACACGAACTACGACGTCAGCCCGGATGGCCGGCACTTCGTGATGGTGCGCCCACCGAAGAACCTTGGGCTCGTCTACCTGCAGAACGTCCCGGCGCTCGCGGGTGGGGGGAGCAAATGACATTCCGTGCCGACGCGCTCGGACGGCCAGTCGCACTGGCGCCACGGGATGGTGGACGTGATCGAAGTTCGCTGATGGGCCACGAGAGCCTGGACGACAGGTGCTGAAGCCCGCGTCGCCGCGACGCTGGCGGAGCGCTACGGACTCGAGCGTGGGCTGAGCTGGTAAGCGGTGGCGGTTTGATAGCTTTTTAGCTATCATTCCTACCATGGCACCATCCGATCTCGTTCGAATTGCACGCGGGAGAGCGGGGCTCAGTCAGAGGGCCCTCGCGCGGCGTGCCCGGACCGCCCAGTCCGTCGTGGCGCGGATCGAGGGGGGTGACGTCAGCCCCACCTGGGACACTCTCACCCGCCTGCTCGAGGCAAGCGGCTTCACGCTCGATGCCGCACTCGTCATCGGGCCCGCGGAGCAGACCCACATGCTCGACGACGTGCCTCGGATCCTCCGCCTCACTCCGGAAGAGCGGCTCGAAGAGGTGGCCAACTTCACCCGGTTCATCGGAGCCGCCCGGCGTGCCTGATGTCGCCCCTCTGGATCCAGAGCGGATCATCCGCACGCTGGCGACTCATGGTGTCCAGTACGTGATGATCGGTGCACTCGCCGCGCGCCTCCAGGGATTCCCCAGGCTCACGGCCGATCTCGATATCACCCCGGCGCGATCGAGCGAGAACCTGCCGCGCCTCGCTGCCGCGCTCAGGGAACTGAACGCGCGGGTCTATACTGAAGCGGTTCCCGAGGGACTCGCCTTCGACTGCAGCGTCGCCACGCTGGAGCGCGCCTCGCTCTGGAATCTGGTGACGGATGCCGGACGGATCGATATCGCATTCGAGCCATCGGGAACCACCGGCTTCGAGGATCTCGCTCGGGGAGCGGTGCGCTTCGAGGTCTATGGCACATCACTCCTCGCCGCACGACTGGAGGATATCATTCGATCCAAGGAGGCGGCGAACCGCCCGCAGGATCGGCAGGACGTCCTGGTGATGAGGGAGATGCTCCGGCGTTCGACTCCGCCTCGCTAGCAACCGGTGCTCGTCACCCATCACATGCGCGCCGCTCCCCGGGCCACCAGTTCCACCGTCCCGCCAGCGTCAGCAACGCAGGACCGATCGCGACGCGCATCACCGAGGCGTCCAGCAGTACGGCAACGGCGAGCGCGAAGCCCAGCATCTTGATGAGCAGGAAGCTGCCGAGCGTGAACGCGCCAAAGACGACGACCATGATCGCCGCGGCACTCGTGATGATTCCTCCCGTTCGGGCCAGCCCCTCCGCGATCGCCGCGCGCTCATCGTGCCCGGAACGGCGCGCCTCCGCCACGCGCGCGACCAGGAACACCTCGTAGTCCATGCTCAGACCGAACACGGTGCAGAACACGAGAATCGGGATCGCGGGAAACGTACCGTCCACCGCTCCGGCCAGCCCGAGGAGCGAAGCTCCGTGCCCTTCCTGGAAGACCAGCACCACGGCGCCGAATGCGCCAGCCACGGAGAGGAGGTTGAGCGCAACGGCCTTGATCGGCACGAGCAGCGAACGGAATCCCAGCGCGAGCGCCAGCAGCGTGCCACCCACTATCGCGGCGACGATGCCGAAAAAGCGTCCACCGATCGCATCCTCGTAGTCCGCGTTGAAGGCCGGGAGGCCGCCCACGCGAATGCGCGACCCCGGAAGCCCGCTGGCCGCCCCAGCATCCAGACTGCGTACTCGGCGAATGTATCCGGTGAGGTCGGCCCCCTGCACTTCGTCGCGGGGAATTACCTGCACCAGCGCGGCGCCGCCGTCGCGGCTCGCAAAGGCGCCGCGGATATCCTCGGGCACCATCGCGAGCAGAGCCGCTCGCGGGAGAAACCCGGTGCCGACGCTCGTGAGCGATGGCAGGGAGCGAACGCTCGCAACCGCGCTGTCTCGCGAAAGAGCTTCCGTGAGCCGGCGGGTCGCCGCCCACCCGGCATCATCCGTCGCCTTCACGCCGGGCGGGAGCTCCAGCACCACGCTGATCTCCTGCACCACCCCGCCCCGCCGCATGTCGCGTAGATCGTGGAGCGCGCGCGCCGACTCCATGTCGCGCGGGAGCCAATCGCCTCGTGGGAGCTCGGCGCGGAGTCTGGTGGACTGGAGCGCGAGCACTCCCACCGGTACGCCGAACAGGACGAGTACCACCAGCGGGTGCGCGCCGACGAAACGGCCCCATCGTCTCCAACGTTCATCCGATCGATTGCTATTGCGTCGTACTCTACCAAGATCGATTCGCGCTCCTTTCCACGCGAGGATCCCCGGAAGCGCAGTGGTAGCGAACAGCGCCGACGCGCATACAGCGAGCAGACCGCCGATTGCGATAGAGCGCAGCTCGTTCAGCGGTACCGCCAACAGTGCGAGGAACCCGATCCCCACGGCGAGAGCGGAGAGCCCGATGGTCCGACCCGTGTGGCGCGCAGCCTCCTCCGCCGCCTCCGCGCGGTTGCGTCCCGCCGAGCGCGCCTCGCGGAATCGGCTCACCACCAGCAACGCGTAGTCGGTCCCGAGACCGAGCCCCAGCATCGTCACCACGTTCTGAAGCAGCACGGAGAGCGGCCAGACGCGAGCGATCAGCGCCGCCGCGCCCAGCGTGATGCCGATGGCCACGAGTGCCGACGCCACGGGGAGAAAGCCGGCCGCTACTGAGCCGAATGCGAGCACGAGGAGAAGCAACGTGAGCGGGAGTGCTCGGCGCTCCGCACGCTGCGCGTCGGCGGCGCTTACTTTTCGGAGGTCTGCGTTGAGCGCCACCTCGCCCGTCCAGCGCAACGCCGACTCGGGATATCGTACGCGGAGCGAATCGGAGAGCCGGGTCGTGGCGGCCCTCAGCGGAGCGATGAGAGTGTCGGGGCGACGTGTGAGCGCATCGAGCCCCACCACGACGAAGGCGCTCGTATCGCCCTCGCCGAGGAACAATGTGTCGGAGGTATCCAGGTACGAGATCGTGCGCCGCACGCCCGGCGCACGATCGATCGAGGCGACGATCGCGCTCAGCGCTTTGCGCCCACTCGCCTCCGCGGGCGAGGGGATTCCCGTGGCCACCAGAATCACCGACCGAGCGAACGGCGAGCCGAAGCGCGCGGTCAGCTCCTTCGCCACGAGGTCCGATTCGCTTCCATCGGCGCTCGCCGCCACATCGAGATGCTCTTCCACGTGCATCGCGCCGGGGATGAGCGTCACGGCGAGCGCGAGCCACGCCGCGGCTACCCACCGGCGTCGGCGAACGAGAATCGCGGAGATCCCACGCCGCACGATCGTGGCAGCTTCGGGTCCGCTCGTCGCGCCGCCTGCCGTGGCATCGAGAGACGTTCGGTAGCTCGTACGGGTCATTGTCGGATGACGCATCCTGCACCTCACGCCAGAGCGATTTCGTGGTGAAAGGAGGATTCGCCGAAGTCGGGGCCCCGGTAGCGTCCCGACGGCGCCGTCACGTAGGCGTGGATGTCCGTCGGTTGTGCGAGAAGACCGCGCAGCGCTGCAGTAAGCGGGTCCCGAACGTCGAGTCCGATCGTGAAGAAGGAGTAGCCACGTCCGCGCGCCGCGGCGTACGCGTGCAGCAGGAGCGAGCGAAGCACGTGCGGCTCGTCCGGAGCGACACACACGTGGACGGCCGTGAAGTGGCGGAGCGGCGCGCCCACCGCGGGCAACGCTGCCGCGCCGATGAGCGGAGCGACCACGTTGAATCCCGCCCGGAAAGTTGCGAGCCGCGCCGAGTAGGCCGTTACGCGAAGCTGCTTGAACTCCGCCTGATCCCACATTCCGAGGAAGCCAGCAAGCCGTCCGTCGCGCCGGCGCGCGAGCAGGTAGTCACCGATGTCGAGCGCCGGTGCGGCATGGATCCATGCCGCAAGCGACTCCGCATCGTACCACGAAGCGAGCTGCCGGCCCGGTGCGACTCTCGCCCAGTGTGCCGCCATCTCTTCCAGATCGTGCTCCGTGGCGGGAGCTACGGTCACCGACGCATCCGGGATTGCACGACGCCAGAGCAGGCTCACCGCATGCGCGCGGATCGTCGCGACACGCCTCAGGACGGGCATCCCGCGCGGCCCGTCGATGCGGCGCTCCATCGCTCGGTTCCCGGCCAGGATCGTCAGCGAGATCGGTACATCGTCCCCGCCAAGCTCACGACTCGCACCGCAGGCGTAGGCGGAAAGCGCGTCTGCAACCGACCCGTTCCGATGGGCGGGGTGGACCTTCAAGTCGCTGACGTAGGCGACGCGCGCCGGCACGCCGCCGATGTAGGCGGTCCGCGTGGCGACCGCGACGCACCCGACCAGGTCGCCGGCACCGGTCACGGCAACGCCGACCCGCCAGCGATCCCCCTCCAGCCGATTGAGCGCGAAGAAATCGGGCGCCCTGTCCACGCACAGCGATACCGCGCCACGCATGGGACAAGCGGAGGCGAGCGCCACCAGCGCATCGTTGTCGCAGCTGGTGGCCTCGCGAACGACGAAGCCGCGTTGGGGGACGGTCGCGATCGTCATCGGCTCCCCTTCATCCCACCCGGCACACGACGAAGCGGTACTGGACGAGACTCCGATCACACGCGATCAACCGCTCGCCGTACTCGGCGTCTTCCGTTATCATCTCCCGCCAACGCGGCGGCACGGTGGTCCAACCCACGAAGTTGCGAAAGCAGAGCCGCGCCCCTGGCCGTGCCACACGCGCAACCTCGGCAAACAGCTCGTCGATCTCCTGGAGAGAGAGCCACTCGCAGATGTTCGAGAGCGCGAAGCCCGTGACACTGTGATCGGGGCAGCTGCGCAGGTACTCGGTGA
>DATCXR010000039.1:0-3426 GCA_036565685.1 Gemmatimonadaceae bacterium
TGGCCCGAGCCGTATTCGCAGTCGGTCGGCCACCGCCTCGCCGATCGTCGGGTAGACCGATTCCAGCACGACGGCGTCCGCGCCGTTCGCCGCCGGCCCTCGCGTCCCGAGCAGCAAGCTTGCGCCACCGAGGGAGGCCCCGATCGCGCCTACGCGCTCACCCGGCGCCACGCGCCGCAGGTATGCCAGCGCGGCGCGTGTACCCTCGCTCTCGCGCGCGCCGAACGTGATGCGCGCACCTTCGCTCTCGCCGTGCGAAGGGAGATCGATCAACAACACTGTGTAGCCAGCCCGGCGTAGAAAGCGGGCACGCTCCACCATGGAGCCCCGGTTGGCACGGAGCGGGTGCAAGAGCAGTACGGCGCCCTGTCCTTTGATGCCCCGCGCGAGCCAGCCTATCACGAGCGACCCGCCCTCGAGTGGGATGCGCACGGTCTCGGCCGCGAGGTCGGATGGCGGCGCACCGAGCCACGCCCGCGCGGGTCGAGAAAGTGCATAGCCGGTGATCCACAGTCCGCCGAAGGTCGTCAGCAGCAACGCGATCGCGGCACTTACCGCGGAACGGCGCCAGCCGCTGCAGCGATTAACCATGTGACAGAGATACGACGGCGAGCACCTGGCGCGTCATATTGGACACAGTCACCGTGTTCATCGGAGCCTCGACGACCGAGTCGCTCATCAGACGCCGCACGATCGGCGAATCTGCTGCACGAGGGCCTGCTCCGGCTGTTCACCGTCCAGCGTGATCACGCCCTCACCGGGCGCCGGCTCCTCGAGCGTGGCCAGCTGGCTGCTCAAGAGCTCTACCGGTGCGAAGTGGCCGACCCGCGTACGCAGCCGGTGCGCGAGCTCGGCTGCGCTCACACGGAGGTACGCGACGCAGACCTGTCGCCGCGCGGCTCCGGGTGGAAGCAGCAATTCGCGGTACGAACGTCGGAGCGCGGAGCACGCGAGGACTATTGGCTCGCCGCGCGCGATGGCAGTCGCGATCTCTCGGCGGAGCGCATCGAGCCACGGCTCACGGTCGGCGTCCGATAGGGCTTCGCCACGCGCGAGACGGGCTCGGTTTGCGGCCGAGTGAAATGCGTCCGCGTCGGTGAACCGCCAGCCGAGCGTACCCGCGAGCGACCGGCCCACGGTGGATTTCCCTGCCCCGGCAGGGCCCATGATGACAATGACGGTCGGATGATCAGGAGTCACTTACTCGAGAGCAGCCGGGAGCGGATTCGCGGTGCGAGATCCACGGGCGCGGTCGCACCGCCGTTACCGGCGCCATGTTCGAGGGCGGCGAGCGGTTCGGCGCACTACCGCTGGCCGAACGACTCGTGTGCGTACAATATGCGCCAGCCATCCGGCCCCTTCCGCCAGATGTCAGTGACGGCGATTCGCCCATCGCTCGGCGTACCGTCCGCGAGCGTTCGGTGCGAGCTCAGGAGGTAGGTCTGTACCACCACGCCGGCGGCTGGCATCTGGTAGTCGGGTTCCCCAACCACCCGGTACGCGGCGTCCGACTTGCCATCTTGCCACCACTGGCGCTGCCGCTCGTGGAGCTCGGTCCAGCCCCGGATGATTTGGTCGTTGATTACGAACACCAGGGTCGAGTCTCTCGCGTACGTCGCCAGATGACCGTCCACATCGTGCGCGTTTGCGGTAACCAGCATCCGCTCGAAGAGCGGCTGAATCCCCTCTCGCGCCTCGGCCAACGTGTCGCCAGCGCGTGGGCCCTCGGCACGCGTGCTCGGCGCGGCGGTCGAGCACGCGGTAACGGACACAGCGAGTGCCAGAAAGCTGGTGATCGCCTTCAGCATGAGCATCACCCTCCCGATCGATCGCTAGCGCGCCGACGATGGCGCAGCAGCGTACCCCCCTTCAGGACGCAACGCGCGGCTCACACGGCAGAACCATCGCGCGCTGGATGATTATGCTCGTCGACTCGATGTCTCGCCAGCCACTCACATGGGAGTACCCGCCCCTACGAGCTCCCCAGCACCCGCGCCGGGTCTGTCTTCCCCGCCCGCCGCGCCGGTCCCACGCTCGCCGCGATCGCGACCAGCCCCGTCACCACCACCACCGTCGCGAACGTCAGCGGGTCGGTGGGCGTGACGCCCTGTAGCAGCGACGCTATCGTCCTGGTGAGCAGGAGCGCGATCGCGATGCCGACGGCAAGCCCCAGTATCGCCTGTCGCACGCCCGTGCGAATGCTCAGACGAACGAGCTCGCTCGGCGTGGCGCCGAGGGCGGCGCGAACCCCGAATTCGTGAGCCCGCGATGCCACCACCTGCGACACGATACCGAAAACCCCTATCGCCGAGAGCACGAGCGCCAGCGCGCCGAACAGACCGAGCGCCTGCATCGCGAAGCGCGGACCACTGATGGATGAGTTCACGATGTCGTGCATCGTCCGCACCTCGGAGATCGGCAGCCGCGCATCGAGCTTGCGGATCACCGCGCGCACCGGCGCCGCGAGTGCCGCCGGATCGCCGTCGGTCCGAACTACGAGACTCATGCTCCGCTGCGTGTTCCCGGGCGCGCGCGCGAACTGCGCGAGGGTGACGTAGAACTTCGGCTTCACCTGCCCCACGAGCGAGTTGTGATGCACATCGTCCACGACGCCCACGATCGTATACGTCAGGGTGCTGTCGCTCCCGTTGATGCTCACGCGCGTTCCCAGCGCGCGCCGACCAGCGATGTACTGCTGCACGAACGCGCGGTTCACGACCATCGATAGCGCGCCGCTCATGTCGTCGCGCGCCTCGAAACGGCGTCCCTCGCGCAGCGTGAGGCCCATCGCCTCGAGGTAACCCGGAGTCACGATCTGCCAGTCGCCGGGTGTGCCCTGGTTGGGAGGCGGCGTGTATCCCTCTACCTGCAGCCCCCAGTCGCCCATGTCGGTCGCGAGTGGCAGCAGTCGCACGGCACCCACCTGCTCCACACCCGGCACCACCGCGACACGGCGTTGCAGCTCATCCCAGAACGCCGCGACGCTCGCCGAGTCGCGATACCATGTGGACGGCGTGGACAGACGCATGGTGAGCACACCGTCCGCGCGGAATCCGCTGTCGATCGCGAGCAGGTTGCGCACGCTCCGGATCATCAGCCCGGCCCCGGTCACCAGCACCACTGCGAGCGCGACCTCCGTCGCCACCAGTGCCTGCCGCCACCTCAGTCGCGCGCTCCCGCTCGTGGCACCCCGGCCACTCTCCTTGAGCTCACCGGCCGGCGCGATCTGCGTCGCCTGGAGCGCGGGTAGAAGTCCGGCCAGCACCGCCGAAGCCACGCCCACCACGAGCGCGAAGAGCAGCACGCTCCAGTCGATGGTCGTGTCGGCCACGCGCGCCAGACCGGCCGGCGCGCTCGCCCGCACCAGACGGACACCGAGCGCGGCGAGCCCCACGCCCAGCACCGCGCCCATCGCCGCGAGCACCG
>DATCXR010000040.1:0-57147 GCA_036565685.1 Gemmatimonadaceae bacterium
ATCTATCAGCTCGTCGCTCGCCGCATGCTCGAGCCGCTCGGCCTCATCGTGAACTCTATCCCACGCGTAGCCGAGTGCGTGCATCAGGTAGGCCTCGATCACGCGGTGTCGGCGGATGGTGCGCAGCGCTACCCGCCGCCCGGACTCGGTGAGCCGCACGCCTCGGTAGCGCTCGTGCTCGAGCAACCCCTGATCCGCCAGCCGCCTCACCATCCCGCTCACCGACGCCGGCGCGATGGAGAGCTGCTGCGCGATATCGTTGGTAGCCGCAGCATTCCCCCGGCGCTCTATCTCGTAGATCACCTTGAGGTAGTCTTCCACCGGCGCCGTGTAGTCGCCCGTCACCCGTCCGGTCATCATCGCGACGGCCCCCTCGGTGCACTGGTCTCGCTGCTCTTCGTTCCCCGCACCATCAGCACGGGAACCATCGATCGGTGACGCACGGACTCGGCCACACTGCCGTACACGAGATCGGAAAAGAAGCGGTGGCCGTGCGTGGACATGGCGATGAGATCGCACCTCTCCCGCTCCGCTGCCGCCGTGATCTCGTGCGCCGGGTCGCCGCTGGCGAGAATCGCATCCACCTGAAGCCCGTCCGCCTCCAGCTCCGCCGCCACGCGATCCAGGTACTCGCGGTCCACGCGCATCTCCTCACTCTCGCGCAGATGCAGATCGTCGAAGTAGCGCGCGGCCCAGCCGTCGGCAACGTGGATGAGGATCAGCGACGCATGACACACCCGCGACAACCTGGCCACATGCTCCAGTATCGCGGCGTCGTACGGTGAGTGCTCGAGCGGGACCAGGATGCGCTTGTACACTTCAGCTCTTCATCAGGTGACGAAGCCGAGCAGGAGCCATACGTTGAGGCCGGCGATGAGAAATGCGATCAGATACGCGAGCACCGCCAGCCAGCGCGGATTGACGAACTCTCCCATCTTCGCGCGGTCGGAAGTGAAGCGGACCAGCGGAAAGACGGCGAAGGAAAGCTGCATGCTCAGGATCACCTGGCTCAAGACCAGCAGCTTCGCGGTCCCGCTCTCACCATACACTATAGCCACTATCGCCGCAGGCACCACAGCCACGAGACGGGTGATCAGTCTGCGAACCCACGGGCGTATCCGCAGGTTGAGAAAGCCCTCCATCACGATCTGGCCGGCAAGCGTCCCGGTGAGCGTGGAATTCTGCCCCGAAGCGAGAAGCGCCAGCGCAAATACCGCGCTCGCCCCGGTCACGCCGAGCAGTGGCGTAAGGAGCCGATAAGCATCCTGGATCTCCGCCACTTCGTGCAACCCGGCCCTGTGGAACGTGGCGGCGGCCACTATCAATATCGCCGCGTTGATGAAGAGCGCGAAAGTCAACGCGACGGTGGAATCGATGAATGCGAAGCGCACGGCCTCGCGCTTTCCTTCGGCGTCCTCCGCGTAGCGCCGAGTCTGCACGATGGACGAGTGCAGGTAGAGATTGTGGGGCATCACCGTGGCGCCCAGAATGCCGAGGGAGATGTAGAGCATCCCGGGGTTGTGCACGATCTCCGGCGAGGGGACGAAGCCGGCCACGACGCCGCCCCAGTCGGGGTTGGAAACCACCAGTTCGAAGAGGAAGCAGAGCCCGACTGTCGCGATGAGCGTGATCACGAGCGCCTCGAGCAGCCGGAACCCCTTGTGCTGCAGGAAGAGCACTATGAGCACGTCGAGCGTGGTGATCATCACGCCGACCGCGACCGGGATCCCGAAGAGCAGGTTGAGCGCGATGGCCGATCCGATCACCTCGGCGAGATCGCACGCGGCGATGGCGAGCTCGCAGATGAACCAGAGGAAGTACGCCACCGGCTTCGAGTAGTGATCGCGGCATGCCTGAGCCAGATCGCGACCGGTGACGATGCCGAGCTTGGAAGAGAGTCCCTGCAGCAGTACGGCCATCAGATTGGCGAGCAGGATGACGCTGAGGAGCCGGTAGCCGAAGGCGGAGCCGCCCGCGAGATCTGTGGCCCAGTTGCCGGGATCCATGTATCCCACCGCCACCATGTAACCCGGGCCCGCGAAGGCCAGGAGCTTGCGCCACCAGTTTCCCCCGCTCACCGGGACGGATCGGTACGACTCGGCGAGGCTAGGGGTCAATCTGGGGCGGCGCCAACCGATTTCTGGCGTCGTGGAGCTAGCCACGCGCCGTGGCGGCACGGGATCGCTATCGCGGACTCGCTTGGCCGACATCTCGAGAGGGAGGGGTTCGATTAATGGGTGGAGCTATTTAAGCAGAGCTATTTGGGCAGAGCTATTTCGATTTTTAGGCAGGGCTAAATATGTGCGCCGCACCGGGGGCCGCACAAGGGGATGGCGCCCTTCGTGCGACCGGAGTCGCGGCTCACGATGGAGGAGCCAATGAGCGGAAGAAGCGAGACGATCGGAGTACTGCTGGACGGCGCGGTGGCCGGAGCGGCCGCCACCTGGCTCATGGGGAAGGTGACGACCTATCTTTACGAGAAGGAGAATCCCCGCGCACGCGAGCGTGAAGAGCGCGTGCGCCAGGGTAAGAGCTCCTACGGAGTCGCCGCGGAGAAGGCGGCCGGACTGGTGGGAGAGTCGCTCTCCGGCGAGCAGCGAAAGCGCTACGGGACGCGCCTCCATTGGGCGCTGGGTGCAGGAGCGGGCGCGGCGTACGCCCTCCTCCGGGATCGTCTGCCGGCCGCTGCCACGGCGGGTGGGCTCCTCTTCGGAACCGCCTTCTTCCTGCTGATGGACGAGGGGCTCGTCTACGCCCTCGGGCTCACGCCGGGGCCGAGCAACTTCCCATGGCAGAGCCACGCGCGCGGCCTGGCAGGGCACCTGGCGTACGGTGCCGCTACCGAGCGCGCCCTCACGCTGATCGAGGGCGCCGCCTGACGCTCACCGGCGCGGCCGGCGACGCTTGCGAGAGGGAGCCGAGGACGCCTGCGTGCCGTTGGAATTACGAGAGGCGCGGGGGGCCTCGCGGCTGGTGCGCTGCGCCTCGCGTCCGGCGCGCGAGTCCTGCCGTCCCCCTCGCGGATTGCGCGCTGCCTCCTGCGCCGCACGCCGTTCCGCCTTGGCGGCGGCACGAGCGCGATCCTCCGCCTTCTTCGCTCGGATCGCGGCGATGCGCTCGGCCAGTGGGATCTCGAGCCGCATCGCAGGGCGGGCGTCGTAGTCGAAGTCGGGCACCGTCACGCGCGGGAGCCGCTTCCCCACCGCGCGCTCGATCGCCCGCAGCTCGTTCTGCTCCTCGGGAGCCGCGAAGGTGAACGCGTCGCCCGTGGCCTCGGCGCGTCCCGTGCGGCCTACGCGATGGATGTAGTCTTCGGGAGCGGTGGGTACGTCGAAGTTCACCACGTGGCCGAGCTCCTCCACGTCTATCCCGCGCGCGGCGATGTCGGTGGCCACGAGCACCGGGAACTCGCCGCTCTTGAACCCCGCCAGCGCAGCCGTGCGCTGCGCCTGCGAGCGGTTGCCGTGGATCCGCTCCGCCTTGATCCCGTTCTTCGAGAGAAACTCGGTGAGACGGTTGGCGCGATGTTTGGTACGCGTGAACACGAGCGCCTGCTTGATCTCTCCGCGCCTCAACAGAGCGAGGAAGAGGGCCGCTTTCAGCTCCTGCTGTACCGGATACACCGCCTGCGTTATCCCCACCGCGGGCTTCGATGCGCGGTCGATCTGGATCATCGCCGGATCGTGGAGCATCTCGCGCGTGAGCGCCACTATGGGTGCGGGCATCGTCGCGCTGAAGAAGAGCGTTTGACGCTCCTGTGGAAGACGCCGGAGAATCTTCCGGATCTCGGGGAGGAAGCCCATATCGAGCATCCGGTCCGCCTCATCGAGCACCAGGTACTCCAGCGAATCGAAGCTCGCATAGGGGAGCTTCATGTGATCGAGGAGCCGGCCCGGTGTGGCGATGATGATGTCGACCCCACTCCGCAGGGCATGCTCCTGCGGCCCCGCCCCCACTCCACCGAAGACCGCCGCCCCGGTGATCGGCGTGTGCACGGTCAGGTCGTTCAGGTGCTCGAGCACCTGCGCCGCCAGCTCGCGAGTCGGCACCAGCACGAGCGCGCGCGTGACCCCGCGCGGCAGCTCCATGAGATGATTCACGATCGGGAGGAGGAAGGCGGCGGTCTTGCCGCTGCCCGTCATGGCGCACGCGAGTACGTCGCGCCCTTCGAGCGCCGGGGGAATGGCGTCGTTCTGGATGGGAGTGGGGCGTGCGAAGCCCAGCTCCTTCAGCGCCTTGAGGAGACTTGGATGAAGATCGAGAGAGTTGAAAGACACTCGTTACCTTGATGCGGAGCGGAACAACATCGACTTGAGCGCGGTAGCACCCGTCGCGAAGCGAGACGCAATCTAATCTCCAACGGCCACTCGCACCGGCGCGTATTTCTGAGGTGCGAAGGCCAGTATGAGTCCATCACCGGTCCGACCGTACCAACCGCATGGAGGCATCCGTGGATCTGAACGGCACAGCGAAGAGGATCGCTGTACTTGCATCACTGGGGGCGGCTGGCGCCGCGATAGCCGGCCTTGCCAACGCTGGAGAGAGCGCGCAGGCCGCCGTAGTGAGCGCCGCGACTCTCTCATCTTCGTCGGGCCTCGCGGTCCCTGCGGCCGTTCCCCTGCTGAAGTCGCAGCATTACGTCGTCGCCCCGGCGGGGAATGAAGCGCGCTACTTCGCGCGCGAGCAGCTGGCCGGCGTGAGCTTCCCCAACGACGCGATAGGTGTCACGAAGGGGATCACCGGCGCGGTCGTGATCGACGACGCCGGGAAGCTCGTCCCCGCCGAGTCGAAGATCCTGGTAGACGTGACCCAGCTGAAAAGCGACCGCGATCGGCGCGACGGCTACGTCCAGCGGCGCACGCTGGAGACGGAGAAGTACCCCAGTGTCACGCTCGTCCCGAAGGAGATCACCGGCCTCACCGCGCCGCTCCCCGATTCGGGCCGCGCGAGCTTCCAGCTCCTGGGCGACCTCACCGTGAAGGGAGTCACCCGCCCCACCACCTGGCAGGTCAACGCCCGCTTCCGCGGTGACACAGTCTCCGGCACCGCGAGCACCAGCTTCACCTTCGCCGACTTCCAGATGGACAAGCCCAGTGTGTCCGTCGTCCTGAGTGTACAGGACACCCTGCATCTCCAGTACGACTTCAGGTTGGTGCCGGCGGGGAGGTGAGGAGAGAGAGGGAAGAAAACAGGAAACAGAAAACAGAAAGCAGGAAACAGGAAACGGGAAACGGGGAACGGGAAACTGCCTCGGGGTAGAGAGCTCTACAGCCTTGAGCACGTACCTGTCTCCTGTCTCCTGTCTCCTGTTTCCTGTCTGCTGATTCCTGTCTTCTGATTCCTGTCTTCTGATTCCTGCTTCCTGTTCCCTGTTCGCTTACCGTTCCTGCTTTCCTGCTTTCTCCCTATTCCGTCCTCCTCAGCCTCCGCACCAGCCAGACCACCGCGACCACGGGGAGGACGATGAAGACGAGGAACTTGAGGGCGTAGATCGCGAAGAGACCCATGACGATCAGGAGGATGATCGGGAAGCCGAGTATCGCCATCGTGAGGAGAGGGCGGAGGGCGAAGAGGCGAAGAAGGGCAGCGATCATCTATGGCTCCGAGTGAGTGTCCGATAACACTACGTCGGGGGAGGGGGAGGAAGTTTCCAGCGAGCGGCCGGCTGAATGGATTCAGCCGGCCGCTCGCTCCGGAAGCTCCGGTCAGCGACGCGGCTGACTCGAGGGAGGCACCATACCATTGATTCGCATGTACGTCACGATGTTTCCGTAGTGCTCGTTGTCGTGCGTGGCGTTTATCAGCAGCACATCGAGTTTCGACATCTGCTGGCCGAACATCTTCACTTTCCCCTGTGCCTGGAGGTCGGTCTGCGCATAGGCGCGGGTGCAGTACTCCGACGACTTCTTTAGCGCCTCCACCAGGTCGGCCTTGCTCTTCGCGCTCTTCTCGACTTCATCCTCTGCTGGCTGCGGATCGCCGAGCGCGGCGGCGCAGAACATGTTCTGCGATCCGGCTACATGACCGATGAGCTCACCGAAGCTGCGCACCTCGGGAGTGGGCTTGAAATCGTACGCCGAATCGGGGAACTGCTCTGCCGCCGCCTGCAGGTAGTTGGCCACGCCCTTCCAGGCATTGCCGGCGGCCGAGACGGCGAAGTTGGTGGTCGGCGGGTCGTCAGGCGCCTGCGCCGACAACGGCGCTGCACAGAGGACCGTGAGGACAAGCGCGATGCGATACATGGTGCCCGGCTCCTGTCAGGTGGTTGGCACGAGCGTTCCGGGCGGACGCAGGCGCGTCGCCGGAGACACGTGGGCCCGCGCACACTTCACCGTGCGCGGGCCCCACAAGTATTAACCCGGACCCGAGGGGGACGCCACTAACGGGGCGCCGCGTTAGGCCGGTCAGCCTAACGTACCGCTGGGACGTTAGGCTGGTCGGCCTAATGCTTCTTCGGCCCGCTTCGCGTGGTTATCCGAATAACCCCGTTCGCTGCGGCTGAGTCCGCATAGAGCTTCCGCGCCGCTTCACCCTTCACTACCTCGACGCTCACAATCTGGTCGGGTGGGATGTTGACGAGCTCTTTGTTGTCCACGCGAACGCCGTTGAGCAGAAGCACGCCGTCGAAAGGCTTCTTGTCCCGTAGCGTGACCTTCCCCTGTAGCCTCTCGCCCACCTCCAGTGTGTCGGATACGCGTGTCCGGATGTGCACCACTCCCGCTTCGCTGCCGCCACCGAGCGTATCGCGCCGAACCACGGTGAATTCCGCTGGCGCGCCACCCGTGCGCGTCCGCATGCCCACGACCCCGAGCGAGTCGGCCGCTCGCTTGGTCAGGATGTGCACCTCGCCGCTCCCCGGCTCGCTGCCGCCGTCCACGGAGACCTTCTTCTTCATCACCTCGATCGATGCGATGTCTTCAGGCGCGAGCGCGTGCGCCTCCGCCGCGCTTGCCCTGCGGCCATCGATGGTGTAAACCATCGAGCTGTCGCCGCTACCCAGGAAGACGAAACGCTTCGCCGCCCCTTCCGCAGAGGCGACGTCCATCGACTTCACCTCCTCCGAGGTGGGCAACTCCGCGTCGCAGGCAAGCGCGAGAAGCGCCACCGAGCACGCCGCGAGAGCGCACGCAAGGCCACGAGCGAATTTCGGACGATGTGAAGTCATGGCGACCAGCCTCCTTTCGAGGTGTGAGGAACCATCTGCCAGCGCCGGCGCGCCGATGCGCATGCCGCTGGAACAGCGGCCGGCGAGCTCTATGAGAAGTGCGCCGTAGCTGCGTGGAGCGATGCCGCTCCGCACGATCCGATCGTCGCAATCGAGCTCCACGGCGAGACGAAGACGCGAGAGCATCCACCACATCGCGGGGTGCCAGGCGACCAGCGCCGCCACCGCACACGCGACGGTGAGAAGAAGGGGATCGCGCGCGCGCAGATGCTCCACTTCGTGAGCGATGACCATGCGCTGCTCCGCATCGCTCCGCTCGAGTAACCAGCGTGGAACGACTATCTCGGGACGCGCGAAGCCGACGACCGCCGGACCCGCATTCGGAGCGAGCCGTACCCGCGCCCCGTGAAGCTCGGCCACCGGCCATGCGCGTCTCGCCCGCCGCAGGCGGCCGTGTACGGCGAAGAACACCACGAATGCGGCTGCGCTGAGGGATACCCAGAGCAGCACCAGACCGCGCGCGATGGACGCCGGTACCACCCGCGACGCGGTCACGAAGCCGTGGGAGATGGCGCTTTCCAGCATGCCGCGGGCGCGGCGCAGCGAACCGGTAAGGTGGTCTACCACCGTCTGACGCGGCGCTTCGACGGAAGCCGAGGTCGCATCAATATGCAGCGGGAGCACGACCGACTCGACTCGCGAGTCGCGCTGCGGTGCGAGAGCGATCAGAGCGGCGGTGACCGCCATGGCGCCCACCCATACCCAGCGCGACGGCCGAGCCGCGAGCCGACAGACTCCATCGAGCGTGTACGCGGCCAGCGCGACCAGAGCGCCGACAAGGAGCGCGTACGCCATCCACGCGGTCGTCATTTCTCCTCCTTCAGCCGCTCCGCGAGCAGCCGCCGCATCCGCTCCAGCTCCATTCTGCTCAGCCCGCGGTCGGAGACGAGCTGCGCGAACATGCGCTCCGCCGAACCCTGGAAGACCGCGTCGCGGATGCGTGCGAGCGCGCTCTTGCCCGCCCGCTCCGCGTTCACGGTCGGGTAGTAGCGGTACGCCCTCCCCTCCGCTTCGTGACGCACGTAGCCCTTCTCCTCGAGCGTCTGGAGCGCGGAGAGGACGGAAGTGTAGGCCAGCTCCTCGGACAGCTCATCGCGTACCTCCGACACGCTTCCCGAGCCGAGCCGCCAGAGGATGCTCATCACTTCGAGCTCACGCGGTGGGAAGTAGATCTCGTCCATCCCTCATCTCCCGTTTCGCCGTTGGCCGCCCAGCGCGCCCGGTGCCTGGACGGCGCGCCGCACGGAGCATTGACTACGGATCTTTCAGTAGTATACGAGTCGAGGTTCTTCCTGTCAACTGCCTTTTCCGTAGAAGCGGAGCCGACAAGCCGCCCGGCCGCTCACCTGGCACTCACCTCCTTCGAGAGAAGCGAGCGACTCGGCTGACCCCGTATCCCGCTGGTTATATCGGCGCGTCAGCCGCGAGTCGTGCGGATCGGCTCCCTGCACATGCTGCGCACCAGCGCTAGCGGCAATCGTCGTCGCCGACTGACCGTACTTCCAGGATGCTGTCCACCCGGAAGAGGAACGGTGATCCGCCCAGATGGCCGTAATGACCAGGCCCCACTACAGTGCCCTGCCAACGCACATAGTAGCTGGAGTTCGCCTCTTCCTCGCCTTTTGCCTGGGGCCACTTCACGGATCCGCGTGCGACCTTCGAGCCGACGACCCACGCGCTGTGGGAGCCGACGATGCTCACGCCGACCGTGTCGCTCGGCAGCGGATGGCGTTATGCATCGCCGTGAGTGTTAGGCCGCGCCGTGGGCCAGCCTAACGGCCCGCGATCCTTGTTCTTACACTTGCGTATTCGTTTTCGCCAGCGGACTCTGCGCGACAGGGGAGGTGGGCGGGCTAGCCGCGTTAGGCTGACCGGCCCGGGCAGCCTAACGCCTGTCGACGCCATAGCCCGTCTCACCACCCTCCAATGGCCACTGCGCCGCTTCGCACCCCCGGACGTGCTCACCCCCAAGCCAGTCGACTCCCCGCTGGCGAACCCAACCGCAAACCGCGGATCAAGCTGACGTACTGATCCGTTCACCCGCGCGTTAGCGCGCCAATTCCACCGCAACAACTCCCCATCCTCAACCGTAGATTCAGGTGCAAGCAAGCGGCCGCCACAGGCGCCGACTCACAACCCATACGGCGAGGCCCAGTATCGACATCGTGACGTCCATACTCCCACGACATCCGAGCCGGCGCGTGGTCGCGTCGCTCTCCGCCATCCTGCTCGCGATGCTGCTCGTAACAGCCGTCGGACTTCCAGCGCAGGATTCGACCTCCACTCCCCGCGACTACACCGAAGCCGACGTCCACTTCATGCAGGGGATGATCGTGCACCACGCACAGGCCGTGGTCATGTCAGATTGGGCGCAATCGCACGGCGCGCGCCCCGGTCTCCAGGTCCTCTGCAAGCGTATCGCCCTCTCGCAACGCGACGAGATAAGCGTCATGCAGCAATGGCTCCGCAAGCGCCACCTCCCCACACCGGATCCACTGCATATGCTTGCCGGCCACGAGACCCACGTTCACGACAGCAGCGGGATGGGGATGCCCGGAATGGACATGGGCGACCACCCGATGATGATGAAGGGGATGCTCACCCCGGAGCAGATGCGTCAGCTCGACGCCGCGCGCGACTCGACCTTCGACCGCCTCTACCTGACTGGCATGATCAGGCACCACGAGGGCGCGCTCGACATGGTCGCAGAGCTCTTCGCCACCCCGGGCTCGGGACAGCAGTCGGAGATCTTCGCTTTCGCGACCGACGTCGACGCCGGCCAGCGCGCGGAGATCGCGCGCATGGAAGCCATCCTCAACACGCTCAACAAAGGACAGACCCAATGAAACCTCGGCACGTTCCTTCCCGCGGCCTTGCCGCTCTCTGTACCGCACTCGGCGCAGCATCGGCTCTCGCTCTCGCGGCGCCCGCCCCTACATACGCGCAGGCCAGCACCAATGATCCGCGCGTGGGACTCAAGGCCGGCCTGTACGACGCCGCCAGCACCGCCAAGGGTCTCGATCTCGTGTCGAGCGTCAAGAAGCCGAACGTGTTTCACCCCGATGATCCGGGCGGCCTGACCTTCGCGAACTCCGACCTCGCCTTCAAGGGGAACTACCTCTATCAGGGCAACTTCAGCGGAATCCAGATCTGGGACATTTCCAATCCGGCGAAGCCGAAACTCACCAGGGCGGATCTCTGCTTCACCGAGCAGGGCGACGTCTCCATCTACCGCAATCTCCTCTTCGTCTCTGCGGAGAACGGCGCTAGCCGGCTCGACTGCGGAACCCAGGGGATTCAGGACAGCGTGAGCAAGGAGCGGATGCTCGGCATCCGCATCTTCGACGTATCCAACCCGCTGCAGCCGAAGCAGGTGGCAGATGTGCAAACCTGCCGCGGCTCGCACACGCACACGCTCGTCCCCGACCCGAACGACCCTAACACGGTCTACATCTACGTCTCCGGACTGGCGCGCGTGCGCTCGAGCAGCGAGATGCCCGGCTGCGAGAGCGGCGACATCACCGATCCGAACACTGCCCTCTTCCGCATCGAAGTGATCAAGGTGCCGGTGAACCACCCCGAGCAGGCGAAGATCGTGAGCTCGCCGCGCATCTTCAACGACCTGACCGCACCGCCGACGCACGGCGCGGCCTACGCCGACACCGCGAACGGCGCCGGTGTGAACGCAGCGCGCCGCTTCCTAGGTCGAATCGGGCTCCCCGCCAGCACGACCTCCGGCGACTCCACCCGCGCGGCGCGTTACCTCTCGAACATCATGACGAATGAGCCGGGCTCGAAGGAGTTCGAGGCGGCCAACGACTCGCTCAAGGCAATGGGTGTGGACCTCGGCATCCCGCCGCGCAGCCAGCGTCGCAGCAGCGGTCCGTCGCAGTGCCACGACATCACCGTCTACCCCGCGCTCGGACTCGCGGCCGGTGCCTGCTCGGGCTATGGCCTCCTGCTCGACATCCACGACCCGGAGCACCCGACGCGCATCCAGGCGGTGGCCGACTCCAACTTCTCGTTCTGGCACTCGGCCACCTTCTCGAACGACGGCTCCGCCCTCCTCTTCACCGACGAGTGGGGCGGAGGCACGCAGCCGAAGTGCCGCGCCACCGATCCACTCGAGTGGGGCGCCGACGCGATCTTCACGCTGAAGGACGGGAAGCTCACCCAGGCCGGCTACTTCAAGATGCCGGCGGCGCAGACGCCGCAGGAGAACTGCGTCGCGCACAACGGGAACCTCATCCCCGTCCCCGGTCGCACGATCATGGTGCAGGCGTGGTATCAGGGCGGCACATCGGTGTTCGACTGGACCGACCCCGCACATCCGAAGGAGATCGCCTACTTCGACCGCGGCCCGATCGACTCCACGGAGATGGTCCTCGGCGGCTACTGGGGCAGCTACTACTACAACGGCTACATCTACGCGTCCGAGATTGCGCGCGGACTCGACGTCTTCCAACTGACGCCCACGGCCGACCTCACGCAGAACGAGATCGACGCCGCGAAGCTCGTACACTTCGCCGCACTCAATCCGCAGAGCCAGCCGAAGATAACCTGGCCCGCCGCCTTCCCAGTGGCGCGCGCCTACCTCGACCAGCTCGTACGCGACGACGGCCTCCCCAGGGATCGCACCACCGCGGTCGCGCGCGCGCTCGACGCCGCGGAGAAGGCGAATGGCTCGGCGCGCTCGGCCGCACTCACGAAGCTCGCCGGCGCGCTGGCGAACGACGCGAAGAGCGCGAGCGATACCGAGCGAGTACGGGCGCTGCAGGACGTGGTGCAACGGATGGCGAAGAGCTGAGGGCCGCGACGCGGCATCGGCCCGCACCACGTACATGAAGAGAGGGCGCACCGATCGGTGCGCCCTCTCTCTTTTCTCAACTCTCCGCCGGGAAATATTTCGCGAAGAGCTCCCTCGCGACTTCCAGCTCGTCGCCGCTCGGCCTCACCGGATAGCAGTCCGTCCGCTCGCACCACGCCTGCTCCCACGCGCACATCTCCTCGACGAACGGCGCGCGATCGAAAAGTATGCCATCCTCGATGGATGTTCGCAGCCGCGCGATGAACTCCTTCCACCGCGGCAGGTAGTAATCCCGGAACATCCCCTGCCACTGCTTGTGCGCGTACAGGTTGAGGTCCTCCCACTGACCTTCCGTGCAGCTCGTTCCCCACATCGTGATGATGTTGCGCGCGTTCCACTCGTACAGTCGCCGCTCGCCGTCGGTCGTCCCCCAGCTCTTCGCCGCTTCGAGCCACGGGCCGAGAAGAAATTCGCGGCGCGTCCCCACGAGCGTGTCGAGATCGGCGAGCAGGCTGACGACCTGCTCCCCGGCGCGTGCGAGCGCGGCGGGCTCCCTCCGCGTGAACGCATCCTCCACCGTCCTCACCAACGGAAGCCCCAGCTGGCCGAGCACCTGACGCGTGAGGTTGACGACATCGTAGCGGAAGGTGTCGCCGTGGCCCAGACGAGGCGCCGCCTCGAGCAGCATCGCCACCGCGCGCACCACCTTACTCTCGTCGTACGGCGCGACTGGGTACGAGCGGTAGTGCACTCCCTCCCTGTAGAAGCCCGGGCGCTCCACCAGAAAGTTTCCCGTCTGCGAGGCAGTGCGGTACACGGTCGCCAGCAGCATCTGCCACGCGCGCCACGCCAGTGCGTTCGGCTCGCCGTAGCGCCGGCGGATGTACTCGTGCAGCCACGGACCCACGACCGGCGCGCGCCTGCGCCAGATCATGTCGAGCACGAAGTCCGGGATAACCGGATTGTAACCGATCCCCTCCATGGCCATCCCGATCCCCTCGAGCCGACCGTGATACGGGCTGGCGATGGCCATCTGGAGATTGCGCGCGATCCCCCGAAGGTCGCCGTGCGCGCTGACCTGGTCGCCGAAGTTGTAGAGCACGTTCCAGATCCACGGCTTCCCGTAGAACGCCTCGTGCTCCACCCACACCGGATGCGCGTCGCCGTACAGATCGAGTACCAGAACCCCATCGTCCGGCACACCGCGAAGGAGCGCACGGGTCTGCGGCTCCTTCCAGAAGCTCGATTTGTAGAAGAGAAACCACGCCTGGAGCACCCACACCGCCTCCGGATCCGCCACCCGCATCGGCTCGTAGATGGCGCGTCCCATCGCCTCCAGGAAAGCGGGATCGTCGGTGGGCGGGTCGATCTCGTTGAAAGGATCGGCCGCGTAGTGGTGATCCGTGCCGTACAGCTCACGCTGTCGCTCGATGAACGCGGTACCGATTTCCAGGAAGAGTGGATCACGCGGATCGAGAAACCAGGTGCCGCCGAACCCAGCGCACCAATCGCCAGTCTGGTGAATCGTGGCGGAGGGAATCACTTCCGTGAGAGATTGGGGCACATGCCCCGTGAATCCCTGCAGCACCGGCGTCATCCCGAGCTCGCGCTCGCGCGCGAGGATCCTCCGTTCCAGCTCGATGTGCTCGGCAATCCACTGGTCGGGAAGCGGACCGCCGAGCAGGTCGACGTTCCCCATCCACCCCCAGGGGAGATAGGCGGGCCCCACGAGGAAGTTTCTGATCTGTTCGTCGCTGAAGCCGATATCGCGGAGCACCAGCTGCCAGGTAGCCTCCTGGCCGGTGATGGCGAGCGGCAGGTTCACCCCCTTGAGCGCCATCCAGTCAATGAGCTTCTCCCAATCTCTCCATCTCCACCACGCCATGCTGTAGGCGAACGTGCAGTAATTGAGGAAGTAGCGGTGACGATACGGCGTGGTGACGCGCGCGCGCCGCCGAACTCCTGGAAGCGGTAGAGGGAGATCGATCGGCTCGAGCGGGTTGGTCACGTTCATCCCGACGGGGTGCTCGATGTACCAGTTGAGAGCCGAGGCAAGGGCGACCCCACTGGAGCCGCGCAGGATCACCTTCCCGTTCCGGCTCTCCACCTCGAAGTTGTCGCGACCGTCGACGTGCGGGATCTCCTCGAGCACGAAGCAGCTCGCCGCTCCTGGAACGACCCGCGCAACAAGCGCCTCGGCGGCCCGCAGCTGCCGCGACGCTTCCGGCGGCGACGGAGAGTGTGATCTTGCCGCGCTCAACCCAGCTCGCCGCGATCGACCGCGGCCTGTCGCGCGAGCGCTTCGCGCCAATCGATGGCGGGTGCCACTTCCGCATCCTCGAGCGCCAGGCTGGCCGCTGCCCGTTCCACGACGGGAGCGCCGATCTCGGGTGGAAGCGCGCGTCCGAACTCGAGCTCCGCGCGCCTGCAGAGCCGTTCCTCGCGCGCCATGTCGCGGTGCTCGGGACTAACACCCATCTCGCTCACCCGCGCGTGGATCCCTTCGTGCACTATGGAACTGGCGACCGTGGCCGGACCGATGTCGGTCCGCGCGAGGAAGGTGAGCTCCGTGAGCACCGTGCGCTCGAGGGGGAAGTACGCGCCGCGGCAGGGGAAGCGCGCCACCTTGATGCGCAGGAGATCGCGGCGCAGGTGCGCGAGCCGCCACGGCTGATACCGCTCGATGAGCGCCAGCGATTCATCCAGCCGCTCGAGTACCTGCGTCGTACTTATGTCCGGGCGCGTGTTCTCCACGATCACCTCGAAGCCGCGCAACTCGTGCCTCTCCATGCCTCTCGCCTCCGCAACGGCGCGCCGCAGGCGATCGCGCAGCTCGCCGAACAATCCTGTAGATGCCATCTGTCGTCGCTTTCCCAGCCTAGCGCGCTTGTACGCGCGCCCGCCGCCACGCCGCCGGCGACATTCCCGTCTCACGCTTGAAGGCGCGACTGAACGCGGCCTCGGAGTCGTAGCCGACGTTGGTACCGATGGCGGCCACCTTACTGGAGCTGTGCAGCAGCTGTTCCGCGGCGAGCTGCAGGCGCCAGCGAGCGAGATACGTCATCGGAGGTATACCCACGAGTTGCGTGAAACGTTCGGCAAGCACCGTGCGCGACGATGCGATCGTGCGCGCGAGCTCGGCGAGCGTCCACGCATGGTGCGGCCGCTCGTGCAGCTGCACCAGCGCCGGACCCACCACCGGGTCTCTGAGCCCCGCCAGCCATCCCGACTCGCGCGGCGGCAGCTCCTCCACGTAGCGGCGCACCACCTCGATGAAGAGCAGCTCGGCCATCCGCGTGAGCATCGTCTCGCTGCCGACACGTCCCGCGCGTGATTCGTCCACCACCTGCTGCGGAAACTGCGCAAGCCAGCCGCGCGCGATGCCCGGCGCGAGGAGCTGTCGCGGGAGCGACGCGAGAAGTGGGTTGTAGGGACGCGTGTCGCATCCCAGGAAACCACACACGAACCTGGTATTGCACCCCTCGACAGGGCCGAGCACGACCGTTCCCGGGTAGCGAGCTGGCGTCGTGCCTACGCGTTGCAGGTTCACCCGCTCTCCCTCGATGCTCGACATGAAGTACGGATCGCCGTGCGGAAAGACGAGGACATCGCCGGGGTGCAGCTGCACCTGCGGTTTTCCATCGAGCCCTCCCCACCCCGTGCCTTCGAGGAGGATGTGGTAGGAGATGAGGTGCTCGACATCCGGCAGGACGCGCGGGACGAGCTCGCATGCCGCGGACGCGGCCACCGACCAGGGCTCGGCGGCCTCTACGAGGTAGAAGAAAGCGCCGTTGAGCCGCACGGCTCGAAGCACATCGGACAGTGGGTCCATGATGGACTAACCTTCACCGCGCGCTCCGGCAGGACAAGTGCGCCGACGCGCAGCGCCACCTCCAACCGACCTCGAGCGAGTGCTACGGGCGAAGCGGACGCACGGACAGGAGATCCGGATTCTCCGTCATTCGCCGCGGGCGCGGGAGACGGTAGTGTAACGGCGATCGAAGGGACACTCACGTAATACCGCGAGAGGGAGATGGACATGGGAAACGGAGAGACGACACTTCACGCGGCCCCGGCGCAGTCCGGCAGCCTCGTCGATTCGGCCAGCGGCACGCGCGAATCGCAAGCACAGCCGGCAGTGGCGAGTGATCCGCTCACCGAGCGATCGGTGAAGACGTGGAGCGCGGGCGCGTTCGACCGCATCGCCGCCGGCTACCGGGGCGAGGCGGAAGCGTTCATCGGCCGGCTCGCGCTTGCGCGCGGTCAGCGCGTGCTCGACGCCGCGTGCGGCAGCGGCAACCTCACGATCCCCGCCGCCCGCACCGGTGCTAGCGTGACCGGCTTCGACCTCATCCCCGAGCTACTGTCGGTCGCGGCATCGTGGGCCACGCGGGAAGGCCTCGACATCGCCTTCGACCAGGGCTCGGTGGAGGAGCTCCCCTACGCCGATGCGAGCTTCGACGTCGTGACGTCGATGTTCGGCGTGATGTTCGCGGCGCGGCCGGAACGCGTAGCGGCCGAGCTCGCGCGAGTGACGCGGAGCGGCGGCCGGCTGGCACTCGCCACCTGGCCGCGCGAAGGATTCATCGGACAGATGCTGGCCAGGCACATGGCCTACATGCCGACCAAGAGCACGCTGCCGAGCCCGCTCCTCTGGGGTGACGCGGCCGTGATCCGCGAGAGGCTCGACGCACGCGACTGGAATGTCTCGGTCGCGCAACGGACTTTGACATTCCACTTCCCGCACTCCCCCGCCGGCACCGCACAGCTGTTCTGCACGTCGTACGGACCCACGGTGCGACTCATGGAATCGCTGGACGAAGAGCAGCGCGCGCTCTTCACGCGCGACCTGACCGACCACTGGGCTTCGCGTCAGCGAGGATCGGAAGAGAACACGGTGGTGGACGCGGAGTACGTGGAGGTGATCGCTACTCGGCGATGAGCCGCGCGACAGCTTGACGAGTAGATCGCGACGGGGCGCCCGCGCTCAGCGCCCCGTTCGCGCTCCCTCGCTCGCCGGCCGCACCGGTCCCGATCCGGCGCCCGTCTGCTCGATGGCCCCGGCGATCTCCTCCAGATCATCCGGAGTGAGCCGCAGCTTCGCGGCCGATATCCAACCGTCTATCTGCTCGGGGGCACGTGCTCCCGCGATCGCCGCCGTCACGCCCGGCCACGCGAGGACCCACGCTATCGCCACCGCCGAAACCGTGCTGTCGTGACGCGCGGCAATGGGGCGGAGAGCATCGCGAAGCGCGAGACTCCGCTCGAGATTCGGCGACTGGAACCGCGGCGAGCGGCGCCGCCAGTCGTTCTCCGGAAGGCTGGCGAGCCGCTCCGCGCTGAAGCTGTCCGTCAGAAGCCCCGACTGCATCGGGCTGTAGCAGATGACCCCCGTGCCGTGCTCGACGCACCAGGGAATCTCGCTCTCCGCGGCATCGCGACGGATCAGCGAGAGCGGCGGCTGCAGCGAATCGACGTGACGGATCTTCTCGCACCGTTCGAGAAGCTCAACGGTAAAGTTCGAGACGCCACCCCAGCGCACCTTCCCTTCATCGCTGAGCCGCGCGACCTCGCCCCACGAGTCCTCCACCGGCGTCCCCGTTTCATCCGGCCAGTGGAACTGGTAGAGATCTATTCGCTCCACGCCGAGTCGCCGGAGAGATGCCTCGCACTCGCGCCTGATCGACTCGGGCGTGAGCATGCGTCGCGCCGGAGCCGTGAGATCGCTCTCATCCCACACGATCCCGCACTTGGTGAAGATGTACGGTCGCTCTCCCGCGGACCGCTCGCGCAGGAAGCGCCCTATGACTTCTTCCGCGTGTCCCAGCCCGTAAGCGGGAGCCGTATCTATCCAGTCGAGCCCGAGCTCCGCTGCGTGGCGCAGCGTATCGAGCGAGGCCTCGTCGTCCTGGGGTCCCCAGTTCATGAGACCCCCCGCGCCGCCAATGGCCCAGGTCCCCGTGCCGACGCGGCTGATTCGTGGTCCCTCGCTCCCGAGCGAGCTTGTGGGTAGTGATGTCTCTATCACGAACGATCATCCCGTGTTGAGTGCGCGAGCGATTCCCGCCGGAAACGTGCCGCTCACGCACCGCTGGTGGGAAGAGGTCAGGACTTTCCGATTTCGTGTAGCGCTCCCGCACGGCGCGCCGCGAGCGACGCGGCGAGGTACATTGTACGCTGTATGAGCGCTACCGGCGACGAGCTGCTGCACGGCTGGGATCCCACTCCGGGAATCGTTTCCATCCACGCCACGCAGGACGGCCGCGCAACGGTATGGCGCCGGATCCCCGGCACGGGCCAGCTCGTTCGCGAGAGCGATCGCTTCCGTCCGTGGCTGGTCCTCGAGCATATCGTGGACCTGCATCACCTCGGCGACCGGCTGGTGCGCGACGCCGACGAGATCTTAACGACCGTCACCGTCCGTCGGCGCGGCACCGTCCAGCACCGCGAGCTCGAGGGCCCGGGCGCACTCCGCCACCTGGTGAGCGCCGACGACGGACGCGCTCTCGCCGACGCAGTCATTCGCGGCGCGAGCGAGCGGCTCGGCGTGCGGATCGAGCACCTCGGCGAGCTGCCGCGCGAGAGCATCCTCTCGCTCCCGCCCGAGGAACAGTATCTCGTCGCGACCGGTCGCACCTACTTTCGCGACCTCCCCTTCGACGAGCTGCATCGTCTCCAGTTCGATCTCGAAACCACCGGGCTCGACGCGCGCCGCGATCGCATCTTCATGATCTCCATCCGCTACCACGGCGGCGGCACCGAGGTGCTCGAGGCGACAGGCGATGGTGACGCCGCGGAGGCGGATCTCATCCGCCGGCTCGTGGAGCGCGTGCGTGCGGCGGACCCCGACGTGATCGAGAACCACAACCTTCACGGCTTCGATCTCCCCTTCCTCGATCAGCGCGCCCGCCTCCTCGGTGTGCCGCTTACCCTCGGCCGCCTGAATGGAACGAGGCTCGGCGTGCGCGCGGCACGCCGAGGCGTTCGCGCGCCCGCTGTCTCCGGCGACGTGGAGGACGACCGCCGCCTGCGCTTCGTGGCGCCGGGGCGCGAGCTGATCGACACCCTCGATGCCGTACGCCGCTACGACTTCTCCACACGCGATCTGCCTGGGCATGGACTCAAGGCCGTCGCGCGACACCTGGGAATCGCCGCGCCCGACCGCGTTTACATCCCGGGTCATCTGATCCACACCACCTGGCGCACCGACCCTGAGCGCGTGCGCCGCTACGCCACCGACGACGTGGAGGAGGTAGCGGCGCTCTCGCGCATGCTTGGCGGTGCTTCGTACGCGCTCGCGCAGATGGTTCCGCGGCGCTACGAGCGGCTCGCCGACACCGGCGCGGCGACGGGAGTGATCGACCCACTCCTGGTGCGCGCGTACCTGCGCTCCGGAATGGCACTCCCCGCGCACCAGGCGAGTGACGGCACCCCGCACAACGGCGCAGCGCTGCACCTCTTCGCGTCCGGAGTGGCGCAGCGCGTCGTCAAAGCCGACGTGGCCAGCCTGTACCCGTCGCTCATGCGCTCGTATCGCATAGGCCCGTCGCGCGACCGGCTCGGCGCGCTCCTCGCGCTGGTGGACGCGCTGGTAGAGCGCCGCCTCGATGCCAAAGCGCACGCGCGCGCGGCTCCCCCGGGGTCGGCCGAGCGCCATACGTACGAGGGAGTGTCGGCCGCGCTCAAGATCGTGGTGAATTCGGCTTACGGGTATCTGGCAGCGGGTGGCTTGACGCGCTTTGCCGACGTGCATGCAGCCAACGAGGTGACCCGCCGCGGACGCGAGGTCCTCGCGCTCATGTGTCGCGAGCTGGCGGCACGAGGAGTGACGCTCCTCGAAGCCGATACCGACGGCGTCTACTTCGCAGTCCCCGAGACATGGAGCGAAGCGGACGAGCGGCGCGTCGTGGCCGAGGTGGATGCGCTGCTTCCGGAGCTGGTACGGCTGGAGCTCGACGGACGCTACGCCGCGATGCTCTCGCACGAGCCGAAGAACTACGCGCTGCTCGGCTACGATGGCACGTTGCTGCTGCGCGGTGTGGCGTTCAGGTCGAGTCGCTCGGAGCCTTTCGGCGAGAGCTTCCTCCGCGATGCGATCGAGCGGCTGCTCGTGGGCGACATTCCGGGCGTCCGGGAGGCCTACCTGGCTACGATCGCGAAGCTTCGTTCGCGCTCGGTCTCGACGTACGACGTATCGCAGCGCGTGCGACTGAGCAAGTCACCCGCCGAGTATCTCGCCGCGCGCGGCCGGCGGCGCGAGTTGCCTTACGAGGCGCTGCTGGCGGCCGGACGAGATCGATGGGACGTCGGAGATCGCCTGCGCGTCTACCGGAAGCAGAACGGCGAGGGCGGCCTGGTGGATGACGACGAGGATCGACGCGACTACGATGTGGAGTACTACGTGCGCCTCCTTCGCGCGAGCTACGCGCAGCGCCTGGCGCGCGCATTCACGCCCGCCGACTTCGAGGCGGTGTTCGCCGATCCTGATCAGCTCTCGATCTTCGCTCCGCCGGTCGAGTCCATCGGGAGCATCCTCACCATGCTCCGCGATGGCGCGGAGTGAGGCGCAGCCACTGCCGCCTCCCTCGCCGACCCGCGCTGCTCACTCCCAGACCTTCAGTACGATCTTCCCGATGTGCTCTCCCGACTCCATTCGCCGGTGCGCGTCGGCAGCGCGCTCGAGCGGGTAAACCGAGTCGATCACGGGCCAGCAGCGCCCCGCGGTGAGTACCGGCCACACTCTCTCGCGGAGTGCTCGAGCGATGGCGGACTTCTCCGCGCTGGTGCGCGGACGCAGAAGCGATCCCGTGACCATCGCGCGCTTAGCGACGATGGCATTGAGCTCGGCTTCCTTCACTCTCGCGCCGCCGAGGAAAGCTATGATCACCAGCCGGCCGTCCATCGCGAGCGCCGCAACGTTGCGCGTGAAATACGAGGCACCGATGATGTCCAGGATTACGTCCACGCCGCGCCCGTCCGTCTTCTCGCGCACGACCTCCACGAAATCCTGCTCGCGATAGTTTATCGCTTCGCCGCCCAGCGCCCGGATCGCCGCGCACTTCGCCTCGCTTCCGGCGGTTGCGAGCGCTTCGACCCCGAATTCCCGACTGAGCATGAGCGCCGTGGTGCCTATACCGCTCGTGCCGCCGTGGATGAGCACCGTGTCGCCACGCGCGGCGCCACCCATCACGAAGAGGTTCGCCCAGACGGTGAAAAAGGTCTCGGGGATCGCCGCGGCGTGAACAGCGTCCATGCCGGCTGGCACGTGCAGCGTCTGGCCCGCCGGTACGGCGCAATACTCGGCGTAGCCGCCGCCGTTGGTGAGCGCACACACCTTGTCGCCGACAACGAAAGCGTCCACTCCGTCGCCCAGCTCGGCTACTTCGCCGGCGACCTCGAGGCCGATGATCGGACTCGCGCCCGGCGGCGGAGGGTAGCGCCCCATCCGCTGGAACAGGTCTGGTCGGTTGACACCGGCAGCTTCGACGCGGATGACGACTTCTCCCGGCGCCGCCTTCGGCCTCGGCGCTTCGCGCGGCTCGAGGACCTCGGGGCCGCCAGGGCCGCCAGTCCGAATCTCGATCAACGGAAGATGCGTCCGCGCGGCTGCCGCGCGTCTACCGCGCCTTGCGGCCGAGCACGTCGAAGATTCGGCCGAACCCCTGTCGCTCGGTCTGCCGCAGGAGCTCGAGCTCGCCGGCGTCGAGCCACGTACCGTGACCCTCTGGACAGACGTCGACCTTCACGTGCTCGATGTCCCGTTCCCCGAGCTGAGCGCCGCACTTGGGACAGCGCATGTACCACTGCGTGCGCTCGGCATCGCGCTGCTTGCGCTCGAGCTCTTCGCGCTCGGCGTCCAGCTTCTCGCGTTGCGCCTTTATCAACTCTGCATCGAGCTTTCGGAAATAGTCTTCCTCGTTCCGGCTTGGCTTCTCGTCGATCGGCATGAAAACCTCACGGGTCGGCGGAGCATGTCACGGCGGACGGAGACCGCGCGTGCGGTTGCGCAACATAAGCGACCGCACCCGAAACGGCTATGAGTGCGGCTGGCGCCGAGCGAGCAGGACGGCCTCCCGGATTCACGAGCGATCCGTGTGACGATCAGCCAAGCTTCACGACCCAGTGCACGTGGGCGGCGTCGGGGTCGAGCACGGCGAGCTCACCGGCAGCTATGCCAGCCTGCACGGCGGCCTCCGAGTTGAACGTCGCCGCGGCGTCGGGACCGGGATAGTTCGGGCCCGGCCCAACCAGAATCAGCCGGAAATGCGCGTCGTAGTTCGGATCGCCCGGTGCGGCACCGAACACGTGGTTGTGCACGAGCGTCGTCGGCTCTCCGGTGGTCGAGCAGGTGGATTCCTGGTCTGCACCGGGAATCAGCAGCACGTACACGTTCGCCCGGATCGGTACGGCGTCCGGTACACGCGGCCCCACACGGAAGCAGTCGGCTACGACCTGATTGTTCGGGTTGGCACTCGCGGCTGAAGGAAGGAGGAAGTGCACGAGCATCCCGTTATAGAACGCGGGCTCGATGTAAGGATTCTGCACTGGCGCGCGGTCGCGCCCGAGCTCAGCGATGCGAGCTGGTCCTGTAACGATGCTGTCGCCCGAGCAGGCAGCGAGCGTCGCGAGGATGACGAGAAGCGAGAATGTTCGGCGCATGCGATACCTCCGATCCGAAAGGCGCGATCCGGCGCGAGCCGAGCTCTGGCCGCCCGTGCCCCGCCGCGTGACCATTGCGACCATCGCGAGTCGCCGCACTAGCCGCGCCCTTACCAGTGCGCCGCGTCAGGCAACTGTCGTCTCATAGGTCGTGCGCAGTTCTCGATCGGTCTTGACGGGGCGCGAAATCGGAACATCGTACCACATCGTACGAGCGTCTCTTTATCCGCTCGGCGCGAATCGCCGGGTGGCAGTCTCCGCTGGGTAGCGAAAGGAGGCCGCCCATGTCTCCCGCTTCTGGTCTTCCGATCACGGTCGAAGCCGCGCCGAGCGGTGCGCGACCGAATTTCATCTCGGTGCTCCTCGCGCTCGGACTCGCCGGCGTCGGGGTCCTGAGTCTGCTGGGTGCGAACAGCATCGTCGGCCTGTGCGTCGGCGCGGCCCTCGGCATCTTCGCCGGCATGGCGCCCCAGGTCGCAAAGCAGTGGGAGCGCGCGGTGGTGCTCAGGCTGGGACACTACCAGGGGCTGCGAGGTCCCGGCCTCTTCTGGCGCATACCGTTCGTCGACCACATCTCGGCGTGGGTGGACCAGCGCGTGATCACCACCGGGTTCGCCGCCGAGGAGACGCTGACCTCCGACACCGTACCTGTCAACGTGGACGCCGTGCTCTTCTGGATGGTGCACGATCCGGAGAAGGCGGCACTCGAAGTTCAGAACTTCCCGCAGGCGGTGAGCTGGGCGTCGCAGACCGCGCTGCGCGACATCATCGGCCGCACGTCGCTCTCCGATCTGCTTCGCGGCCGCGAGCGGATCGAGACGGAGCTCCAGGATCTGATCGATCAGCGCTGCATGCCGTGGGGAATCGCGGTGGAGTCGGTCGAGATGCGCGACGTGGTGATTCCGACGAGTCTCCAGGATGCCATGTCGCGAGAAGCGCAGGCTGCGCGCGAGAAGCGGGCGCGCATCATACTCGGCGAAGCCGAGGTGGAGATTGCCGCGCTCTTCGAGCAGGCTTCACGCGCGTATGCGGACAACCCTACCGCGCTCCACCTGAGAGCGATGAACATTCTCTACGAGGGTCTCAAGGAGAAGGGCGCGCTGATGCTGGTGCCGAGCACCGCCGTCGACTCGATGGGACTCGGCGGACTGTTGGGCGCGGCCGGGCTGGGTCAGCAGGCGGCTGCAGGTCACATGGGAGCCGCGGCCGGCGCAGCGAAGCGTACACTGGGAGCGGACGAGGGGTGAGCGAAGCGGCGCACGCCCGACGACGGTCGACTAACGCGTGGCTGGCTCCGGGATCGCGTAGCCGGCGGATCCGGGCCGCGGAACTTCGGCGAGCACGCGCTCGTTGTGCGGTAGCCACGACGTAGTCGCGAAGTGAGGGATGCAATGCTGAAGCTGGTTTCTGACTCGGGCGCGCTGCCCGAGGCGCCAACTGCTGGAACGCCGGTCGATGACGCGCCGCTCTTCGACGCGTACTCGCAGGCGGTAGTGGGTGCCGTGGAGCGCATCGGCCCAGCCGTGCTGCACCTGGAAGTGGCATTGGCGTCCCCTCGGCGCGGCGGCCGGCGCGGCGTGCCGGGTGGCGGGAGCGGTTCGGGCCTGATATTCACGCCCGATGGTTACGCGCTCACCAACAGTCACGTAGTGCAGGGCGCGTCATCGGTGCGAGCGAGGCTGCCTGACGGCACCGTGCACGCGGCGGAGGTCGTCGGAACCGACCCGGACACCGACCTCGCGGTGCTGCGTCTCGGTGCAGCCGGGCTGCCCATCGCGGAGCTCGGCGACTCGACCACGCTACGGCCCGGGCAGCTGGTGATAGCGATCGGGAATCCGCTCGGCTTCCAGGCTACGGTCACCACCGGCGTGGTGAGCGCGCTCGGCAGGAGCATGCGCTCCCAGTCAGGGCGGCTCATCGAAGGCGTGATCCAGACGGATGCGGCGCTCAATCCGGGGAGCTCGGGCGGGCCGCTCGTGGATTCCCGCGGCCGAGTGATCGGCATCAATACCGCCGTGATAGCTGGTGCGCAGGGCATCTGCTTCGCCGTGCCCACGAACACCGCGCACTTCGTCATCCCGCGTCTCATCCGCGAGGGACGCGTGCGCCGGAGCTGGATCGGCATCGCGGGGCAGTCGATCCGGCTCTCGCGCCGGCGCGTGCAGCTCAGCCACCTGGATGCCGAAGGCGCGGTGCTGATCACTGAGGTCACGCCCGGAGGTCCCGCCGATCGAGGCGGGTTCCGGGCGCGCGACATCGTCGTGCGGATCGCCGACGCGACGGTCGTGGGCGTCGACGATCTTCAGCGCGTGCTGACGGACGAGCTGATCGGCCGCAGCACTGAAGTGCTCGTGCTCCGCGACGGGGTGCAGAAGTCTCTTACGGTCGTCCCGGCCGAGAGGCCACAGCCCGGCGCGGCACGTCGATAGGGTGCACGAGGCACCCTATCGTCGCGCGTTGTTCGACGGGCGCTCGGTGCGCAGATAGCGGCCTCCGGCGTCGCCGTAGACCCGTACGCTCACGACCACCCCAGCCCGTTGGGAGTCGATGACGCGCGCGTGCACCTCATCCCCCCGACTGGGGCGATAGAGCACCCAGCTGCCAGCGGGTGCGTTGGCCATCGCCGCGCTGCAGCTCACCGGTCGCGGCTGGCGCCCGGGCGGTCTTCCGGGGAACCACACGCGACACTTCCCCGGTGGCGGTAGATGGCCGCGCGGGATGCCGAGCGGTTTACCCCGTGCTTCACCATTACCGCGGCTGTCGACCCGTTGGTCCCCACGCACGACCGGCGCAGGCGGCGAGCCGGCTCTGATGGTGGAGGAACACGCCGTCGCGGCCCACGTCAGAGCAGCCAGTGCTACCAGGCGCGCGGCGCCCATGGAAGCGGTATGACGCATCGTTCTGAGCTCCGGAAAAGGGTTGCCCGCTGATGCGGCAAGTACGTACGAGCGCGCCAGCGTGCACCAGTAAGACGATCCACCCCCGCCCCCGGTCAACCCGTCGGGCCCACAGCGGCCGACCAGGAGCATTGATCTTGACAGCAGCCCGGCGCCAGGCAATCTTCTCCCAGTAACAGTTCCGGGGAACATTTCCGGGGAGATGACATGGCGCAATCGCAGGAGCTCGATCTCCTCCAGGGAACGCTCGACGTTCTGGTCCTGCGCTCCCTCATCTGGGGCCCGCGGCACGGCTACGCCGTCGCGCGCTGGATCAAGACCGCCTCCGCGGGCACGCTCGGCGTGGAGGACCGCGCGCTCTACGTCGCCCTGCACCGTCTCGAGGACCGCGGCTGGGTGACCAGCGAGTGGGGACTCTCGGAGAACAACCGCAAGGCGAAGTTCTACCGGCTCACTTCTGCCGGACGAGGACAGCTCCGGGCGGAGTCGGCTCGCTGGTCGCGCTACGCGGCCGCGATCGCCAGGGTGCTCGCGGCCTCGGAGGAGGGAGCACCGGCATGAGTGATGACCCGCGCCGCATCTTCCGGCTCCCGAGCGCTCGCAACTCCGTGGAGCGCGACGTGGACGACGAGATCCGCTTCCACATCGACACCCGCGCCCAGGAGCTCGAGCGCGATGGCATGACGCCAGCCGCGGCGCAGGAGCAGGCAAGGCGCGAGTTCGGCGACGCCGCGGCCGCACGCGCCGAGCTGGCGGAGATCGACAGGCACCGCGTATCGCGCGCAGCGCGCGGCGAGTGGTGGAGCGGGCTCCGCCAGGATGTGCGCTTCGCCGTGCGCAGTCTCGGCCGCGCACGCAGCTTCGCGGTGGCGGCGCTGCTCACTCTCGCACTCGGCATCGGCGCCGCGACCGCGATGCTGAGCGTGGTGGACGGCATACTCCTGAGCCCACTCCCCTACCCCAACCACGACCGCATCGCCCTGGTGTGGACCACCGCCCGCCTTCCGGAAATTCAGAGCGATGAGCTCCCTTTCTCGGCGGGTAACTTCCTCGCGCTGCGCGATCGTGCGCGCTCGTTCGACGAGCTGGCCGCGTTCCGCTCGCGAGGTTTCACCATCACCGATGGTACCGAGCCCGAGCAGCTGCCAGGCGCGCGCGTGAGCGCGGGACTCTTCGAGGCGCTCGGCGTACGGCCACTCCTCGGCCGCACGTTCGACGCGAACGATGAAGAGCCCGGCGCGGCGCGCGCGACGATCCTCAGCTACGGAATCTGGCAACGCCGCTTCGGCGGCGATCCCGGCGTCGTCGGCCGCGCCGTGCATCTGAACGGCGCATCGTACACCGTCATCGGGATAATGCCACGCGGCTTCGACTTCCCACGCGGCGCCGAGTTGCCGGGCGGCCTGCAGTTCGCTTCTCGCACGGAGATCTGGACGCCACTGGTGTTCACGCCGAGTGATCTACAGCAGCGGGGCACTCTGAACATCGCGGTCGCGGGTTCGCTCCGCCCTGGCGTGACTGCCGCGCAGGCGAGAGACGAGGCCGACCGGATCATGCACGCCATGGCACCGGAGTTCGGCGGCAAGCCCGAGGAGTGGGGTGGAAACGTTGTGCGCATGCAGGAGGCAGCGACGCAAGCGGTGCGCGGCGGCCTGCTTCTCCTCCTTGGCGCCGTAGGGCTCGTGCTCCTCGTCGCGTGCACGAACGTCTCGAACCTTCTCCTCGTGCGCACCGCGAGTCGCCAACGTGAGCTCGCTGTGCGGGCTGCCCTCGGCGCGGGGCGTGGACGGCTCGTCAGACAGTTAGTGAGCGAGAACGTCCTGTTGGCGCTCATGGGCGCCGGGCTCGGGGTGTTGCTCGCGGCGTGGGCGACCCGCGCGCTCGCGGGCATACTTCCGCCAGGCCTCCCCCGCGCCGAGGATATCGCAGTGAGCTGGCGCGTGCTCCTCGCTGCGCTCGCCGTAGCGATGGGGACTGGAAGTGCATTCGGCTACGCGGCCGTGCTTCACGCGTCGCCATCAGGACTGGCCGGGTCGCTGCGCGACGGCGGGCGAACTGCCGGCGGATCGTCGCATGCGCTGCTGCGTCGCGGGCTCGTCGTGGGCGAAGTGGCGCTGTCGCTCATGCTGCTAGTCGGCGGCGCGCTTCTCCTGGAGAGCTTCATCCGGCTGCAGCGCGTGGCGCCAGGATTCGATCCCGAGGATGCCATTGCGGCTACGGTATCGCTCCCGTCCGACCCGGAAGCGGACTTTCTTGCGCAGCAGCCTCGATGGGCGGCTGTGGGCGCGAACCTCGTCGCGCAAGTGCGAGCCGTCCCCGGCGTGCGCGCGGCGGGTCTCGTCTCATCGCTGCCGCTCACCGGTGCGATGGAAGCGACTACCGTCAGCGTCGTCGGGCGCCCGGCGGTGGATCCGTCGGACCGGCCGCACCTGCAGTACCAGATCGCATCGCCCGGCTACTTCGCGGCGATGGGGATTCCGGTGATGCGCGGCCGAGCCTTCGACAGCCACGATGACCTGAACGCTCCCCGCGTAGCCATGATCAGCGCGGCGGCAGCAGCGAAGTACTGGCCCGGCCGCGACGCCATCGGGGAGCGCCTCCGCATCTTCGACACGACGGCAACCGAGATCGTGGGCGTAGTGGGCGACGTGCGGCAACTCTCGCTCTCCCAGCCCGCCGAGCCGACGTTGTACATTCCCGCAACGCAGTTCGCGTATCCCGTGTATTCGCTCGTCGTGCGCTCGTCGGCGGACCCGGCATCGCTAACGCAGGCGCTGCGTGATGCCGCTCGGCAGAGTGCTCCTGGAACTACGTTGACGGAGCTGCGCACGCTCGATGCGGTGTTCTCGCAGTCGCTCGCGCAGCGGAGGTTCGCGATGCTTCTGGTGGGCAGCTTCGCGGCGGCAGCACTGCTGCTCGCCGCGGTGGGGCTCTATGGCGTCATCGCCTACGGCGTGAGCCAGCGCGTGCACGAGATCGGCATCCGTCTCGCGCTCGGTGCGAGAGCGGCGGACGTGCAGCGGCTGGTGATCCGTGAAGGAGTGACGCTCACGCTCGCCGGCCTGGTGGTGGGAGCGGCGGCCGCGGTTGCGCTCTCGGGGTTGTTGCGCCGGCAGCTGTACGAGGTCAGCCCCGCCGATCCAGCGACGTACGTCGGGATAGGTGCGCTGCTCGTGGTAGTCGCGGTCGCGGCGAGCTGGGTGCCGGCGTGGCGGGCATCGCGCGTGGAGCCGGTGAAGGCGTTGCGAGGGGAGTAGCGATTCGGGATCCTGCGCACGCTGTTCCACGTCGAGTGGTGAGATCGCGCAGCCATGGGATCAGCGCCAGAGATCGCCGATCGATACCGCGTCAGGAGCAAAGTGCTGGATGAGAGACCCGGCTGCGATCGCGATCACGATCACCGCCGCTGCCGCCCAGCGAGTACGGCGAACCGCGCTCTCCAGCCACGAGTGCACGTCCGAGCGCCGGAGTCCACGGTAGACGCCTGCTGCGACGAGTGCGTCCAGGAGAAGTTCGGCGAAGAGCGCTGGCGCGGTCCAGACCACACCGACCACGACGATTCCCATTGCAACTGCCGCGATTATCGGGATGGCTACGAGCCACCCATCGTCGAGATCCAGGTCGAAGTCCAGGTCGAAGCCGCCATCACCGCCGGAGCTGCTCCCGCTTCCGCCATGATGAGCGGAGGAGAAGAAGTGCCTTGAAGAGGTAGCGTGCCTCGCTTGGCCGGTCCACGGAAGTCCGTGTTCAGGACCTGCCGGGTTCCCGCCACCCCAACTCGTACCGCCGCCGCCTCCGCCGAATCCTCCACCGCCACCGAACACGTTGTGCGCCGAGCCCGGCTCCGGAAGGACTACGTCCGAGAGGTTATCGAGCACGGCGTCGACCAGGGTGGTGTCCGACTCCCGCCGGCCTCTTGCCGCCCGCCGTACGGCAGCCCAGAGCCATACGCGGAGCAGCGCGAGCAACACAACGTAGCCTGCCAGAGCGGCTGCTCCGTAGCGTACCCCCATCGAGAGGACTCCTGACCGCAGAAGAGCAAAGGACACCAGGAATGCGGCGCCTGCGGCGATCGCGACGAGGAGGCTCATGATCAGCCGAGGAAACGCTCGCTTCAGGAAGCGTGCGCGTACTTCGCTGATGGCGGCCGAACGCGGGCGCACAGTTCGGATAGGTTTCATCGAGTTGGTGAGTGCGGAGGAAGCCGCTGAGTCGCTCGTCCTGCGGCGCTCCCTGGACGCCGCATTCGGCTCGTTCACAGTACGTGATGGCTACGCCCCAGCGTGGAGCGCTTGCTTCGGTTGTGGCGGCGGCACGAGCAGATCGAGCGCGTGGCGCACTCTGTCGAGACTTGCTCTGCCGGGACCCTTTCTGGGGTCCGCGTCCACGTCGACTCCGACCATTCGGTTAGTGACTCGGCCGTCAGCATCGAGGACGAGGAAGCTCGGCAAAGACACGCCCCTCTGCCACGGCCACCGTCTACCCGGTGCAAAGACGTCTGTGAGCTTCCCGTCGGCGAGCGCAACCGGAAGTGCTACGCCAGCATCATCCAGTACCCGCTGTACGGCAGCTGAATCCGCATCATCGGCGATGACAAGGAGCCGTACACCTCGCAACGCGTAGGACTTCTGCATGTCGGCCAGCTCCCTCAGCGCCAGACGGGAGGCGTAGCAAGTGCTCGACCATAAAGCGAGTACGGCGGGTTCTCCAGCGAGGCTGGCCGGTGTCGCGTGAGTGCCTCCGAGCTGCCGGAACTCGAATGCCGGCACCGGGCTACCGACCGCAGGCAGCACGTTTTCCATCTCCTGTATGCTCGGATTGCACCCCGCGAGCGCGATCAGCAGAGCGAGTGAACTCCAGCGGCGCATACATTCCTCCAGCGTTAGAGAAGCATGAACCGGTACAGACCGATGGGCGTCACGTCGCTGGCGTACGGACTGACGACGGAGGCTCCGGCAGCTTCGCGACCGCTGCCGGAACGGCGGCAGGCTCCGGACGCTCGGCCTTTACACGCTGGTGCTTACGGTTTGCCCGGCGAACGAGTTTGTCAGCGGCATCTGCGCGCTCGCCCTCCAGCACCTCTCGCTTCAGAACTTCATTGCGCAGAAACCCCGCTATCTCTTCCGCTCCTACACGAACTCCTGGGAAGAGTCGCCGGAGCTGCTTACGCACGGTCATCAACACCGGCTCGTCCAGAAGGAGCCGCGCTACCACATAACGACTCGTCGCTTCCTTCTGCTGGGCGTAGAAGCCCAGAGCGGAGCTGCCGGCGGCCTCCCGACTGATCAGGTAGAGCTTCTCGAGGTGCTGCGCCGGCTTCGCTGCAGCATCGAGCAGGTCGATTGTGAATACCTCGTCGTGCTGGATCGGCTTTTCGAACCTGAGGCGGTATGCTCGCCAGACGACGCCATTGGTCAGGAGCACCCAATCGACGCCCTGATTTGCGGCATAGTCCACGGCCTGCTTGAGGTGATTGTCTTTGAGCTCCGTCCCGATGGACTTGACCTCGATCAAGTACTGGACATTGCCATCCAGCTTGATCGCGAGGTCACAGAACGTGCTTCGAATCGCGAATTCCGTGGTGACTTCGGTGTACTTGTCGTAGCCGAGTACGTCCGAGACGATATCGGAGACGATGACGCACGTGTCGGACTCGTTGACGTCGCGGCTGCGTGCCGTTTCCAGGACACGTTGGTAGCGTCGAAGGCTTCCGCGGGCACGATCGACGAATCTCTTCGATACTCTGATCATCGGCGAGACTCCTGGACGATGGAGATGGTGGCTGAGGCTCCTGCGCCGCGAGAGAACATGCTGCCGAGAGTCGCAGAGCGCCAGACGTCTGTTTCTCGAAGATCGGACAGCTTCCTCCACCGCCCTGTCCGAGCGATGCGCCACAGGTCAGTCCCTCCATTCAATTCGGGACGCGCCCTCTCTCGGTAGAATGGTCTCGCGCTCACGAGAGCGCACGATACCAACCGAGAATCGAGCAATCACTGTGAATCCAATGCACACAGACATTGCGATACCGAGCGGCGTCATCCTCGGCGCACTCTTCGTGGGAATTGCCTACGCACTCCCGCGCTACACACGGCAGATCCTCGTCGTCGGCCTGGTACTGGCGGCGCTGGTCTACGTCCACTTCTCGGTGAACGCGAGCGCTGGCCCGCTCTGGCTAGCGACGGAATTGGCGGGGGTGGCGGTATACGGGACGATCGCAGCGCGCGGGCTCCGCGGCTCGCTCTGGTGGATCGTTGCGGGATGGGCGCTGCATCCGGTCTGGGATCTCGCGCTTCACTATGCGGGGCCGGGTCGCGCGTTCGCCCCCGACTGGTACACGATGCCGTGCCTCGGCTGGGACCTCGCGGTGGCCGGCATCGTCGCCTATTACATCGTCTACTCCCGGTGGGCAGCGCAAACGTCGAGCTTCGCCGTCCCACGCGCGGCTCGGTAATGGCGGGGGCCACCAGTGCGTAGTAGACGAGAATCGAGCCGGCAAGAACCACCACGAGACCTCGGCACTTGTGCACAAGTGCCGAGGTCTCGTGACAGCGGCGGTCAATTCGGAGTGCTCGCCCTCTCCGGCGGTCGCGACACGACCGGCGCCTCAGCCCTGTTCCCCCGCTCCGCGAGCAGCTTCGCGGTGAATCGTTGGCCCTCGCCGAGACGCTCCATCTCCAGCGCGATCCCGTCTATCGCGTCCTCGAGCCGCGCGAGTCGCGCGTCGATTCCGGCCGTCGACTTCTGCGGCAGCGCATCGAGGTTCGCCATCTTCTCCTTGTGACGCAGAACCATCCGGACAAGGACGATGAGCATCGGCCCTCCGATTACTATCGCCGCGATTATCGCATCTTCGTACATCCGTCTTCTCCTGGCTTGGTGAGGACCGCTCGACTCACCGCCAAGGTGAGTCCTCCTTCACTCCCTACGGAACCCGACTCGTTCGGGTGCCACGAGTCGACGCAGTACCTCGGACCGATGCTCTACCCGCTCACGCCGCCGCGATGCACTCGATCTCCACGCGCGCGTCCAGCGCCAGACCGCTCACCGCTACCGCGGTCCGCGCGGGCCGCTTCCCCTCCGGGAAGAACGGCGCGTACACCTCGTTCATCGCCGCCCACTCGCCCATGTCGGCCAGGAATACGGTGCACTTGAGCACACGGTCGAAGCCCGAGCCGGCCTTCCTAAGCTCTGCGCCGATATTCTCCATTGCCTGACGCGTCTCTGTATGGATCCCGCCGGGCGCGAGCCTGCCGGTGCTGTCGGTGCCGAGCTTGCCGGCGAGAAACAGCAGGCCGCTCGCACGTACGGCTGGCGAGAACGGTCGGCTCGCTGCTTCGGGGGTAACGAGGAACTCGGGCTCGCTGCGGGCGGTGGTGCAGGCGGCGAGCGCAGCACCCGCAACGAGCGATATGAGGGCTCTCTGCACGATGCAGTGCATGCTGGATCTCTCGTGAAAGGTGGGCGTCCGGTGATAGTTCTCCTCGCGCAGGCTCGTCGGGCGCCTGCCATCTCCTGGCCAGGCCTCACGCTCCCTTCTGCGCCTCCAGCACTTCGTCGAGACGGTCATAACTGATCGCCATTCCATCAGTCATCCCCGTCTTGAGCGCCTGGTCGCGCTTCTCCTCGTTCTCGAAGCGCATGGTGATCTCGATCGTGGTGCGGCCGTCCTTCTCGGTGAGTATCAGCGTGTTGAGCGCTTCATCGCCCATGAAGTTCTCGAGCGTGACGATTCGCTCGGGCGGGACGATCTCGCGGTGCACGCCTCCGATGCTGAACTCGCTCCCGTCGGCTTCGTTGCGCCAGGTGTAGAGGTACTTCCCGCCCACGCGGAAGTCCATTTCGCACCCGGGCATCGTCCATCCCGGAGGACCGAGCAGCCAGCGCTTCAGCAGCTCGGGCCTGGTGTGACACTCGAACACGAGCTTGCGAGGTGCGTCGAAGGTGCGGGTCACGCGGATCTCGCGGTCGCTCGGCATGGTGACGTCCACGTCCTTCTTCGAGTTTGGCTGCGACTTCTCGGCTGTCTGGCTCATTTTCCCTTTCCTCCCCTTCGTTTCGTGGTGGCCTTGCTGGTCGATCGTCTGGCGGACGCTCTGACGGCAGGTCGCTCCCCCTTCCCTCTCGCGACCGACCGGTCGCCCGGCGCGCCGTTGGCTGGCTCTCTCGCGCCTGCTCTCTGCAGCTCGTCGAGCAGGGCGTCGAGCCGCTTGTAGTTCCCCTCCCAGATCTTCCGGTACCGCTCGATCCACTCGGCCGCCTCCGCCAGTGGCGCGGGGTCCATCCGCCGCGGCCTTCGCTGCGCCTCGCGACCGCTGGTGATGAGCCCCGCTCGCTCGAGCACCTTGAGGTGTTTCGAGATGGCCGGCTGGCTCATATCGAAGGGTTCGGCGAGCTCACCCACGGATGCCTCCCCGCTGGCTAGGCGCGCGAGGATGGCCCGGCGAGTCGGGTCGGCGAGGGCGGCGAAGGTGGCGTCGAGCTGGTGCGAGGAGATCATCGGTTTGTGTTGTGTATAACTATTGGGTTATGGAACTGATTAGTTATATAATGCGCGACGGAGTCTGTCAAGGCTCGGGCCATCTGAATCTTGCATCCCGTCAAGTCGTCCTCCGCGCGACTTGCGGAAACCCATCTACCATCATCCACGCCAATGCGGGGACCTACTCAAAAGTCGTCCCCGCGAATGCGAGGACCCATTCATAAGTCATCCCCGCGAAAGCGGGGTCCGTCATTCCTGCGAAAGCGGGGATCCATGTTCGGTCGAGCGACATGGACCCCGCTTTCGCGGGGGATGACTAGGAGAGCAGCGATTACGAGATCGAGCACAGCAGCCAATTGGCCGCCTCATGCACGATGCAAGAGCTGACCACGTCGACTCCGACCACGTCGACTCCGACCACGTCGCTCACCGTCGCTCAGAACCGCCAGGCCGCTCCGAGCGTCCAGTCTGCCGTGCTTCCGTTGAACCCGGTCCCGAAATAGCGAACTCTCAGCTCTGCACGCATTCCTACCTGGCGCGTGATCGCGGCTCGCAGGCCGGCCGCGCCGGAGAAGGTGATCCGGTTGCTGTCGCCACCATACCGGGCTACCGCGCCATCGTGCGCGAAGCCGGTGCCGAGCCCAATGAACGGTGCTACGCGCTTCGGGAGCTGCAACTGGAGCTGCAGCTCCGGCATCAGCAGCGTACCACGATCGCTGAACGCCTGCTGCGGCCGCGCGATCGTCATACCACCCTCTACGAGCAGCGCTGGGACGAGCGGATACTCGCCGCGCAGAGCGACGATGTTCGTCGTACCAGTGCCGGAGAGATCGAACTGCGAGACGCCCGCGCTCAACGAAAGTGCAGGGCGCGGTCCGAACGCGTTGGTCGCATTGGATGTGCTCTGCGCCGAGAGTCGGCCGCCGAGCAGGACGATCGAGGAAAGAGCAACGACACCGATCACACTTCGCATGATGGCCTCGTAGTCGTGAGGAAGAGATGACGGCCGAACCGATCCTGCCTGACTCGACAGTACCACCAGCTGTTTGCGATGTCCAGTGGAGAGCTATCGAGCTCACTCACATCACTGACGGCGGTCGTGCGGCGCCTGCTCGCGCTGTTCGGCCGGGATCGGTTCCGCGGCTCCATCCCGGGCCGCTTGCTGAGCGCCGTCGTCGGTGAGCGAGTGCGTGAGGAACCGCTGCCATTCGCCGACTCGCTCGACCTCGATCGCGGCCGCGTCGACGGCCTGCTCGAGGCGCGTCAAGCGGTCGGTGAGATCCCGGGGCGAGGCCTGGATCGCCTCCTCATCACCGCGCTGCATGCGGCGCTCGCGACCACCCGATGTGAGTCGCCAGACTGGGTACAAGCCAAGGAGCATCAACGCGGCATGAACGCCAGCATGAACGAGCTCTCCTTGCGCGGCGGCGAATAGCCCTCCGGCGAAGTTGGCGGCGCTGAAGAGCACGGCGAGCGTCAACCAGATCCTCGAGCGCCGTGTCATGGGGAGCTTCTCTTCTGATTGCCGGCCGGCGCCGTACTCGTCGCGAGGTGCCGCGCCCGGCACCGCTGCGGTGGCCAGCGCTTACCGACGCGTGCGGGAAGGACCATATGCAGCATGGACGAACCTCGATTCCATCGCGCTGTGCTCGAGATCGGCGGCGACTTTCCATCGAAGTCCCGACACACCGCCGACGCTACGCGATTGTCGCTGTGGCGCATCTACCCTACGCCTTACGGTGATGCGCGGTTTCGGCCGGCGGCGCCACATCATGCAGGATCGTGCATCACCGTTCGATTACCGGGCAGAGCTTCGCTATCGCTTGGTAAACGACCGGACGCTGCCTCACGTTACGCGGTAGACGCAGTCAGGCCCCGCAGCGTGCACGCTGCGGGGCCTGACTGCGTCGGCGCACCATTCCTGCTACATCGCCGCGCTGAACGTATCGCACGACCTGGGGTCGCCGGACTCGAATCCTCGCCGGAACCACTGCATGCGCTGCTCCGACGTACCGTGCGTGAAGGAATCGGCATCGACGCCGCCGGTGCTCATCCTCTGCAGGCGATCATCGCCCACGGCCGCCGCGGCCTGAAGTCCTTCCTGCACATCGCCAGGATCGAGTTTGTTGCGCTGCGCCGCCGAGTGACCCCACACGCCCGCGTAGCAGTCGGCCTGCAGCTCCATCCGCACCGAGAGCGCATTGGCCTGCGAAGGGTTCCTGCGTGACGCGGCGAGCACCTTCGCGTCGGTGCCGAGTATCGCCTGCACGTTGTGGCCGATCTCGTGCGCGAGCACATACGCCTGCGCGAAGTCGCCGGGCGCGCCGAAGCGCTGGCGCAGCTCGTCGTAGAAACCGAGGTCCACGTAAAGCTTCTGGTCGGCGGGACAGTAGAACGGACCGGTGGCCGCCTGGCCCACACCACAGCCGGTCTGCGTCACGTCGCGATAGAGGACGAGCTTCGCGTGCTGGTAGGGTACGCCGTATGTCTTCGGCAGCAGCTGGTCCCACATCCCCTGATCGTCGTCGAGGACGAAGGAGACGAAGTTCACGAGGTTCTCCTCCTCGGGCGACGACTGCACGGGCGCGATGGCGCTGTCCGCTGCTGGCACGGGGCCGGTGTCCACGGCGCCGCCAGCCAGAAGCGAGAAGAAGTCCTGGCGGAAGATGAGACTCAGCACCAGCAGCACTAGCGCGCCACCGAGTCCGATCTTCATGCGGCCTCCGCCCATTCCGAATCCGCGCGACTGACCGCGGCGATCCTCCAGATCCGAGCTTCTACCCGATGGCGACCAGCGCATTTCTCCTCCGAGTGTAGGGGGCTGGGCCTCCGGTTTCGAGCAAGCCGAGCAGGGCTCGCACCGCTGCTCAGCCTGCTCGAGCGCGGAGGCCTGACCTCGTCGCCAAGCCCCAACGCAAACGAGGGGCCGCCGCAGTGTGCGAGCTTCCTCTCTATCCCTTCACCGCGCCTGCCGTTAGCCCCTGTACGATCCGGCGCTGGAAGATGAGCACCGTCGCCGCCACCGGTACCGTCGCCACCACGGCCGCAGCGAGGATCTCGCCCCACGGTACCTGGTATTGCCCCCTGAAGAGCGCGATCGCCACCGGCACGGTCTGCCGGTCCGGTCCCACCGTGAACGAGAGCGCGAAGAGGAACTCGTTCCACGAGTAAATGAAAGTGAGAATCGCGGTGGTCGCGACGCCAGGCACGCTGAGCGGAAGGAGCACCTTCACGAAGCTCTGCCACCGGCTCGCGCCGTCCACCAGCGCGGCCTCCTCGAGGTCCGGCGGTAGCTGACGGAAATACCCTACCAGGAGCCACACGGTGAGCGGCATCGCGAAGGTCAGGTACGGCAGTATCAACCCTGGGTACGTGTTGATCAGGCCGAGCGCGCGAAGCATGAGATACAGCGGGCTCACGATGGAGATCTGCGGGAACATCGACACGGCCAGAATGAAGCCGAGGATGAGCGCCTTCCCTCTGAAGCGAAGCCGCGCGAGCGCGTACGCGGCGAGCGAGCCGACGACCACGCAGAAGATCGTGGTGCTTCCGGCCACCACTATCGAGTTGCGGATCGGCACCCAGAAGTGTCGCGTGGTGAAAAGCGCGCGATAGTGATCGAGGATGATCGTGCGCGGCCAGAGCGACGGCTCACGGAAGAGCGTCGCTTCTGGCGTGAAAGACGCGACGATCGCCCAGTAGAGTGGGAAGGCGATCAGCAGCACGAGCACCGCGAGCCCGACCCATCCCAGGATGCTCGATGCGCTCGCCCTGTTCCGCGTGGGCGCACCCACGCTCCGCTCCTCCGGCGTGCGTGCCCCCGTGGCTGTTTCGGTGGGACGGAGGTCGACGGTCACCGTTCCACCCCCGCAGCGCCGCCGGCGCCGAGTCCCTTGATGTAGATGAGCGCGAGCCCGAAGGTGATGAGAAAGATCACCACCGATATCGCCGCACCGTAGCCGAACTGCAGATTCTGCAGAAGTGCGTTGAAGGCGTAGAGCGCTATCGGCTCGGTAGAGGTCCCCGGCCCGCCGCCAGTGAGGACGTAGATGAGATCGAAGACCCTGAACGCGTCGAGCGTGCGGAAGATCAGCACCAGCAGGATCGCGGGCTTCAGGAGCGGGATGGTGATCCTCATGAGCTGCCGCCACGCGCCCGCACCATCCACCTCCGCCGCCTCGTAGAGCGCGGAGTCGATGTTCTGCAGGCCGGCCAGAAGGAGGAGCGCAACGAAGGGCGTCGTCTTCCAGACATCCGCGAGGATCACGGGCACCCACGCCGTGGCGGCGTGCACGAACCATACGATGGGCTGGTCGATCAGACCGGTCTGCACGAGCAGGACGTTTGCGATCCCCGCCTGCGAGTCGAAGAGGAAGCGCCAGAGTAGTGCCGCGACCACGGTAGGTATGGCCCATGGGACCAGCACGGCAACGCGTACGATGCCGCGGCCGCGGAAGGCACGGTTCATCGCGAGCGCGAAGATGAGACCGAGCACCAGCTCGAGCGCCACGCTGACCACGGTGAAGAGCGCGGTGTGCCCGAGCGCGCCCCAGAAGCGCGGGTCGTGGATGATCCGCGCGTAGTTGCCGAGGCCGACGAAGGGCTGGCCGAGCCATGGCAGCCGCAGGTCGTGCCGGTGGAGCGATTCCCACACCGTCCAGCCGAGCGGGAAGATCGCCACCAGGGAGATGACGATGAGCGCCGGCGCGACGAGCCACCGCGCGAGGCGAACGTCGGATTCGGTGCGCGCGCTCATCGGGGTGCTCTCCCAGCATCGTCCCCGCGAAAGCGGGGATCCATTCCACCGTCATCCCCGCGAAAGCGGAGATCTTGTCGCCCGTCATCCCCGCGAAAGCGGGGATCCATGTTCGGTCGAGTAACATGGATCCCCGCTTTCGCGGGGATGACCGATGCTGCCGGGGCGAACGAAGCTGCCGCGACCTCACGCTCGTCGAGCCCCGACTCCCTGATCACCGCCTTCATCTGCCGCGCGGCCGCGTGCAGTGCATCGGCGGGGGACGTCTGGCCGATGAGCGCGCGATGCAACTGTACCTGGAGGAGCCCGGAGAGCTCCGTGTAGATCGGAGTCACCGGACGAGGAACCGCGCTCTCTATGGCGGTGCGCACCTGGTCGAGCGGAACCGCCAGCACCTTCGCGAGGCGTGGGTCATCGTACAGCGCCTTCCTCGTCGGATAGTCTCCGGTCGCTGCCGCGCGCTCGAGCTGCTGCTCCGGTGCGGTGAGATACTCTACCAGCTCCCAGGCGACGTCCGGATGCTCGCTGTAGGAGTTGATCGCGAGCTCGGCGCCGCCCAGCGCGGTGGTGGGGCGACCACCCTCGGCGGCAGGCATCGCGGCGACCGCGAACTTCCCCGCCACGCGCGACTGCGAGCTGTCGGAGAGAAGCGAGAATGCGTACGGCCAGTTACGCATGAATACCGCGTTTCCGTTCTGGAAGGCGAAGCGCGTTTCCTCCTCGTGCCAGGTGAGCACCTCGGGCGGCGCGATGTGGTTGGTGGTGATCTCGTCGCGCATGAAGGCGAGCGCGCTGATCGCGCGCGGCGAATCCACCACTACCTGACCGCTGTCGTTCATGATCTCCGCACCGAACGCGCCGAGGTACTCCACGAAAGTCGTGATGAGCCCCTCGTAGCGCGCCCCCTGCCACACGAATCCGTACGGCGGGCCATCCGGCGCACGCATGGCACGCTCTGCCTGCGACACCAGCTCGCCGAGCGAGCGCGGCGCGTGGTCGAGGAGGTCCGTCCTCCAGTAGAGGAGCCCCACGCCCACGTACCAAGGGATGGCGTAGAGCGTGTCGTTCCACGTGTTAGCCGCGATGGCCGCGGGGAAAAAGTCGCTGCGTGTCGGCGAATACTGCTCGAGCGAGCGGACCCACCCAGCCGCCGCGAACTCGGATGTCCAGATGACGTCGAGCTCCAGCACATCCGGATCGCCCACGTGCGCGTTGAGCCATTGCACGAAGAGCTGGTGCCGCTGCGTCGCGTCATCGGGGCTCGGCTGTACGCGCACCACGATCTCGGGGTGCATCTTCGCGAAGCGATCGATCTGCCTGCGAACCGTCTCGCCCTGCGACCCCACTGCGCTTCCCGAGTAGGTGATCACTGGCCGCGTGTCCTTCTCGCCCTCGCAGGCGGTGACGGCAACAACGAGAGACACGAGAAGCGCGATCGTCCACGCACGATTCCGCAGTCTCGGCACCGGGAGAAGCATGCTTGTGATTAGGCTCCCGATGCGCGCGCTGTCAACCACCGGCTGCTTGCGGAAACCCGGCCACCGAACGCACCGTAAGATCTTGCGAGACCCCTACGACGGAGCGGAGACGATGCAGACGGCCACGGCGGACACGGAGTTCGTCGCCTTTCAGCGTGCCCTCGCGGGAGAGTACTCGCTGGAGCGCGAGCTCGGTCGCGGCGGGATGGGGATCGTTTACCTCGCGCGCGACGTGCAGCTCGACAGGCAGGTCGCAATCAAGGTTCTTCCCACCTCGCTCGCATCTCGTGCGGACCTTCGCGAGCGTTTCATGCGCGAGGCGCGTACGGCCGCCGGCCTGTCCCATCCGAACATCGTCCCGATCCATCGAGTGGGCGAGGTGGGCGAGTTCGTCTTCTTCGTCATGGCCTACATAGACGGTGAATCGCTCGGTCAGCGTCTCCGCGAACACGGGCCACTCACACCAGCTGCCGCCGCAAGACTGCTGCGTGAGGTCGCGTGGGCGCTGGCGTACGCGCATGGTCGCGGCGTGGTCCATCGCGATATCAAGCCCGACAACATCCTCATCGAGCGTGAGACCGGTCGCGCGCTCGTCACCGACTTCGGGATCGCACAGGTGGCGACGATCGCTTCGCTCGGCGATGGCTCGCAAGCTTCGGCTACCGAGCCGGGGCAGATCATGGGCACCGCCCACTTCATGAGCCCCGAGCAGGCAGCCAACGATCCCATAGATGGCCGCAGCGATCTCTATGCGCTGGGCGTGGTCGGCTTCCTCGCCCTGTCGGGGAGCCTGCCCTTCCACGCGTCATCGGTGCCGGCGCTTCTGGCGAAGCAGCTCACGGAGTCGCCGCCACCTGTCGCGAAGGCGGCACCCGCGGTTCCCGAGCGTCTGGCGCGCGCCATAGACCGCTGTCTTCGAAAGGATCGCGACGAGCGCTTCCCGAGCGGCGAGGCACTCGCGGAAGCGCTAGAGCCATCCGCCGTCACGCAGCGCCAGCTCCCGACACCACTCAAGGTCTGGCTGCAGGCGCAGAACCCGCTGCGCAGCGCCTACGCCGCATGGAGCGGGCTGTTCGGCCTCATGGCTACCGCCGAGCTCATTGATATGGTCACGAGATCGATCTACATGGGAGGCCGCGACAACCCGCTCGTACCCCTCGGCTTCGCGCTTCTGCCCGCCGTGCCGATGGCCATCTTTCACCTGCGCCAGACGTATCGCGTGCTGCGCGCGGGCTACTCGCTCTCCGATCTCCGCTACGCACTGACCCGCTGGCGCGCCGAACGCCAGGAAGAGCTTTTCTTCGAGCTGGAGGAGAAACTCGCACTCCCGCTGCGCGTCCTCCGCGTCGCGACCTATGCATCGATACCGACCTTCGCGGCGTGGGTAGCGGGGTGCATTGCTACCGGCGTGTTCGGTTTCAACGACCGCGGTGTACCGCACTGGGCCAGCACCATTACCGGTGTCCTCTTCTTCGCCATCCCCGCCACCTTCGTGGCCAGCACCGCGCTCGGTGTCCCACTTCTGCCGAAGAGCGTATCACGCGCCATTTCGCTCGGCGCTCTTCGCACGCGCTTCTGGAACAGCCGCCTCGGCGAATGGACCGCCCGGGTCCTGGGTGGCAAGCGACGCGGCACTCCCGACCAGCTCGTGGACCGTCCCACCGAGATGGTGCTCGGCCTCGCCGCCAGTGAGCTGTTCGCCTCGCTCCCCAAACGGTATCGCGAGCAACTCCACGAGCTGCCCGCGGTAGTTCAGAAGCTCGAAGCCAGAGCTACCACGCTCCGCAAGCGCATCGAGGAAACCGCCGCCGTCGTCGCCCGCGCCCGCGATGAGCGCGCCACTTCCGCGCTCCTCGCCAGCGCCGACCCGATCTCAGATGCCTCGGATGCAGGCGCCTCCGGCAGCGTCGACTCCGTGGCCGCGCGCCATGCCTCCGCCATCGAGCGCCTGGTCGCGGGCCACGATTACCTCAAGCGCGACCTCGCCCGCACCGTTGCCACATTGGAGTCGATCCGTCTCGACCTCCTCCGCGTCCATGGCGGCGCCAACGACCTCGAGCCTCTCACCACCCTGTTGGACGCCGCCGGCAGTGTGGAACGCGAGCTCGGCTTCCTCATCGATGCGCAGGAGGAGGTGCGACGTGTCGCGGCCCCCCGCAGCGATGGTCTCGATGGCGCGATCGCGACGCCGGCGTAGGGGACGGAGGAGAAAGGAGACAGGGAACAGGAAACAGGAACTGCCTCGGGGTAGAGGGCCCTCGCCCCACGAGCCGGTACCTGTTCCCTGTCTCCTCTCCCCTCAGTCTTTATACGGATAGTCCGGATCGGACAGGCGCTCGGCGCGGGCGGCGGCTTCGGGGCCGGCGACTTCGCGGGCAAGCTCGCGCAGCATCGTGCTGAGGTGCGAGCCGTAGCGGAGGAGACTCGCCGCGCGAGTGCGCCTGGCGAGGAGGAAGGCGAGGATCGGCTTGTCGGCCTTCTGAGCGTTGCACCCTGGGCAGCAGAGCACCAGGTTGTCCCGCCTGTCGTACGCGGTCTGGCCGCGTCGCGGCGTCACGTGGTCGAGCGTGATGTACTCAGCGTGGATCCGGTTCTCGCAATAGGCGCACACGGGACCGTGGCGACCGAGCAGCCACTCACGCGTCTCTGTATACGCGGTGCGGCTTGTGGGAAGCGAGGAATGTCGGGTTGGCTGTGAAGCTGTCCTGCTACTGCGCCGTCTCCGGCGTGGAGCCCTCGACGGCTCCTTTGATGTCGATGGATTTGTCATACAATGAGTGAAATATAACCCCCTGGGTATGACTTCGCACCTGGCCGGGCGTCACACTACCGCCAGGGCTCGTCCGCCGAGGGTCCATAGATCGAGGGGACCTTACCGCCGGCCATCCGCAGATACACCGAGAGCTGGCCGCGGTGGTGGATCTGGTCGGAGAGCATCGACCAGAGAAAGGCGTAGGTGGGGATGTCGCCCATCTGGTTTGGACCCGTGAAGAACGTCACGCTTCCAGCATATGCGGCTTCGCTCGCGGAGTGGAGACGTCCGACGAGGCGGCCGTGCTGCTCCTCGAAGGCGTCGAGCACCTTCTCCCACGAGTCGGGAGGCGCGGGGAAGCCGCTCCCCACCACCGATTCGCGGTTGATCGCGAGGAGCATCATCCGCTCCTCCAGCACGAAAGTCCAGGCGAGCTGGAGCGCGGCGTTGGAGCGCTCGTGCGGCCGGAAGGCCGACTGCTCCGCGGGGAAGGCTCGCAACACCCTGAGCGTGGTCGCGTGCTCGCGCTCGTAAGCCGAGGGAAAGAGCTCCTTCGCCGATCGAGCGGCCGATACGACCGCAGCAGATGCGGAGGCACCGCCATCGGCGCTCCCCGCGAGCGAGAAGTGCGGGTTCTCGATCAGACCGACGATGTTGCCGAACGGATCGGCCACACTCGCTACCTTGATCCCCTCCCCTACGTCGCGCGCCGGCGAGACTACCTTGGCACCCGCTCGCTCGAAGCGCGCGACTTCGTCGTCCAGCGACTTCACGCCCCAGTAGGTCACGCTCCCGCCAGCACCGGCGCTGCCGGAGCTCGGGTCGGGGTCGAGACCTAACTCGTATCCCCCGATGTTGAAGCCCACATAGAAGGGCTCGTCGAAGTAGGGTTCGGCGCCGAAGGCCTTCGAATAGAAGTCCTTCGCGCGGGCGAGATCGGGCACGTGGAAGATGTTCGTGCGGAGACCGAGCGGCATCGGTGGACCTGTGCTGGTGGATGTGCGGTTGCGGCGCGCTCCAGTGGACTCTGCCGCCACCCGCTCGCCGTCGCCTACTCTGTCGAGCACGCGGTGGCGCGCGGAAACTATATAAACACCGCTACCCGAAGAACGCTACCGCAGCGTGTACAGATACGCGGCCATATCGCGCGCAGCACTCTCCGTCACGCCGAGGTTGGGCATCGCGGTACCTGGCTCTATGGACTCGGGCGCCTCGATCCACCTGATGAGATTGTCCGCGGTGTTCGATGCTTCGCCGGCGATGAAGCTCCGCCTGGCGAAGTGGATCAACGGAGGCGCCGCGAGCCCGTTCGCTCCGCGCACCCCGGGAACACTGTGACAGGATCCGCAGCCGTACGCGACGATGGCCGCCTTCCCCGCATCGGGATCCCCACCGGGAATGGTGCGGACCTCGCCGCCGTTGTGACACCCCCCGAGCAGAAGCGAGAGCGCAACCGGCGCAGCGGCCGCGAAGGACGACGAGCACGATGCGCGAACGCACCGCTCCACTCCCGTTCCGCCGCCCTGTCCCCTCCTTCGTCGAAACATCGTCAGCTCCTCCGGCGCATCACCAACAGCGCGACGATACGCACACGCCCGTTCTTCCGCATGGCGATCAACCCGGCTACCCGCGCTGAGCGCTCATCGTCACCAGACCCTGGGCGAGATGTAGATGGTGAGGAAGAGAACCACCCATACTACTCCCACGAAATGCCAGTACGCGGCCACGTTCCTCACCGCGAGCGGACGGCGCACCTCGATGCGGTTCACCAACGCACGGTAGAGCAGCTCGACTATCATGAGCAGCCCCAGGGTGACGTGAGCGAAATGGAAGCCAGTGATGGTGTAGAAGAGCGAGGAGTAGGCGTTCGTCGCGGGCGTGAAGCTCTGGCGGCTCCATTCGGTGGCCTCGATGATCAGGAACGCTACTCCCATCAGCAGCACCGCACCCAGCAGAGAAGCGCATAGAGCGAGACGTCCACGCCTCAGCACTCGATCGGCGAGCCACATTGGCACGCTGCTCAGCACCAGGATGAGCGTGTTGATCACCGCGAGCCGCATCTCGGGCACGCCCTGCGGCGGCCACCGCGAGTGCCGCGATCCGAGGTAGTAGTAGCTGAAGAACAGGTACGCGAAGAGCGTGGCTTCGGTGATGATGAAGAACGCCATCCCCCACCAGGCAGTGGACGCGGTACCGCCCACTCCAACCGGGAGCTCGTCTACCGGAACTCCGTAGATCTGCTCGAGGGATCGGGTCGCGTGCTCCGCGCTCGCGGTCGCCATCGCCTACGACTCCACCGCTGTGCGGCTCGGCCAGAGCCAGCCGTGCACGCCGAAAAGCGTCAGGACTCCGCCGGCCAGCGCCAGCCACCAGATGGATGTCACGAGTCCGTAGAAGGCAGCTAGAAGCGCCAGCGAGACGATGAATGGCCACATCGAATTCTCGGGCATCCTGAGGATGGCCACCGGCTCGCCATCGAGCGTGGATGTCTGGAGAGTCTCCTTGCCCGGGCCGGCGAGCGTTGGGCCCCGGTGAATCGAGCTCCGTCGCCCCATCCCCAACCGCTCCTCCCACAGCGGATCGCGGCTCCCGATGGTGGGAATGACCTCGAAGTTGTACGGAGGAGGCGGCGAGGCCGTAGCCCACTCCAGCGAGCTCGCATCCCACGGATTGTCGCCGGCCGGCGGTCCGTAGAAGAGACTCCAGAAGAAGTTGATCACGAAGAGCAGCACGCCGATCGCGAAGATGTACGAGCCGATGCTCGTGATCAGATTCACCGTGTCCCACCCCACGCCGGCCGGATAGGTGAAGATGCGGCGCGGCATTCCCAGCAGGCCGCTGATGTGCATGGGGAAGAAGCCCAGGTTGAACGAGAGGAACATCACCCAGAAGTTCCACTTCCCCACCCGCTCGCTCAGCATCCGCCCCGTGATCTTTGGGAGCCAGTAGTAGAACGCGGCAATCACCGGGAAGAGGTTGATCCCCACCAGCACGTAGTGAATGTGCGCCACCACGAAGTAGGTGTCGGTGATGGTCCAGTCGAACGGAGTGGCGGCGGTGACCACGCCCGACACTCCTCCGATCACGAAGAGGAAAATGAAGCCGAGCGCGAAGAGCATCGACGTGGTCAGCACCACGCGCCCCTGCCAGATGGTGGCGAGCCAGACGAAGATCGAGATCGCGCTCGGGATCACCACCGTCATGCTCCCCGCGCTGAAGAAGCTCATCGCCATGGGCGGAAGCCCGGTGGCGAACATGTGGTGCACCCACACGCCGAAGCCGATCACGCCGGTCATCACCACGCCGAGCGCGTTCCAGGCGTAGCCCACGATCGGACGGCGCGCGAAGGTGGGGATGATCATCGAAACGAAGCTCAGCGCCGGCAGCACCACGATGTAGACCCACGGGTGGCCGAAGATCCAGAAGAGATGCTGCCAGAGTATGGCGCTCCCGCCGCCCGAGGGGTCGAAGAAGTGCGTGCCGAACTTCCGGTCCAGATAGAGGAACACGCACGCTACCGAGAGCGAGGGGAGTGCGAAGATGATGGAGAACGACGCCGTCAACGTCCCGTACATGAAGAGCGGCAGCCGGCCCAGAGACATCCCGGGCGCGCGCAGCTTGAACGCGGTCACGATGAAGTTGATCGAGCCCACGGTCCCCGAGATCGTGAGGAAGATCAGCGCCAGCGTGTAGAAGTCCATGTTGATCCCGGGCGCGTAGAGGCGCTCGGTGAGCGGCGCGTACGCGAACCAGCCGCGATCGGGGCCGAGCCCCACGGCGTACCCAGTGTAGAGGAAGACCCCGGAGAAGAGAAAGCACCAGTAGCTGAAGGCGTTCATCCGCGGATACGCCATGTCGCGCGAGCCGACCATCAGCGGGAAGAAGTAGTTGCTGAAGCCGGAGAGGATCGGGAAGGCGTACCAGAAGATCATGGTCAGCCCGTGCATCGTGAAGAGCTGATTGTACGCCTCGGGCGAGAGGAGGTGTTCATTGGAGCGAGTCAGCTGCGCGCGGATCACCGCCGCCTCGAGCCCACCCACGATGAGAAACACGAACGCGGTCGCCAGGTAGCGCTTTCCGATGACTTTGTGGTCAACGCTCGCCAGCGTGCTGTACACGCTCCTTGGCGGCTCCCACGCGGTCACGAGACGTTCTGCTACCGTTGCCACCGGTCCCTCCACATCAGCGCAGTGTCTCCAGGTAGCTCAGCACAGCGTGCAGATCGCCGGGCTCCAGGTCGATACGAGGCATCAGGGCGCCCGGCTTGAGGCTTGGCGCATTCACTACCCATCCCGCGAGATTGCCGCGGTTGTTGGTGAGCTCGCCGCCCGCGATCGTCTCCCTGCTCGCCAGATGCGTCAGATCCGGGCCGATCACCCCCCTCGCCATGGAACCGCGTACGGTGTGGCAGAGCGCGCACGTTTGCATGAAGCGCTGCTGACCACGTGCTGTCTCACCTTCCCGCGGAACGGCGGCCGGGCGCGACTGCGCGGCGAGCCAGCTCCGAAACTGGTCAGCGCTCTCCGCGGTCACGTACACCGCCATGTTGCTGTGCTGCAGCCCACAATACTCGGCGCACTGACCGCGATAGCGGCCGGCCGAGTCGGCGCGGATCCAGAACTGATTCCGCACCCCGGGAATCACGTCGATCTTCCCGTGCAGACGTGGGATCCAGAAGCTGTGTATGACATCTGCCGACGCCACCTGCAAGCGCACCGGAACGCCCACGGGAATGTGCAGCTCGTTGGCCGTCGTGAAACTGTCCGACGACTGCGTGCTCGGGTAGCGCGCCTCCCACCACCACCTGTGTCCCACGATCTCGATCGTGAGCGCGGGCTGCCCGTCGGGGCTCACGGTCTCTCCCATCACCACCATGGAGTACGCGAAGGTGCCGAGGAGAGTGAGGCCGGTGAGCACGACCCCTATGATGATCCAGCGGGTGCTCGGCGGCGTGTTCACGAGCGGCGTGTCGGCGAGCGTGCTCCCGCGATGGCGGATCACGGGGATCAGCTCGAGCACTCCTATTATCAGCACCACCAGCAGGCTGATGGCGAGGAGCCACCAGCCGAGCACCGCGAGCGTGTGCGCCGGCCGGCTCGCGGGGCGCATCATCGACGGCGCTTCGCTACACGCAGCGGGCGCGAGAGCCAGCAGGGCGAGGCACGCGCACCGCGCGTGCTCGCTACCGACGCGATTCCCGTATGCGGTCACGTCCCCGTACGCGGCTCACCGGCTGACGCCGAGGCGGAGATGATTCCTCCCGTCTCGTCTACCAGCGGCGTGCCGTACGAGCGGAGGATTTTCTCGATGTCATCGTGCCTCCTGTCGAGGATGGCGTCGAGCTTCCTGGCGAGCGTGCTGTCGCCCCGGCGCACTCCCATCGATATGGCGTAGTCGAAGGGCATCCCGGGCATCGCAATGCGCGGCGAGACCGGAGCAATCTCGAGCGGAACGTGCTCACGTGTGGCGTAGTAGCCGGCGAGCGGTCCCCAGGCGATCGCGACATCCACCTTTCCATCAGCTACCGCTCCGATGAGATCCGACGGTGGGCTCGGTCTCGAGTAGTCGCCGTAGATGCTGAAGCCCACCACGTTGTTCACGATCCCGCGACGCGCGAGCGCTATCCCTGGCGGCAGCGCGTTGTAGTCGTCGCCGATCACGTGCACGCCTACCTTCAATTTCTTCAGACGTGGGTCGTCGAAGGATCGGATATCGTAGTGGCGGTCCCTGCGCCACACGAACACGTAAGTGGAGCGGTAGTATGGCCTGGTGGTGAGCACCATCTCGTCGCCGCGCGGAATGCCGATCACGACGTCGCAGCTGCCCGCGCGGAGCGTGTTGCGGATGAAGCCGCGCCGCTGCGCCCACCACGTGTAGCTCACCGGGACGTGCAGCTCCTCCGCCACGATCGAGGCAACCCGATTCTCGAAGCCCTCTCTCTGCTCGTTGGAGAAGGGGAGGTTGTTGGGATCGGCGCACACACGGAGCGCGGCGGGGCCGGGTCTTACACTATGGCTTGCTGCGGTGAAAGCATGGGTGTCTCCGGCCGGGCTACCGCTCCCCTCCGAGCACCCACATACCAACACTATTGCCGGCAGCGTGATCAGAGACACCACGCGCCGAACCATGTCTTTCACCGACGCAACCTCCTGGTTCGCCCTTACGAGAGCCCCCGCGCCGTCACTCGGTCCGCACCGCGTACGGGCTTGCACGAAGCGTTCCGGGTACGGCAAACGGCGAGGTCTGGTCAGTACAGAACTACACTGCCGGTCCAGCTCGCCCCTCACTCCGAAAGCAGAAGGAACTGCCGCAGTATCCGCTCGGTGAGCCCCCAGATGATGCGCCCCTCGTGCTCGAACGACGGAACACGACGAGGGCCGCTCGTCAGCTCGAGGACGATCTCGCGCGATGCTCGCGGATCGCGGAGCGCATCCACCGGCACCCAGAACGCCTCGGCCACCTCGGAGCTCAGCGTCACGATGCCGGATGCTCCGTACGCGAAGAGGAAGGGTGTAATCGTGATCGGCGGGAGAGGCGCCGAACGCGGACCGAGGTCGTCGAGCCGTCCGAGCAGCCTACCATCACGGATCAGGTCGAGCGCGGTCTCCTCACGCGTCTCGCGTATGGCCGTGTCCTCGAGCGAGCGGTCGCCCGGCTCCTCTCGGCCGCCGGGAAGCGCGATGTGACCGCTCCACGGATCGCCCGCGTATTCCGCGCGCTTGATCATCAGGAGCTCCAGGGAACGACGCTCGCTCGCGCGGAGAATGAGCGCCACCGCCGCGCGCCGCGCGTTATCGCCCAGCTCCATCCGGCTCGGTACGCGCCCTGCCAGCGCACGAGAGAGTCGGAGGACGAGCGGATGATCGAGCGTCGCTTCCATTCCTGCCGCTGGACTCCGGCGGTCGCGCTGACCCACTCGCTCTCCCGGTCTGCTACTGATCGAGCTCTCCGCCCACCTCGTGCCAGGCGAGCACGCCGCCCTTGATGGTCGCGACATGGTCGTACCCGAGCTCGCGCATTATGTCAGCCGCCTCCGCCGCGCGTCCACCACGCGCGCAGTACACGATCACCCGCCTGTCGGGCGCGATCACCGCGCGCACACCCTCGCGCACTCGTCCCACGGGAAGGTGCACCGCGCCCGGGATCCGGAAGAGATTCCACTCGTTGGACTCGCGAACGTCCAGGTAGACGAGGTCGTCTCCGTTCCTGTGCATGGCCACCGCTTCGGCGGCCGGAATCTCACTCACTCGCCTGCCACCTCCCGCTACGAGCTCATCGAAGCTCTTGGCGTCCATGATGATGCTTCCCTCCGGGCCCGATACGCGGCCGGCGAATCCGGCCGCGCCGGAACGTAGGACCGGAGGGGAGCATGGTCAACGGGGGATAGACGGGCGCGGGCACGGCAGTAGTATTAGCGGATGTCGCTCACCGTGCGCGTCCTGATCGGACTGGTCGTCGGCCTCGCCGCCGGCATCGTGATCTCGCTCGTTCCCTCGCTCATGGGAGTCGTTCCCTTCATCGAGCCGATCGGAACGCTCTTCATCAACGCGATCCGGATGACGGTGGTACCGCTCGTCTTCGCCTGCCTCCTGGTGGGCGTGGCCGACGCGGCCGACGCGAGGGTCATCGGGCGATTGGGGCGGAGATCGCTGGTGGTGTTCGCGGTGACCGCGTTCGCCGCGGCCATCTTCGCGGTGCTCGTGGCCCACCCGCTGCTTGGCTTCCTCTCGATAGACCCCGCCGCGAGCGCTTCGCTGCGAGAGGTGGCGGCGAGCAGCAGCGCGACGGTAGAGGCGGGAACGAAGCAGGTGCCCTCGATCGCGCAGTGGATCGTCTCGCTCGTGCCGGTGAACCCGGTGAAGGCGGCCGCGGACGGAGCCATGCTTCCGCTCATCGTGTTCGCCATCGCTTTCGGGATAGCGATTCTCAAGCTCCCTGAAAAGAGACGCGAGCCGCTGGTCTCCTTCTTCCGTAGCGTGTTCGACGCGATGCTGGTGCTCGTGCGCTGGGTGCTCGAGCTCGCGCCGTTCGGCGTCTTCGCGCTCGCGCTCCCGCTCGCGGCCCGGCTAGGACTCTCCGCTGCCGGCGCGGTGGCGTACTACATGGCACTCGTCGCCCTCGTGTGCGTTCTCTTCGTGGCACTCTTCCTCTTCCCCGCGGCAGCCGTGCTGGGACGCGTCCCCATGCGTCTCTTCGCGAAGGCCACGACTCCGGCGCTCGCGGTGGCGTTCAGCTCGCGCTCATCGCTCGCCGCGCTTCCGGTGATGATCGAGGAGTCGAACAGCACGCTCGAGCTTCCCGCCGAGATCTCCACCTTCTTCCTCCCTCTGGCCACATCGGTATTCCGGTGCGGCTCGGCCGCGATGCTCACGATAGGCGTACTCTTCGTGGCGCGGCTGTACGGTGTGGAGCTCGGCGTCACGCAGCTCGCGAGCATGGTGGTCACCGCGACGCTGGTCAGCTTCAGCGTTCCCGCCATCCCCTCCGGTTCCATCCTCGTGATGGTTCCGGTAATGATGGCCGCGGGCGTGCCCGTGGCGGGGATCGGTATCCTTCTGGGGATCGACACGATACCCGACATGTTCCGCACCACCACGAACGTGATCGGGAGCATGTCGGCCGCGACGCTCGTGGCACGCGAGGAACGCGCGAGCGTGGCAGCACTCGTGGAGCAACCCGATTCGTGATCTCGCTGCCGCTTCTCGCGGCCATCCCCTGGCTGGCGGTGCCGCTGATCCTCGTCTGGCGGATGCGCGGCTCCCCGCAGCTGAGCGACGAGATCGCGCTCCGTAAGTCCGAGTCGCCGCTCGTCAGCGTGGTCATCCCCGCGCGCAACGAGGCGCGCAACATAGCGCTGTGCATGCAGTCGGTGCTCCGCTCCCACTATCCCTCGGTGGAGGTCGTGGTGGTGGACGATCGCTCCACCGACGGTACCGGGATCATCGCCCGTGAGGTGTCGCGCAACGACAAGCGCGCACGGGTCATCGAAGCTCCCCCCCTCCCCGATGGCTGGCTCGGCAAGCAGTGGGCGTGCAGCCAGGGAGCCGCCGTGGCGCGCGGCGAGCTTCTCTGCTTCACCGACGCCGACACCATCCACGGGAGCGAGCTCCTCACGCGCTCGGTGGCGCTGCTGCGCAACCACAAGATGGACTTCGTGACGGTGGCCGGCCGGCAGCGACTCGTTGGCTTCTGGGAGCGAGTGGTGCAGCCGCACATCTTCACGATGCTCGCGCTTCGCTACGGCGGCCCCGGCGCGGTGAATCGATCGGCGCGCGTGGAAGACAAGATCGCGAACGGCCAGTTCATGCTCTTCACTCGCGCGGCGTACGACGAGATCGGCGGTCACGAGGCGGTGCGCGGACGCGTGGCCGAGGATCTCGCGCTCGCGCAACTTCTCTTCGAGCGCGGGAAGCGCACCATGGTGGCTCTCGGGCTCAACCTTCTCTCCACTCGGATGTACGGGTCGCTCCGCGAGATCGTGCGCGGCTGGATGAAAAACATCTACGCCGGCGGCCTCGACGCTGTACCCTTCGGAGCCACGGGGCGCGCGCTCCTTCCGTTGGGACTCCTCATAGTCCCCTGTGCCATGCTGGCGCCTGTCGTGGTGCTCGTGCTCGCTGCCTTCGGCCTGGTATCGTCGGGGGCACTGCTCTGGGCGACCGCGTGCACGGTGATCACGCTGGTATGGTGGGCGTTCAGCTACGTCATGGCGGCGCGCATTCCGCCGGGATATGCCTTCACCTTCCCGCTCGGCGCCGCCGTGGTGCTGTACATCATTCTCCGGGCCGTCTCACGCGGGATGCGGGTGGAGTGGAAGGGACGCGAGTACCAGCTGAAGTGATCTGCTCGAGGTGGCCTGCTCGATTCCGACGGGGGCGGAAACCTTTTCTGGGCAGGACTCGTCTTAAAAGATGAAGCCCTGACTGAGCTTCTTCCTCCGAGTGGGGCGCCCCCGGCAACCGAGAGAGCGGTTGTCCGGGGGTGTTCCTTTTTCGAGCGGCCGCCACCCCGAGCACTCGGTCCCGGCGCTATCCCACCTCGCCTGCAACGCTTTGGTATTCCAGGCGTTGGAGCGGTGACGGAGCTCGGCAGTCGACGCGCTAACGTGGCGCATGCGCTCGCTCGCCTCCGCCGCATCGCTCCTCGCCGCCGCCACGCCGGAACGCTTGCCGTCGCTGGCAGCCGCACTCGGCTTCGCCGCCGATCCGCTCCCGCTCGACCGCAAGGCGCGCGACGCACTCGGCCTTGCTGCAACGCCGATAGCGAGCGCCAGGATAGTCCCGGGCGAAGGGGCGCTGCGTGCGCTCCTCGTGGAAGTCGACTCCACCGCGCCCTTGCGCGAGAGCGTAGGCACCGTCGCCACTCGACTCGCGTCGCGCGCACCGCACCTTCTCTGGCTGCTCGTCGCGGCGCAGCGCGACGCAACCGGCCTCGCCCTCGCCGCGTGGAACGGCGATCGTAACCGTCCGCGCATCGCCGCGCTCCTGGTGGACCGCGAGCGCGTGGTACCGAGCGACGCCGAAACGCTCACGGCGCTCGCCGACATCCCGCACTCCACGGACACTCTCACGCACGCCTGCTGGCTCGAGGCGCTCGGGCGCGAATCGCTCACTCGCCGCTTCTACCGGGCGCTCGAACGCGTGGTACGAGAGATAGCGCGTGCGGCTCGTGGAAGAGCCACCCCCGCCGAGCGCGCCGAGCTCGCTCTCCTCCACGTATCGCGACTCGTCTTCCTCTCCTTCCTCGAGAGCAAAGGTTGGCTGAACGACGATCACCGCTTTCTCGAGAATGCCTTCGAGCGCTGCATGGAAGCGGGCGGTGAGTTCCACAGACGAGTCCTGCTCCCCCTCTTCTTCGGGACGCTCAACACGCCGATCCTTCGCCGCTCGCGCGCTGCACGCGACTTCGGGCGGGTACCCTTTCTGAATGGCGGCCTCTTCGCGCGGACGCCGCTCGAGCGAAGGAGAGCCGAACTGTACTTTCCGGATGATGCGCTGGGCGTGGTCTTCGACGAGCTCCTCACTCCATATCGCTTCACCGCGCGAGAGGAGAGCAGCGAGTGGAGCCAGGCGGCGATCGATCCGGAGATGCTCGGCCTCGCCTTCGAGTCGCTGATGCACGAGGGGGAGCGCCGCGCGAGCGGGGCGTTCTACACTCCACACACTCTGGTCGCGCGGGTCACGCGCTCCGCGCTGGTGGACGCACTTTCGGGCGGAGCGGTGTCGAGCGTTGAGGCGGAGAGCGCGCTCGCCGGCCAGCGCGTGGACGACGATGTCGTGCGCGCGCTGCGAGAGAGGTCGGCCGCGCTTCGCGTGCTGGACCCCGCCTGTGGGAGTGGCGCCTTCCTGGTGCACGCGCTCGAGGAGCTGTCCGCCCTGCGCGCGCGGCTCGGCGATCCGCGGCCCCCGGATGAGATCAGACGCGAGCTGCTCACCAGATCGATCTTCGGTGTGGACATCAACCCGATGGCGGTCTGGCTCTGCGAGCTGCGGCTCTGGCTCTCGGTGGTGATAGAGGGAGCGACGGACGATCCGCTCGCCGTGGCGCCGCTCCCCAACCTCGACCGGCACATCCGCGTGGGTGACTCGCTCTCGGGGGAGCTGTGGGACGAAGCGCGGCCGATCCGCGGAGGTGCGTGCCTCGCGCTCCTGCGTGAGCGCTACGCGCGTGCTACGGGCGGGCGCAAGCGAACCCTGAGACGCGCGCTCGACGCCGCCGAGCGGAGCGCGGCGGTAGCGCACCTGGAGTCGGAGCACCGGCGCTGTTCGGCGCGGAGGAGAGATCTCATCTCCGTTCTGCGCGGCCGCGATCTCTTCGGCCAGCGCGTGCGCGCGGGAGCGGTGGAGCGCCAGCGACTGGCGAGCGAGCGATCGAGGTCGCGCGAGCTCTGCGCCGCGCTGCGGAACGTCCGCGAGGGCGGAGCGCTCCCCTTCTCGTGGGTGGCGCACTTCCCCGATATCGCGCGGCGCGGCGGCTTCGATGTGGTCGTCGCCAATCCACCCTGGGTGCGGCTGCACCGCATCCCGTCCTCGGCGCGCACCACGCTGCGCGAGCGCTATTCCGTTTTCCGTGGTGCCGCGTGGGAGCGCGGCGCCTCGCTGGCGCGCGCGGGCCCGGGCTTCGCCGCGCAGGTGGACATGGCCGCGCTCTTCACCGAGCGCTCGCTCGCCCTGCTGCGCGCGGGTGGGACGATGGCTCTTCTCCTTCCGGCGAAGCTCTGGGGATCATTGGCCGGCGGCGGTGTGCGCCGTCTGATCGGCGACCGGGCAAACGTGATGGCACTCGAAGACTGGTCCGAGTCGCCCGCGGCGTTCGACGCCGCGGTGTATCCGTCGCTGCTCGTGGCGCGCCGCGCGGTCCTGCCTGGAACGGAGCCGATGCGTCCCGCTCCATGCATCGCCGCGGCGGTGCACCGGGGCCACGATGCGCTTCGCTGGGAGATCCACCCCGCGCGACTCGCCCTCGACGATCCGGCGAGCCCGTGGCTCATCATCCCTCCAGCGGTGCGCGCGGCCTTCGACCGCCTGGCTCGGGCGGGAGAGCCGCTTGCGGAGAGTCCGTTCGGCCCGCCGCAGCTCGGGGTCAAGTGCGGCTGCAACGAGGCGTTCGTGCTACGGCGGAGCGATGTGAACGGAAGCGAAGAGCCGGTCGAGCGCTCGCTCCTCCGCCCGCTGCTGCGCGGCGAGAGCGTCGCGCCATGGAGCGCGGGGCGCGCGAGCGAGTGGCTCGTCTGGACGCACGACGGGAGCGGTGCCCCGCTGAAGTCGCTCCCTCCACGCGCGGCGCGCTGGCTCGGACGGTGGCGCGAACGGCTGGCCGCGCGCAGCGACCTTCGACCCGGCACGCAGTGGTGGTCGCTATTCCGGATCGGCGCGGCCGCGTCCTCTCGCGCGCGGGTGGTGTGGGCGGACATGGGACGATCGCCGCGCGCGCTCGTTCTGCACGCGGGAGACCGAACCGTTCCGCTCAATAGCTGCTACGTGCTCCCGTGCAGCGACCTTACCGACGCGCGCGCCATCGCGGCGCTCCTCAACTCCACCGTCGCCGCGGCGTGGCTCGGAGTGCTCGCCGAGCCGGCGCGCGGCGGGTACCGGCGCTACATGGCGTGGACGGTGTCCCTTCTTCCGCTCCCACGCGACTGGGCGAGTGCTCGCGCACTCCTGGCACCTCTCGCCGAACGAGCCGCGCTCGGTAAGCCGCCGGTCGTCGGCGAGCTCGATGCCGCCGTGCTACGCTCGTACCATGTGCGGCCCGCGGACGTAGCGCCCCTGCTTGCATGGCACGCGCGCTGACGCTCGCCGATCCCGATGCGGTACGCGCTCTGATCGCGCGGCTCTGGCTCGGGGAGAGACACGAGTCCTCGGGCCACGGCGCGATAATTCTGCGTCCGCACCAGCGCTCGGCGCTCGAGCGACTGCGGCGCATGCTCCGCGAGCATGGTGGAGCTCTACTCGCTGACGACGTGGGGCTGGGAAAGACGTACGTCGCGGCCGCACTCGCGCGCGAGTACGACACGGTACTCGTGGTTGCGCCGGCCACGCTGCGCGGGATGTGGCTCGACGCACTGCATACCGCCGGCGCGCGAGGAAGCGTGGCGTCGTACGCGACACTCAGTCGCGGCGGCGGGCCGCGCGGGCACTTCGATCTCGTGATACTCGACGAGGCGCATCATGCTCGTACACCCGGAACGCGTCGTTACGCCCGCATCGCCGCACTCGCTGACGGCGCACATACCCTGATGTTATCGGCCACGCCGATCCACAATTCGCGCCTGGATCTGGCCGCGCTCCTCGCGCTATTTCTGGGCGCTCGCGCGCTCGCGCTAGATGACGACGCGCTCGCGAGGCACGTAGTGCGTCGGGAGCGCGCGGACGTGCGATCGGAGCGCCTGCCGGAAACTGCGGCTCCCACGAACCTCGCGGTGGGAGACGACGAGGAGCTCCTGCGCGCGATCGTCGCGCTGCCGCCCCCACTCCCTCCGCGGGATGCCGGCGCGGGCGGAGCGCTGGTGGCGTGGGGGCTGGTAAGAGAGTGGGCGTCCAGCAATGCCGCGCTGGAAGGCGCGCTGCGGCGCCGGCTGCTCCGCGCGGCGGC
>DATCXR010000046.1:0-2368 GCA_036565685.1 Gemmatimonadaceae bacterium
ACACTCTCGCCGGAGGCGCGGGATGGCCAACGCCATGCTCGTCACTCCGCGATTGCGGATCGAGTCCAGGAAGGCGAAGCACCAAGCATCACTAGTAGCGACAGGCATGGAGTCTCCTCCGTATGGCGGTGTATGGCGCGCAGCCGCCGGCAACGGAGATTCGTGCATTGCCCGTACCCCCGCGCTGTCTGACCGCCAGATATGGGCAGAGTCGGTGCTCAATCGTTTGCTCCCACGCTCGATCGTAGCGCCCTCGGGAGGCGGAAGCTGAGGACCGAGCCTCTGCCGACGGTGCTGGTCGCCGTGAGGTCGCCGCCCATCTCACGAGCGAAGCTGCGGCTGATCGCGAGGCCGAGGCCCGTACCGTCTGCCTTCCGCGTCAGTGTGCTGTCGAGCTGCACGAACGGCTCGAAAACGAGCTCCAGCTTATCCTGCGGGATGCCAATCCCCGTGTCCGTGACTCGAATGACCACGTCGAGCTCGCTCACGATGCACTCGAGTGTGATTCGTCCGCCCGCGTCCGTGAACTTCATCGCATTGGAGAGGAGATTGAGCACCGCCTGCCGTATCCGGGCGCGGTCGCCCAGCACGCGCACGGCCCCATCGCACGGCTTGTAGTCGTACTGCAACCCCTTCCGCTGCATCTGGGGCATGGCCAGCGAAGCGGCCTCCGAGAGCACCTCGTGCACCGAGAGCTCAGCCAGTTGCATGTCGACGTGTCCCGCCTCGATCTTGGCGAATTGGAGGACGTCCTCGATGAGGCCGAGGAGGTGCTGCTGGCTGTACTCGATTCGCTGCAGGTACTCCCGCTGTTTGTCGGTGACCGGCCCCGTGACCCCCAGCTCCAGCAGCTGCACGTAGCCCAGAATCGCGTTCAGAGGTGTGCGGAGCTCGTGACTCATCGTGGCGAGGAAGGCGCTCTTCTCCCGGTTCGCCGCCTCTGCCGCCAGGCGTGCCGTCGCCATGTCGCGATAGTGGGTGGCCGCCTCGATCGCGAGCGCCGCACGGCGCGCGAACTCCTCCGCGACGGCGAGATCGTCCCGCGTATAGCGCCGCACGGAGCCAGAGCGCGTCGAGGCCAGCGTGATCGTGCCAAGCACGCGGGTGCCAGCCCGGAGAGGCACGATAAGCAGCGATCGGGGGTCGAGCGCTCGGATGCGCGCGAGCTCCTCGCCATCCCATGCGCCGGACTCCAGGTATGAGGCGGGCACCTTCTCGAGAAGGAGCGATTCGCCCGTGCGTAGTACGGTGGATGCCGGCTGCTCCGGCGCGATCACGGCCTGCTTCACGTGCGGCTCGGCGAATCTCCCCGCGTCCGCCTCGTGGTAGACCACTTCGGCGCGCCGCACCGTGCCATCAGGCTCGCTCACGTCGACGATGCACCACTCGGCGAACGTCGGAACGGCGATCGATCCGATCGCTTCGATGGTCGCGTCATAACCTATCGACCCCGCGAACGCCGCGGTCGCCTCCGTCAGGAAGCGTTCGCGCCGCTCGAAGTCCCGCCGGGCGGTGATGTCCTCGATCGCCAGGAGGATGAGCGGCGCCCTGCCATCGTCGAAGTTGATGCGCCGGCCGTTCAGCGAGACCACGCGCCGGCCGATCGCTGGAAACGCGTGCTCGACTTCGACCCCGGTGAAGACGACCTCGTCGTGCAGCGCCTCGTCTCGCAGGGCGCGCAGCCGCGGAATGTCCCACTGTCCCTCCCCGAGCTCGAGCAGAGAGCGGGACTCCGTCTCCGCCGCGCTGGTCTTGAACATCTCGTAGAACGCTCGATTGGCCCGCAGCACCCGAAACGTCGCGTCGAGGACGAGGAGCGGCTCCCCGACCGTTTCCACGATGGCGTCCGCGTACCGGCGAGCTTCGTCGAGCCTCTCGGCGTGGTGCTTCCGCTCGTCGATGTCCTGGTAGACGATCACCGCGCCGCTGATCGAGTGGTCGGCGGTTCTGTAGGGCCGGATCAGCATCGAGTACCAGCGCCCTCCCCGGTCGCGCACCTCTCGCTCTTGTACGACCTGCGTGTCCACGACCTCGGTGACCAGCTTTTCCAGCTCGGGAACATCGACGTTCGCATCGAGGTCACCGATTCGCCGGCCGAGGTCGGATGGAACGATATTCATGAGCCGTTCGGCGCCAGCGGTGAAGCGCCGGATCCGCAGATCGGTCCCCACGATGATGGCCGGGACATGCATGCTGGTCAGGAGATTCGTCAAATCGTCGTTGAGAGAGCCGAGCTCGTCGTTCCGAGCGCGCAGCTCGTCATTCAGCGTCGCCAGCTCTTCGTTGGCCGACTGGAGCTCTTCCTTCGCGGTCTCCAGCTCTTCATTCGTACTTTGCAGCTCCTCGTTGGTCGACTGCACCTCCTCGT
>DATCXR010000060.1:0-7743 GCA_036565685.1 Gemmatimonadaceae bacterium
TCGATGGTGCGGTCGAGCTCCCAGAGGTTGTGCGCGTCTATCTGCTCCTGCACCTTCGCCTGCTCGTCGAGCAGCTTCTGCATCGCGTCGTCGTCCATCGGCTCCGCGAACTGCATCGAGATCTCCCCGAAGCGCTCGAGCAGCGCGCGCTGCTCGGCCACCGCCTCTTCGACGTTGCCACGCACGTCCTTGCTGGGATCGAGCTCTGGCTCCTGCGGGAGATAGCCGATCTTCGTCCCCGCTGCGGCCCATGCCTCGCCCTGGAAGTCCTGATCCACGCCGGCCATGATGCGCAACAGCGAAGATTTCCCCGCGCCGTTGGGACCGAGCACGCCGATCTTGGCGCCGGGGTAGAACGAGAGCCATATGCCATCGAGGATGACCCGCGAAGGCGGTACGACCTTTCGCAGGTCCTTCATTACATAGATGAACTGAGGTGCCACGTCTCTGCTCTGGTTCCTGGGTTCGGTGCGTGATCCGCTCGGCGAGGTGTTTTGCCCGCAGCCAATCAGTGAATCGCGAAATCTAACGTAGGCGGCGTGGGGTCAGGGCGACGGAGGGAGCACGATGTCGTCACGCAGATCCCGCACTATGAACCAGTTGGCCACCGCCTCTATGCCCAGGAGCCGCGTGACCACGTTGCGGAAAGCGACTCCCACTGCGCTCTTCGGCACGAACGACGAGGCGAAGCGGGCGGCGGAGCGCTGCTTCTTCTCGAGGAACGGCATCATGCGCCGCTCGTACGCCGCGAACGCCTCACGATGGTCGCCCTTCGCTGCAGCCAGTTCGGCCGCGAGCACGTAGGCCTCGGCCATCGCCAGGCCGGTTCCTTCGCCGGCGAGCAGGGATACGCAGGCCGCCGCATCGCCTATGAGCGCCACCCGACCGCTCGTCCAGCGCTGCATCCGGATCTGACTCACTCGATCGAAGTAGATCTCGTCGGCGCCATCCATCGCTGCCATGATGCGCGCGCACTCCCACCCCAGGCCGGAAAAAATCTTCCGGACTACATCCCTCGGCTCCGTTTCGCTTGGCGTGCCTCGCGGCTCCGAGATGTACTCGTCCCTGAAGACCGCCAGGAAGAGCGTTCGGTCGTCGCGCATGGCGAAGCGCGAGAGTTGCCTGCCGGGCAGGGCGTAGGTGACGTACACCAGCTCGTCGCGCGGCTCGTAGCCACCCACCTCGAATGCCGCCACGTGATAGCCGAGCGGAACCTCGAGATCGCGCTCGTTGCCGAAGACCAGGCGGCGCACGCGCGAATGCAGCCCGTCGGCCCCGATGACGAGATCGAAATCGCGGGCGTCGGCCCGCTCGAACGAGACGCGAGCACAGTCGCCGCCATCATCGATGGCTGCCACGGAATCGCCGAAGAGAGTCTCGACCCTTCCGTGGAGCGAGTCGAAGATGGTATTCGCGAGATCCGAGCGGCGGATGCTGGTGAAGCGGCCGTCCGTAAGGCGAGTGAACACGTCCGTCGAGAACCCGCCGACGGTCTCACCCGACCGATCCACGAGGCGCACCTCCCGCACCCGATATCCCTGCTCGAGGATGCGCGGGAGGATACCCATGCGCTCGGCGATGTCGTAGCCTACGCCCCAGAAGTCGATGACGTAGCCGCTCGTCCGCGGCGCCGGTGCTCTTTCCACGAGCGTGATTTGGTGATCCGAGCGAGCGAGCCACCAGGCCAGGGTGGGGCCGGCCACGCCCGCGCCGTTGATCAGAATCTTCATGAATATTGGGAGTCGGGTCTTGCAGGGTACATGAGGATGCTGTCCCCACTCGCTTCATCATCCCCGCGAAGTGCGGGGACCCATGCTGCCGGGCTCGAACACGGGTCCCCGCACTTCGCGGGGGATCACGGCTGGTGCTTTAACGGGGATGGCAGGTGAATGGTTGCCGTGCACGATGCAAAACCTGACCCCGTCGCGCCACCATGCACGCCTCTTGCGACACAACCGGCGCATGGACACACGAAGCGGAAAGAATCAGAGCGATCCGAAACCGCAGCGCGAGGAGAAGCACCCGCGCGAGCGGGAACAGGATCTCAATCCGGCGCACATGGCGGGGCAGAACATCGGGCCGACGGGCGACAAGGCGGCCAACTCCGTCACGGCGTACGAGATGAAGGCGATGCACCGCTTTCTCGCGGGGTACACCGACGACGAGCTGAAGCAGATTCCGGTGCTCGCCGAAGGAACCCGACTGCAGCAGGGCGCCATCTACATCGACCTCGCCGAGCAGCACCCCACGGAGTTCAAGGTGAACGGCGGCGTGACCATCGGCCGCGAGCAGCTGATCGTGCCGAAGGACAGAGTGCCGTACCCGCTCTGGAACAAGCTGATCGGGGAGGAGAAGTGAGCGACGGGGTCAGGACCTGACCCCGTCTACTTCGGGTGCTCGTAGGTACCCATGAGCTCCGCCTGGCCGATGATGTGGCCCTTCATCGCGCTCTCGAGCTGCGGCTTGGTGGGCTCCTTCAGGTCGGGGAGCGTGGTGTCGAGCGCGTAGAGCTTGAAGAAGTAGCGGTGCCGGCCGATGGGCGGGCAGGGACCGCCGTAGCCGATGTTCTTCCAGTCGTTGCGCCCTTCTCTCGCTTCCTTCATGTTCCTGGCGGTTGCGTGCTCGGGGAGCGAGGTGGTCGATGGCGGGATGTCGCACACCACCCAGTGGACGTACACCATCTTCGGCGCCTTCGGGTCGGGCGCGTCGGGATCGTCCACGATCAGTGCGAAGCTCCGCGTCCCCTCTGGTGCGCCGGACCACGCGAGCGGTGGCGAGACGTCTTCCGCGTCGCAGGTGAAGCGCGCCGGGATCGGGCCGCCGGGCTTGAACGCCGACGATGTGAGCTGGAAGGTCATGTCTTGCTCCGGTTCGTGCGTCGTGACTGAGTGCTGATTCTCCAACTGCCTCCTGCGTTCCGCGTCCTGCATGGAAGCGCGCGACCGCTCACGCCCACTCGACTGTCGGACGGGCGATCACGCTCTTCCGCGACCCGCAGCTTCCGCGCCGCTCGACGCCGTGTGTCGCGAAGTGGCCGGATCGAGAAGATCGGCGAAGAAGAATCGCTCGTCGCGGAGTACCACCTCGCCTCGTACGTGCGCCAGGGGATTGGCGAAGAGCGGCCCATCGTACACGAAGGTGTGGAACTCGCCGTTCTCCCCGCACGGATCCACGCCCTCGGGCAGATCCGCGACGAACGATGCGTCGTACTCACGGCCCGCGAAAGATCTGTCGAGCGCGGTGGAGTCCACGCATACCACCGCCGCGCGGAAGCCGAGCTCGGTGAAGCGGGATGCGAGCCTGCGCGTGTCGCGTCCCCAGAGCGGGAATATCGCGGGTAATCCCACGCGCGAGAGCATGCTCTCGCGGTACGCGCGAATATCCTCGAGAAAGAGATCGCCGAAGACCACTCCGGCGATCGCCGGCGTTTGCGAGCGCAGCGCCGCAAGCGCGGCGCCCATCTTCGACTCGTATTCCTGGTTGTCGGCGCGCGGTGAGATCACCACTTCGTGCAGAGGGACGCCGAGCGATGCCGCCTGTGCCTCGAGGAGCGAGCGTCGCACGCCGTGCATGCTGATCCGCTCGTAGCCGCTGGTCACCGTGGTGAGCAGCGCGACCGGCGTGTACTCTCCGCCGAGCTCGATCTCGCGGAGCGCGAGCGTGCAGTCCTTCCCGCCGCTCCAGGCGACGATCACCGGCTTTGCGACTGATCCGTCGATGCCGGCCCGGCCTCTCTCCGGCACGCCGTCACCTCTTGGCGTATACGCTTCTCTTCCCCTGCCGGTCGAAGGCGATCACGTCGTACGCATCCTTGCGCCCTCCTTCCATCCCCGGAGAGCCCATCGGCATTCCGGGCACCGCGAGTCCCACGATCGCCGGCTTCTCCTTCAACATCTTCTGGATCAGATCGGCGGGTACGTGTCCCTCGACCACGTACTTCCCCACGGTCGCGGTGTGACAGCTCTGCAGCTCCGCGGGAACGCCGAAGGTGGCCTTCACTTCGCTCAGGTCATCCATGTCGTTGGCTGTGACCTTGAAACCGTGCGCCTCGAGGTGGTCCACCCACTTCTTGCAACAGCCGCAGCTGGGGGTCTTGTACACCGTGATCGGGACGGGCGCCGCCGCGAACGCCGGGATCGTCAACATTCCGCTGGCCATCGTGGCGGCAGCGCCGCCAAGCGCCACGCGCAGCCACTCGCGCCGCGTCACCATAGAGCGATTCTCCTCTCTCGTAAACACAATGGATCGCGCACGCTGCCAGGCGATTCCCGGACGGTGCACGAGCCCTCATCTCGATGCATCCCGCAGCATAAGCAGCAGCGACGGCATGCGACAAGCCCCGGGTGAGCCGTCGCGGACGCGGGGTCAGGTCTGAAACCGTGAATCGGTACGAGAGGCGGGGTCAGGCCTGACCCCGACGGCTCAGTAGTCCGGCGGGAAGAGGTAGAAGTCCGGCGTCACCAGAGGCGTCCCGACCTCCAGGGTGATCTGCTTGTGCGTCTCGAAGACGATCGCGCGCGGATCGCCAGTGTACTTCTCGCCGTCCACCAGCACGGTGACGGCTCCGTTGTATCCCGCCACGCCTGTCGTGGAGAGCGGCTGTCCCCATATGTCGAAGAGCTGCCCGAGATTGGCCTCGATCGCGGTAGGCGGCTCTACGTGGATGATCCCCGTCGCGTCGTGGGTGTGCAGCCAGTAGAAGCAGGAACCAGCTATCACGAAGCCGTTCGACAGCTGCGGATCCTTCACGCCGATCCCCGGTGGGATGGCGAGCTGCTCTCCATTCACGTAGAGACTGAGATGTACGTGGATGTGGTAGTTGGGCTGCGCACTGCCGCACTCGATCCCGCCCACCGGATCTCCCTGCCCGCCCTGATCGGTATCACCGTTCGGGAACGTCGCTTTCCCAATCGTCCCCGCGATCTGGAGCTGGACGGTATCGACGGGCACCGTGGTGTCGCCCGTGTCGGGGGGCGGCGGAGGCGGCGGATCCGTGATGTTCCGGTCGCTGCCGCAGGCAGACGCGAGAAACACTGTCAGTACGAGTGCTGCCGCAACGAGATGGCGCTTCATACGTTCTACGCCCTTGGGTGGAGGGTGGCGGGGGTGAAGGCGGCGTATTGCAACTGTTGGGCCCGTGTAGAGGGGGGAGAAAGTGAAGAGAGCAGACAGCAGTGAAACCCTGGGGTTCAGGGGGCAGGGTTCAGGTACCACCTGGCGCTCTCGATCCATCCGCCAAGGCACTTCCTGACCCCTGAACCCTGAACCCTCTAGCCGTTCCTGCTCTCTGCTTTCTGCTCTCTCTTCACCTCTTCCTCCCCACCCACGCGCCACCGAGGAGCAACAACACGATGCACAGCTCCAACAGCGCGTCGAGCAGATACACCTCCAGGAGTGTTCCGTTCAGCACGTAGAACACGTCGATCGCCGTGAAGCTGAGGGCGCTCACCACTCCGAGCACTATCCCTTCCACACTCGGCCGTTTATCGCGCGCAGCCACCAGCAGCGCCAGCCCGATCGATGCCGCGAGGAGCCCGACCATCTTCACGAGCCAATCGTCCGTCTTCGGCCCGGTGATCAGCTCGAACGAGTAGATGCTCACCACCGGCCAGAGACCGGTGACGATGTAATACACTCCCTGGAGACGCATGATCGCTCGCGCCATGTGCTCGATATCCGCTCGGGCTGAACGTGGATCCCCGCTTCCTCGGGGATGACATCGGTAGCACGCGCCGTTCCTGTTTCCTGTTTCCTGTTTCCTGTCTCCTTGCAGTTCCTGCTTTCTGCCTCTCCCCCTACATCTCGAACCGATGTACCGCCTTCACCACCAGCGCACCGTTGAGCTGGCGAGTCAGGGAGCGGCGGTTGGGGAAGTGGTAGCGGGCTTCCGGGTCGGTGGTGTAGCCGGAGTTCCAGACGACGTAGATGTCGTCGCCGATCACGGGGATCCAGTGGAAGCGAACGTTGAAGTCCACGCGGTCGGAGTCGTTGTTGTACTGCACGAAGCTCTGCAGCGACATGCGCGTGCTGAAGTCGTACTCCACCTCGCCGCTGGTTTCCACTCCCTGCAGGAGCGCATATGGAAGAAACGCGATCCCCCGCTCGCGCCTGAGCCCCTCGAGTCCCGCGAGCACTCCTTCGTTCTGCAGCTGCCTCAGTCCCTCAGCTCTACCGTACGAGCGCCAGAGATCCTCTTCGTTGGCGCGGCGGATGAAGCGCCGAACGTTGAAGCCGAAGGTGGGCGAGCTGCCCGAGCGGAAGCGCAGCGTCCGGAAAGGGATGCGGAACTCGGCGGTCCACCCACCGCCGTCGCGCGAGGTGGCCACGTTCCAGATGCCGTTCCAGTCGTCGTTGTCGTCACCGCTCCCCGATTATGGAGTCGGGCGCGGCGAGGCGCGTTCGCGAAGCGGTGGCGTCGTCGGCGTCGTCGGCGTCGTCGGCGTCGTCCACCACGTCGCTCGATGGCAGCATACGAGACGCGCCTGGATCTTCCTGCCGACCAGCCGCGATCCCGAATGTGAATGCCAGCATGCCGGAGACCGCGACGAGCCAGCGTACCATCTCTTACATAGATGCGCGCATGTTCAGACAACGCGGCGCGCGCCGGCCGTTGAAACTCAGGCTGGACTTCCCTCGGCGGCGAGTCGGGAGCTGTGTGAGACCCGCATTCGCACGAATAGGTACGAGCCGAGCACCAGCACGAGAGCGATCCCCTGTGCCGCGAGCGTCTCCACGGTCGGGAAGACCGCGAACCAGAGGCCCATCCAGCCGGGGATCAATCGGCCGAGGGAGGGGAGCTGCGTGGTGGGGAGCCAGTGCGCGAGCTGCATCTCCTGCGCCTGCTCGCCCACCATCACGAGCAACACGACGCCGAGCAGCACGCCCGTGAGCACCAGCATCTTCTTGTATGGAAGGCGACGGTTGGCGACGAAGGTGAGCAACGCGACCACTGCGCTGAAGGCAACTCCGATGAGCACACCGTAGAGCACCGGCGTTCCTCCGAGCTCGAGCCGGTAGTTCTGCAGGAAGAGCACGACCTCGAAGCCTTCGCGATAGAACGAGGTGAAGCCGAGGAAGCCGAGTCCGAGGAGGACACCCGCGCGCGACGCGCCGGGATCGGCAGCACTCTTCAGCAGCTCACGCTTCTTCTTCGTGTGGAGCGAGATCCATCCCGTCCAGTAGAGCTTGTGGAAGAACCAGTTCATCACGATCACGAGCACGATGACCGCGAGGAGTCCGGTGGCGGCCTGCACGTGGAGCGCGGGGATGCTCTCGGTGAGCGCGTCGACGATTCCCACCGCTATTCGCCAGGTGATGAGCGTGGCGACGAAGCCGAGCACCGCGCCCGCCGCGATCGGCCGCTGATACGGTTGGCCAGAGCTCGCCCTGCTCGCGGTGATCGCCGCGAGCACGAGGATGCACTCGAGTCCTTCGCGGAACACGAGCACGCCGATGTCGAGCACCGCGGTGGAGCCTTCTGCCGTTAGTGGATCGGGATTCGCGCCCGCGGCTATCGCTGCCCATACGAGCCCTGCTATGACCACCAGCACTCCGCCCCACAGCGCCACACGACTCATGACGTGACCGCGCTGATGAGCGTCGAGCGCATCCGCCCTGAGAACTGTTCTCATCTCCATACCCGAGCGAAGCTATCGCAATGCCACGGCCAGGAAAAGGGCTTGGCGTAAACGACGGGGCCAAGTCTGGAATAGCGAATCGGTACGGCTGCAGCTGCAGCCGTAC
>DATCXR010000068.1:0-4596 GCA_036565685.1 Gemmatimonadaceae bacterium
GTCGCGAGGAGCACCACGGCGCGGACGAAGGACGAGTGTCTGTTCGAGCTCGCGGCGGCGCGCGCTACCACCGCGCCGCCGAAGGAGTGCCCGACGAGCACAGTGTCGTGGATGCCCTCGTCGTGGAGGAAGCGGAGAGCGGCGAGCACGTCCGATACACACTCGGAGAGGTCGTGCGGGTTGCGGTAGGCAACGCGTAGACCGCAGACGCGGCTCGGCATCAGCCCCGCGCAGAGCGCCGGATAGAGACCGCGCGCGGGAGAGTCGAAGCCGCCGCCGACTCCGCCCACGTAGATCGCGCCGCAGTCGAGACCGGGCCGACAGTAATAGCGCGTCTCCACCGGGCCGCGTGCGCTCGGCAGCACGACACGCTCATACGCCACGCTCGCGCTCTCCTCCGGCCCCCTCTCGGGGAGCGGGCTCGCCGCCGACATCTCGTCGGCCGGATTCGAACGCCTTCCGCCGCGCGGCGTCATGCATGCTTGTCTGGCAATCCACGGGCCGTGCCGGCTGCTGCGAGCTTAATGGACGTGGACACGAGCTCAGCCTGCGGCCACGCTCCGGCTCACGGTGGGTGCCAGGCCGGTCTTCCAGCCCACAGGACTAGTCGTATATTGGGCGGCGAAGGTATGGCAGCATCCAAACCTGTTCCACGGAGGACGTCATGCGCCTCACAATAGCGGCAGTCATCGGGACGATCTGCATCGGCGGAACGGCCTGCTACCACGCTACCATCAACACCGGCCGCCCGGTGTCGACAGACAGCATCAGCATTCCGTGGGCGAACAGCTTCGTGTACGGACTCGTACCGCCGCCGACCGTGGAAGCCGCCGCGAAGTGCCCGAACGGGGTGGCAAAGGTGGAAACGCAGCACAGCTTTCTCAACTGGCTGGTGGGAGCGCTGACCTTCGGGATCTACACGCCCATCCGGATCGATGTTACCTGTGCCGCACCCGGCTCGGTGAGGACGAGCGATGCATCCGCCATCGTTCCCATGGAGACGGTGGGCCAGAGCGCCGACTCCGCCGCGCGCGCGGACGCCATGAATCGGGCTGCCACGATCGCACGCGAGACCGGTCGAGCAGTCTACGTACAGTTCGCGAGATGACCATGAGCTCCACCAGACAGTGCCTCGCTGTCACGGCTCTCCTCCTCGTCGCAGCGTGCAAGGGCGCAATGCCTGACGATAATCCAGACAGCACGTCCGCGAGCACGCCGACCGTCCAACAGCGCCTCGCCAAGTACACCACGGTCACGCTGAGCTACGACAGCAGCTCGCTCACCGCGAGGGAGCGCCAGATGCTCCCGCTGCTGATAGATGCGGCACGCGCCATGGATGCGATCTACTGGCGTGAGGCGTACGGGAATCGCGACTCGCTCCTCGAGTCGCTTTCGGACAGCGATACGCGCCGTCTGGTGGAGATCAACTACGGCCCCTGGGACCGGCTGGCGGGGAACGAGCCCTTCATCGCCGGAGTGGGCCCCAAGGCGCCCGGAGCGAACCTCTACCCGGACGACATCACGAAGGCTGCCTTCGACTCTGCCGCTGCCGCGTCGAAGGCGCACGGAGACTCGCTGAGGAGTCTCTACACCCTCGTGCGCCGCGACTCATCGGGCGCACTCGCAGCGATCCCTTACCACGTGGCCTTCGCCGAGCAGACGAAGATCGCCGCGGACAAGCTGCGCGAGGCCGCCAGGCTCGCCCAGGAGCCCGGACTGCGCCGCTACCTCGAAGCGCGCGCGCAGGCGCTCCTCACCGATGACTACCGGGCCAGCGACATCGCCTGGCTCGACATGAAGGACAACACCATCGACGTCGTGATCGGCCCGATCGAGACGTACGAGGATCAGCTCTTCGGCTACAAGAGCGCGCACGAAGCGTACGTCCTGATAAAGGACAAGGAGTGGAGCGAGCGCCTCTCGAGGTACGCGGCGTTTCTCCCCGCGCTTCAGAAGGGGCTTCCGGTTCCCGACGAGTACAAGCAGGAGAAGCCGGGGACCGACTCCGATCTCAACGCCTACAACGCCGTGTACTACGCAGGGCAGGCCAACGCGGGGGCGAAGACGATCGCCATCAACCTTCCGAACGATGAGCAGGTGCAGCTCCAGAAGGGGACGCGCCGGCTGCAGCTCGAGAACGTGATGCGCGCCAAGTTCGACAAGATTCTCGTCCCGATCGCGCAGGTGCTGGTGGATTCAGCGCAGCTGAACCAGATCGACTTCAACGCCTTCTTCGAGAACACGATGTTCCATGAGGTAGCACACGGGCTGGGGATCAAGAACACGATCAACGGAAACGGCACCGTGCGTACCGCGCTGAAGGAGCGCGCGAGCGCGCTCGAAGAGGAGAAGGCCGACATCCTCGGCCTCCACATGGTCCAGGCGCTGAGCGAGGGCGGCAATCTGAACGACGAGGACGTGAGCCACAACTACGTCACCTTCCTCGCGAGCCTCTTCCGCTCCGTGCGCTTCGGCGCCGCCGATGCGCACGGCCGCGCCAACATCGCCTCGTTCAACTACCTCGCGCAGAGCGGCGCCTTCACTCGCGACGACGCGACGGGCCGCTACAGCGTGAACGTCGAAAAGTTCCGCGACGGCATCAACTCCCTCGCCGAGAAGATCCTCCGTCTCCAGGGCGACGGCGACTACGACGGCGTCGGCAAGTTCTACGACGACTACGGCAAGATCTCCCCCACCCTGAGCCAGGACCTCGCGAAGCTCAGGACGAGGGGGATTCCGGTGGACGTCGTATTCGAAGGAGAGCGGGGGAAGTAGGAGAGGAAACAGGAAACGGGAAACAGGAAACAGGAAACAGGAACGGCCCCGGGCTGAATCTCTCTCCCCGGGGCCGTTCCTGTTTCCTGTTTCCCGTTTCCTGTTTCCTCTTATCCCTATTCTCTCACGCCGCCATCAAACCTGCGGGCTTCCAGCTGATCGTTCCGTCTTCGGCGGACTCGGTGAGCTCGAAGCGGGCGGGTGGGAAGCCCGTCACTCCGATCTCGAGAGTGTCGCCCTCACCGGCGTCGGCCTGATCGGCGATCGCCTCCAGCGCCTGCGAGAAGGTCTCGCTGGTGATAGCTCCGGCCAGGCGCACGCGCTCGGTCGGGCTGCTGATCGAGAACTGATAACGCGGCATGTGCCTCCTGGTTTAGGGGGAGTTGGACCACGTCCCGTCCGACCATGTTCGGACGCGCGGCCGCCTGCCCCTTCATCTCCATATACACCGACGTGAGCCGAAGGATCGAGGTTTCATCCGGGCTCACTGTACAAATCCCCGGCGGGGAAGCGGAGTTCCAGCGTACGGAGGGATCCTCCAAGTCAGGGACGCGGGCGCCGAGATGCACCAGCCCAGCCGCGCCCTACTTACCCTGCGTGAGCCGATGGATGAGCACCGCCGCTCGCGCTGTCTGCATGGGGAGCGACGAGAGGTTCACCTCCTCGCGCGGGGTATGGGAACCGGAGCCGTCGGCGCCGAGACCATCCATCGCGTCGACGTATGGCGCCACGAAGGAAACATCGCCAGCGCCGCGCTGGCCGGGATCGAGGGCGCGCACGGGACCGTAACCCAGGGCTCGACTCACGGAATCGTACTCGGCGAGAAGCGCGCGGTTCCCCTCGGTGGGTGGCATCGCGGGGTACTCGTCCTCGAAGATGATCTCGGCGGAGGTCTGCGGGAGGTGGTGCGAGACGATCTCCCGCATCTTCGCGCGCGCGTTGTCCTTCTGTTTCTCCGAGAGGAAACGGAGGTCGCCCTGCACCACGGCGGAGCGCGCGATGATGTTGAGCTTCCCCGCGGCCGTGCCCGCGACGCGATTGGTGTCGTAGGTCACGTCGGTGCCGCCCACGAAGACGCCGGGGTTGAAACTCAGATTCTTCTCGCTGGAGAGCGCCTCGCGGAAGCCGTCGAGGATGCGCGACGCCTCGTAGATCGCGCCGTCGCCCACACCTTCCTTGAAGATCCCGGAGGAGTGCGCCTGGCGACCCGTCACGCGGAGCGTCCAGCGGCTGTCACCACGGCGCGCGATGGTCGCGATCCCGCGCTCTCCACCCTCGAACGCCAGCGCCACGTCGCTGCGCTTCGCCGCCTCTATCAGGTCGCGTCGAGCGACTTCGAGCGGCGAGCCGGCGCGCTCCTCGTCGCCCGAGAAGACGACGATGATGTTGGCGTCATCCAGCTCGCCAGCGTCGCGCAGCGCCTGCAGCGCGTAGAGGATGATCACGTCGCCGCCCTTCATGTCCGCGGAGCCAGCGCCGCGCGCCGTGCTGTCGAGGCGCACGAAGTGCTGCCCTTCGCCCTCGAAGACGGTGTCGAAGTGCCCTATGAGGAGGATCCGCTTCCCACCCGGCTTCCCCTTGTGCTCCGCGATGAGATGACCGGCGCGATGCATCGACTCGGGCATCTCGGCCCAGCGAGTCTCGAAGCCCAGCGAGTCGAGCGCGGCGCGGAACACGTCGCCCACCTGCCGCACTCCTTCCACGTTCAGCGTGCCGCTGTTGATGTTCACCACGCGCTCGAGGAAGTCCACCTGCGCCTCGCGGTGTCGCTCCACCGAGCTGCGGATCTTCCGCTCAGTGGGCGAGAGCCCCTTCTGCGCT
>DATCXR010000092.1:0-29735 GCA_036565685.1 Gemmatimonadaceae bacterium
CGGTCGGCAGCGCACCGCCGCCGGCCGGGAGCGCACTGCCGCCGGCTGGCTCGGGGTGAGCGCCTTCAGTCTGCCGTCGCCAGTGCGGCACGCGCCGCCGCGAGCCGCGCTATCGGAACACGGTACGGAGAGCAGGAGACGTAGTTGAGACCCGCCTCGTGGAAGAAGCGCACCGAGCTTGGCTCGCCGCCATGCTCTCCGCAGATCCCGATCTTGAGGTCGTGTCGCGTGCGCCGTCCCTCGGTCACCGCGTAGCGAACGAGCTTCCCGACGCCGTCCACATCCAGCACCTGGAAAGGGTCCTCGGGGAGTATGCCGCGCTCCACGTACGATGGAAGAAATCGGCCCGCGTCGTCGCGGCTGAGCCCGAAGGCAGTCTGCGTAAGATCGTTGGTGCCGAACGAGAAGAACTCCGCCTGCGTCGCGATCTCGTCGGCCGTGAGCGCCGCGCGTGGCAGCTCGATCATCGTTCCCACCGTGTACGCGAGCTGCTCGCCGAGCGCACCCATTACCTGGCGCGCGGTCTCATCGATGATCGTGCGCTGATTCTCGAACTCCTTCAAAGTCGCCACGAGCGGTACCATGATCTCCGGTCGCACATCCTTGCCGCGGCGCTTCACCGCTATGGCGGCCTCGAAGATCGCGCGCGCCTGCATCTCGGTGATCTCCGGGTAGGTGATCCCGAGGCGGCAGCCGCGATGGCCCAGCATGGGATTGGATTCCCGCAACGACTCGATGATCCGGGTGAGATCCTCGGCGGGCATGTCGAGCTGCCGAGCGAGGTGCCGCGTGTCCTCGGCGCCGTGCGGAAGGAATTCGTGCAGCGGCGGATCGAGGAGGCGAATGGTAACGGGGAGGCCATCCATCACTTCGAATATTCCTTCGAAGTCCTGCCGCTGGATGGGAAGCAGCCTGGCAAGCGCGCGCCGGCGGCCCTCTTCGTCACGCGCGACGATCATCTCGCGCATCGCCACTATGCGATCGCCCTCGAAGAACATGTGCTCGGTGCGGCACAGGCCGATCCCTTCGGCGCCGAAGGCGCGCGCGGTGCGCGCATCCTGCGGCGTGTCGGCGTTGGCGCGGACGCGAAGCGTGCGAGCTTCGTCGGCCCAGCCGAGGAGGCGCGCGAAGGAGAGGTACATGCGCGAGTCGGAGCCGCGCATGTTACCCGAGAGCACGTTCACCACGTCGCTCGGAACGGTGGGGAGCTCCCCCACGTAGACGCGTCCCGTGGCTCCATCGAGGGTGATCCAGTCGCCCTCGTTCACTCGCGTGCCGTCCACGCTGAAGCGCCGCTGCTCCGCGTCGACGTCGATGTCCTTGCACCCCACCACCGCGCACTTTCCCATGCCGCGCGCCACCACCGCGGCGTGACTCGTCATCCCGCCCCTGGCCGTCAGCACGGCGCGAGCTGCAACTATGCCGTGAAAGTCCTCGGGCGTCGTCTCCTCTCGAACGAGGATCACACGCTCGCCATCGGCAGCTCGCTGTTCGGCGGTGTCGGGGTCGAAGACCGCGCGCCCGCTCGCCGCACCGGGGCTCGCGGGGAGCCCTACGGCCACCGGCTTCGCATCCACCGAAGGGTCGATGATCGGATGCAGGAGCTGGTCGAGCTGCTGCGCCTGCACTCGCAGCAGCGCCTCGCTTCGGCTGATGAGACCTTCCTCCACCATCTCCTCGGCGATGGTCACGGCGGCAGCCGCGGTCCGCTTCCCCGTGCGCGTCTGCAGCAGATACAGCTTCCCGCGCTCCACGGTGAACTCGATGTCCTGCATCTCGCGGTAGTGCTGCTCGAGCCGCGCCTGCGTCTCCAGCAGCTCCTCGTACGCACCGGGGAGGCGATTCGCCATCTCCTGGATTTCGAGTGGAGTGCGTATCCCCGCCACCACGTCCTCGCCCTGCGCGTTGACCAGGAACTCGCCGTAGAAGCGCTTCTCACCCGTGGACGGATTGCGCGTGAACGCCACTCCGGTGCCGGAATCGTCACCCATGTTGCCGAACACCATCGCAACCACGTTGACAGCCGTCCCCAGTGTGTCGGGGATGTCGTTGTGGCGGCGGTAGTCCACCGCCTTCCTGAGCGTCCATGACTTCCATACGGCCTCTATGGCTCCCCAGAGCTGCTCCTGCGGATCCATCGGGAAGTCCGTGCCGATGGCGGAGCGCACCAGCGCCTTGTATTCCTCCACGAGACTGCGGAGCGCTTCCCCGGGAAGCTCGGCGTCGGTGGACACGCCCGCAGCCTGCCGCTTCGCGGCGAGCAGGCGCTCGAAATCGCGAATGGGCACGCCCAGCACCACGTCGCCGTACATCTGGATGAAGCGCCGATATGAGTCGTACGCAAAGCGCGCGTTCCCGCTCTGACGCTCCAGCCCGAGCACGCTCCGGTCGTTCAGGCCGAGATTGAGGATGGTCTCCATCATGCCCGGCATGGAGACCGGCGCACCGGACCTCACCGACACGAGGAGCGGGTCGTCCACGTCCCCCAGGCGACGGCCGGCAACTTTCTCGAGCCGCTCCAGCTTCTCGGCCACTTCCACTCGCAACGCATCCGGCACCGCACGACTATTCAGATAGTCGATGCACGCCGTGCACGCGATGGTGAAGCCCGGAGGCACCGGCACGCCCAGATTGGTCATCTCCGCGAGGTTCGCCCCCTTCCCGCCGAGCTCCATCTTCATCTCGCGCGTGCCGTCCGCCTTTCCATTGCCGAAGAAGTACACGAGAGAGGACATGGGGTAGGGCTCCTCGAGTGGGTGGGTTACTTGGTTCGAGAAAGCAGAAAGCAGAGAGCAGAAAGCAGAAAGCAGAAAGCAGAAAGCGGAGAGCAGAAAGCAGGAACTGCAAGGGAACAGGAAACGGGAAACAGGTAACAGCTAACTGCCTCGGGGTAGAGAGCTCTACCGCCAGGAGCTCTTACCTGTTTCCTGTTTCCTGTTTCCTGTTCCCTGTCTCCTTTCTCCCCCTAGCATCCACACCCGAATCGCAGCTTATCCGGGTCCGTGGGTGGCGGGGTGGGGTAGTCGCCGGAGAAGCAAGCGTGGCAAAAACCGTGCGGCCCATCGGGGACGGCGCCGAGCATGCCATCGAGCGAGATAAAGCCGAGCGAATCGACGCCCACGCGCTGCGCGATCTCGTCTACGGTCAGGTTAGCGGCGATCAACTCTTCGCGCGATGGCATGTCGATCCCGTAATAGCACGGGCCCGTTACCGGTGGCGAGGCGATCCGCATGTGGATCTCTCGAGCTCCGGCGGCGCGGATCATCGACACGAGCCCGCGCGTGGTAGTGCCGCGCACCATCGAGTCGTCCACCATCACGACGCTCTTGCCGTCGAGCACCTCGCGCACGGCGTTGTACTTCACTTTCACCTTCTGAACTCGGCCTTCCTGCGAAGGCTGGATGAAGGTGCGTCCTATGTAGTGGTTGCGGATGAGCGCGAGCTCGAGCGGAAGACCGCTTTCCTCGGCGTAGCCGAGCGCCGCCGCGTTGGCGGAGTCGGGAACGCCGAACACCAGGTCGGCCGTGGGGGCCGGACATTCGCGGCCAAGCTGGTGGCCCAGCGCGCGTCTCGCCCTGTCCACCGACCCACCGAAGATCCGGCTGTCGGGGCGTGCGAAGTAGACGTACTCGAAAACGCAGCGACGGCTCTCGAGCGGCAGGAGCGCCTGTATCGAGCGAAGGCCGGCCCCATCCGCGACCACGATCTCTCCGGGCCGGACGTCGCGCAGATAGGTGGCGCCCACCATGTCCAGCGCGCACGTCTCCGAGGCGAACACCACCGCATCGCCCAGCGTCCCGATGCAGAGCGGGCGCCAGCCGCGCGGATCGCGGACCGCCATCAGTGAGTCGCCGGTGGCCACCAGCAGCGAGTACGCCCCCTCCACCCCCGCGAGCGCCTGAGCCAGCCGCTCCTCGGGAACTTCGGAAGTGGACCGCGCCATCCGGTGCACCAGAATCTCGGAATCCATCGTCGAGCTGAAGATGGAACCCATCGACTCGAGCTCCCGGCGGAGCTCGGTCGCGTTCACGATGTTGCCGTTGTGAGCCAGCGTTATGTAGCCGCCGCGAAAGCGAACCAGAACCGGCTGCGCGTTGTCGAGAGTGGACGATCCGGTGGTGCTGTATCTCGTGTGGCCGATGGCGAGGCCGCCGTCGAGGTGGGCCAGCGCCTCGGGGTCCAGCGCCTCGGACACGAGGCCCATCCCCCTGATCGCGTGCGCGGTACCATTGTCATCGGCCACCACTATCCCGGCCGACTCCTGACCGCGGTGCTGCAACGAGTAGAGCCCAAGGTGCGCGATGGCCGCCGCGTCCGGCGTTCCTCGCACACCGACTATTCCGCACATTTATTCAGACTTCCGCAGGTTTAGGGTGTTGCTCCAGTATCGCGGGCTCGGCCACCCCTACCGTCATCAGCCTGGGGATGGCCTCGTGATACGCCCGCGCCAGCCGCGCCAGTGGCGCACTGATCGTGCGGCCGGCGGCGGTGATCGTCAGCGCGTCGGAGCCGGGGCGCACGATTCCTATCGTGTGCGCTGGAACGCCGTGCCGCGCCGCGACGTCGAGGACGCGCTGTGGATCGGGCGTGCTCACCACGATCCTCGCCTGTGCCTCGCCGAAGAGGAGCGCGCGCAGAGAGAGCTCGCTCCATGCGTCGAGCATCACGTCCGCTCCGACGGGCCGCTCCGGATCACCGATGGCGCACTCCGCGAGCGCGACCGCGAGACCTCCCTCGCTGCAGTCGTGCGCCGAGTGCACCAGGCCCGCCGCTATCGCCTCGAGAAGCGCGTCGATCGTCGCACGCTCCCGCTCGAGGTCGCAGCGCGGCGGCTGGCCCGCAACCATCCCGTGAATCGTGGCCAGATACTCGCTTCCACCCAGCTCCGCGGTGGGTTCGCCGAGCAGCACTATCGCGTCTTCCCGCTCCGGGAATCGCGACCGCGTTACATGATCGAGCGACTCCACCACGCCAACCATTCCGATCACGGGCGTCGGATACACCGCGCCCGCCGGATTCTCGTTGTAGAGCGAGACGTTGCCGCCGGTCACGGGCGTACCCAGCGCGCGGCACGCCTCGCCCATCCCAGCCACCGCCTCGCGGAACTGGTAGAAGACTTCCGGCCGCTTCGGATTGCCGAAGTTGAGGCAGTTGGTGATCGCCATCGGCCGCCCGCCCACGCACGCCACGTTGCGCGCGGCCTCGGCGACCGCCGCGCGCCCGCCGTTGCGAGGATCGAGATACACGTAGCGGCCGTTGCAGTCAGTCTTGATCGCCAGCGCCTTCTCGCTCCCGCGAACGCGCACTACCGCCGCGTCGCCGTCTCCCGGGGGCACCACAGTGCTCGTGCGCACCGTCGTGTCGTACTGCCTGAAGGCCCACCGCTTGCTCGCGACGGTGGGCGATGAGAGCAGCCGCTCGAGCGTCCACACGGGGTCGCTCTCTTCGGAGAGCTCGGGGATGCTCGCCACGTCGCGCTCGCGGAGCGCTCGGATTGCATCGCTCTCCCGGGCCTCCGGCGAATAAACCGGGCACTCCGTCACCAGCCGCGAGCCGGGAAACTCGGCCACCACCCGGTCACCCTCGGTGACCCGATACACCGGCTCCGCGATCACCTCGCCGATCACCTCGGCGGTGAGATCCCATTTGGTGAGGATCGCGCGTACATGGTTTTCGTGACCGCGCTTCGCGACCACGAGCATCCGCTCCTGGGACTCGCTGAGAAGGATCTCGTACGGCGTCATCCCCTCCTCGCGCACCGGCACCCTGCTCACGTCTATCGTGACACCCACATCGCCGCGCGCCGCCATCTCGGCAGACGACGATGTGAGCCCCGCCGCACCCATGTCCTGGATGGCGACGATGTGGCCGCTCGCGATTAGCTCGAGGCTCGCCTCGAGGAGAAGCTTCTCGGTGAAGGGATCGCCGACCTGCACGCGCGGTCGCTTCGCATCGCTCGCCTCCGAAAGATCCTCCGAGGCGAACGAGGCTCCGTGAATGCCATCGCGGCCGGTTCGCGCGCCCACGGCCATGATCGGGTTGCCCACGCCCTCGGCCTTGGCGCGGATGAGATCGCGCTCGTGCATGATCCCCACGCACATCGCGTTGACGAGCGGGTTCCCCTCGTACGATGAATCGAACATCACCTCGCCGGCCACGGTCGGGATGCCGACGCTGTTGCCGTAATCTCCGATCCCCTTGACGACGCCGCCGAACAGGTAGCGCACCCTGGCCGACTCGAGCGACCCGAAACGAAGCGAGTCGAGCATCGCTATCGGACGCGCGCCCATCGTGAAAACGTCGCGCAGGATGCCGCCCACGCCGGTGGCCGCGCCCTGGTACGGCTCCACCGCGGAAGGGTGGTTGTGCGATTCGATCTTGAACGCCACGGCGAGTCCGTCGCCGATAGATATGACGCCGGCGTTCTCGCCGGGGCCCTGCAGCACGTAGGGCGCCTGCGTGGGGAGCGTCCTGAGCACCGGTCGCGAGTGCTTGTAGGAGCAGTGCTCGCTCCAGAGCGCGCTCACGATGCCGAGCTCCGTGAAAGTCGGCTCGCGCCCGAGCATGGCTACGAGGACCTCGTATTCGTGCTCCGTGAGGCCGTGTTCGGCCACCAGCGCCGGAGTGATGACCGGGTCGCCGGGCCGCGGCTCGACGCTCACCGACAAGGGGCCGCCTGCCGCGTGCCGCTCGCGAACCTCACTCGAGACTGATCCATTTATCCCTCGTGCGTCACGCCGAAACGTGCGCCATCATCGATTGAAAAATTCCGAGGCCATCGGCGGAACCCAGGAGCGGATCCACCGCGCGCTCGGGATGGGGCATGATTCCGAGAACATTTCCCTCGGCGCTCACGATCCCCGCGATCGCGTTGACCGAGCCGTTCGGATTGGCCGACGGGTCGACCTCTCCGGCGGCGTTCACATATCTGAAGGCCACCAGCCCTTCGCTCTCCAGCCGTTCGATCGTCTCGGCGTCGGCTGTGTAGCGCCCTTCGCCGTGGGCCACCGGCAGGCGCAGCACATCGCCCGCCGAGTAGCGGTTGGTGAACATCGTGTCGGGGTTCTCCACGCGAAGCCGCACCGGCTCCGAGACGAACTGCAGCCCCTCGTTGCGCATGAGCGCGCCAGGGAGGAGGCCAGCCTCGCACGCTATCTGAAAGCCATTGCAGATGCCGATCACGGGTCCGCCGCGCCGCGCGTGCGCCACGACCTCGCGCATGATAGGGCTGAAGCGAGCGATCGCGCCGGCGCGCAGGTAGTCGCCGTAGCTGAAGCCACCGGGGAGTATCACCACATCCACTCCCTCGAGATCGTGCGACTTGTGCCAGAGATATACCGCCTCGGCACCCAGCGCGTCCGTGACGGCGTGGTGCGCGTCGTAGTCGCAGTTGGAGCCGGGGAAGGTCACGATGCCGAACTTCACGATTCCTCCACGGACGCTATCTCGTAGTCCTCGACCACCGGATTGGCCAGAAGCCTGTCGCACATTTCGCGCACGCGCTTGCTCGCGGACGCGCGGTCCGCTGCGTCCACCTGCATCACCACGAAGCGACCGACGCGCACGTCTCGCACCTCGACGAACTCGAGCGAGTGCAGCGCCTCGGCGACGGCCTTCCCCTGCGGATCCAGGATGCCCTGCCGTGGCGAGATGTTCACTGAAACACGAAAGCGGCTCATCAGCCGTCCTCTTTACCTGGTCGTTGAAGTGGTTGCGGGCCGCTCTTTCCGCGGCTGCGTCTACGGCGCCGGCGATCCCTGCCGGGACGCTCGGCGATCTCGATCGGGCGCGCGACGAAATCGTCTTCCGCGTCCTCGTCGAGAAGCGGATCCCCGGTGGGCAGACGGTCCACCAGCCCGAAGAGGAAGGTCTTGACGAGTCCGTACGCGACGTATGCCACGAGTGCTGGGAATGCGAAGGAGAGCGGCTTGAACAACACGCCGATGACGACGGCGAGTATCAGCAAGCTCACCGCGATGCTCCTCACGCTGCGGAAGCTGACCGTGGGCGGAGCAGGGTAGATCACGTGGCTGATCATCAGGAGACCCAGCACGAGCATGACCCCCGGCAGAACCGTGTGCCATGGCCAGCTGCTCATGATGCTCTGCGTGTAGAGCGTGGTCTGGCTGAACCAGTAGTACGTGGCCAGCGTCATCCCGGCCGCCGGGCTGGGGAGACCGTGGAAGTGGGTCTTCGCGTGACCGCCCTGCTCGATGTTGAAGCGCGCCAGCCGCATCACCGCGCACGCCACGTAGAAGAAGCAGAAGAGCCACGCCCAGCCATCGCGGTTGAGCACCGCGAAGTACATGATGAGCGCGGGCGCCACGCCGAAGCTCACCGCGTCCACCAGCGAGTCCAGCTCCACGCCGAAGCGGCTTCCCGTGCGCGTCATGCGCGCCACGCGGCCGTCCAGAACGTCCATGACTCCGGCGAGAACGACGCACCAACCGGCCCACACGAAGTCGCCGCGACTCGCCGAGACCACCGCGAACACGCCGAAGAAGAGATTCCCCAGCGTGAAGCCGTTGGGGAGGAGCACCACGGCGCGGCGCATGTCGGGTCGCGGCAGCGCGGGCGATCTCACTGCGGTAGCTCCGCGAGGACCGTGGTCCCCGCAGCCGGAGCATCGCCCAGCTTCGCGATCACCTTGGCGCCCGTGGGAAGGAAGACGTCGACCCGCGAACCGAAGCGGATGATCCCCATCCGCTCGCCCTGCTTCGCGGAGTCGCCCATGTGGGCGTAGTTGGCTATACGCCTGGCGACCAGTCCCGCAATCTGCCTCACTAGAATCTTCCGGCCGCCACTCTCGATCCCCACCGACATCTGCTCGTTCTCCAGGCTCGACTTCTCGGTGGCCGCGTTGAGAAACTTGCCGGGGTTGTAGTGCAGGTACGCCACCTCGCCGCTCACCGGATAGCGGTTCACGTGGACGTTGAAGATGTTCATGAAGATCGATATCCGGATCGCCTTCGATTTCAGAAACGCGGGCTCTTCGACCTCGGTGATCATCACCACGCGGCCATCCGCCGGCGAGACGACGAGCGCCTCGCCGCGGGGGCCGGTGCGCTCGGGGTCGCGAAAGAAATAGACGACCCAGAGCGCCACGACGAGCAGCGCGAACGCCACGAGCCAGAACCCCCACGAGCGCCGAGAGAGCGCCAGCCAGAATCCGCCGGCCGTCAGAGCGGCTGCTATCGCGACGAAAACGAGCCCTTCGCGCGCGATGTTCACGTCAGCTCCGAAACGTCGAGCTCCGATCCCGTGATTCGGCGGTACGCGTCGCGGTAGCGCTCGCTCGTGGCGCGCACGACCTCATCCGGCAAACGAGGCGCGGGTGCGTCTCCGTTCCAGCGGCCCGCCTTGCGCTCCGATTCGAGGTAGTCGCGCAGCGGCTGCTTGTCGAAGCTCGGCTGCGAGTGGCCGGGCTCGTAGCGGTCGGCGGGCCAGAAGCGCGAGCTGTCGGGAGTGAGAACCTCGTCCACCAGCAGGAGCTCGCCGCTCGGCGCGACGCCGAACTCGAACTTCGTATCCGCCACTATGATCCCGCGTGCGGCCGCGATCTCCCGCCCGCGCTCGTAGATGGCGAGGGAGAGGCGTTCCAGCTCGGTGGCCCGCTCGGGGCCTACCACCTCACGCACTCTGGCGATCGTGATGTTCTCGTCGTGTCCCGCCTCCGCCTTGGTCGCGGGGCTGAAGATGGGTCGCGGCAATCGGTCGCTCTCGGTGAGGCCTTCGCTCAGCGGCTCGCCCGCCAGCGTACCGTGCCGTGAGTACTCCTTCCAGGCCGAGCCGGAAATATAACCGCGAACCACGCACTCCACCGGAAACACGCGTGCGCGCCGGCAGAGCATCGCCCGGCCCGCGATCTCTCTCCGGTGACCCCGGAGCGCCGGCACCGCGGCGATTATCTCGTCCGCGTCCGCGGAGAGCATGTGGTTGCCCACGAGGTCGGCGATCTGGCCGAACCACCAGGCGCTGATCTGCGTGAGCACGGCGCCCTTGTAGGGCACCGGCTCTCCCATCACCACGTCGAAGGCGCTCACCCGGTCGGTCGCCACGAGGAGCAGCCGCCCTGCATCCACCTCGTAGATGTCGCGCACCTTGCCACGGCCGAGCTTCTCGAGCGGGAGCGCGCTTGCCGACATCGCCGTCATACGCGAAGCGCCTCCGGCTCGCGCACGCTGGTGCCCTCGGCAGCGAGAATGGGATCCACGACGTCGCGCAGGAAATCATCCACCTGCTCGGGCGCGCGCCCCACGAAATCCTCGGCGCGCGTGATGTCACGCATCTCCGCGAGCGAGAGTCCGAAGTCGGAGTCGTCGGCAAGACGGTCGAGCAGGTCGTTCCCCTGCGCTCCGTCCTTCACCGCGCGTGCCGCCTCCATGCTGTGGCGGCGAATGACCTCGTGCACCTCCTGGCGATCGGCTCCGCCGCGCACCGCGCGCACGATCAGCTTCTCCGTAGCCATGAAGGGTAGCTCGTCGTCCACGCGCCTCCGGATGCGAGCCGGGTGCACCTCGAGTCCGCGCGCGATGTTCCCCTGAAGGAGGAGTATCGCGTCGGTGGCGAGGAAGGACTCGGGGATCACGAGCCGCCGGTTGGCGCTGTCGTCGAGTGTGCGCTCGAAGAACTGGACGCTGTGCGTCTGGTTGGCGTTCTCCTCGATGGAGATCACGAAGCGCGCGAGCGACGAGATTCTTTCCGAGCGCATGGGGTTCCGCTTGTACGCCATCGCCGACGAGCCGATCTGCTCGGTCTCGAAGGGCTCCTCGATCTCGCCGAACGACTGGAGCATGCGGATATCCGCGGCGAATTTCGCGGCGCTGGCCGCGACTCCACTCACCACGGAGAGTACCTGCGCGTCGAGCTTCCGCGTGTAGGTCTGACCGGTGACCGGGAGCACGTGCTCGAAGCCCAGCTTGCTCACGACCAGCCGCTCGAGTCGCTCGACCTTCGCGTGATCACCCTCGAAGAGCTCCAGGAAGCTCGCCTGCGTTCCCGTCGTGCCCTTGACGCCGCGCAGCGGGAGGGTGGCGATCCGGTGATCGAGGTCGGCGAGATCGATCGCCAGATCCTGCATCCAGAGCGTGGCGCGCTTGCCAACCGTGGTGAGCTGCGCCGGCTGGAGGTGCGTGTAGGCGAGCGCCGGCTCGGCGCGCCACTGTCGCGCGAAGGCCGCGAGCGCCGAGAGCACCTCGATCAGTTTCGCGCGCAGCAGCGACATCCCGCGCCGCATCAGGATTAGGTCCGCGTTGTCGGTCACGAACGCGCTGGTGGCGCCCAGATGGATGAAGGGGCGCGCCAGCGGCGCCACGTCGCCGAAGGCGTGTACGTGAGCCATCACGTCGTGGCGAAAGCGCCGCTCGAAAGCCGCGGCCTTCTCGAAGTCTATGTCCGCGAGATGCGCGCGCATCTGCGCGAGCCCCTCGTCGGTTATGCCCTCCACTCCCAACTCGTGTTCGGCCTCCGCGAGAGCGAGCCAGAGCTGGCGCCAGAGCGCGTGCCTCTGCTGTGGCGACCAGAGCTCCGCCATCGCTCGCGAGGCGTAACGCTCGGAAAGCGGGGACGCGTATCGTGTATGGTCCGTCATCGAATCATGAAATCAGTGGAGTAGATCTGCCCGCCGCGCTCGAAGAACATGCGCACGACGTCCCGCCCGGAAAGCGCGTCGAACACCCTGGGGACATCCTGCGCGTTGTCGATCGGCACTCGATTCACCTGCACGATCACATCGCCTTTCTCTATCCCCAGGTCCTGAGAGACGCGATCGCTCACGTCGTAGATCAGCGCGCCGTGGCGGCTGCGGATCCCACGCTCGGCGCGGATCGCCGGCGTGACGGTGACCAGCTCGAGCTCCTTGAGCACCTGGACCTTGGGCGCGCTCACCTCCGGGAGGTCGGCGACCGTGAGACTAACCTCGAATTGCCGCCCGCTGCGTCGCACCACGATCGGCACCTTCTGGCCAACGCGTAGATCGAGCCGCTCGGCTTCCCAATCGAACGGATTGCGCAGGACGCGATTGCGCGAGCGCACCAGCTCGTCGCCCGGCCGGATGCCCGCCTTCGCTGCAGGGGAGCCGGGGACCACCGTGCGAACTACCGCCCCCGAGCGCAGCGCGCGCCGCGGGTTCCGGGCCTCGGGGAGCTGCAGCTCGATGCCGAGCCACGGCCGGCGAATGGCGCCGTGGAGGAGCAGGTCCTCGGTCACTCGCTTGACACGGTTGATCGGGATGGCGAAGCCGAGACCAACGGAGCCGCCGGACGGTGAGTAGATCGAGCTGTTCACTCCTATGACTTCGCCAACCGCATCCACGAGCGGGCCGCCCGAGTTCCCGGGGTTGATGGCCGCGTCGGTCTGGATCATGTCCACGTACGTGGCGTTCCCCTCGGAGCGGGCGACCAGATTTCGCCCCGTCCCGCTTATCACTCCCGCCGTCACGCTGGGCTCCGGATTCCCCAGGAGGAAGCCGTAGGGATTGCCGATCGCGATCACCCACTCCCCGATCAGCAGACTGTCGGAGTTGCCGAGCGAGGCCACGGGAAGCCCCTTCGCCGGGATCTTGAGGACGGCGATGTCGTTTATCTCGTCCTTCCCGAGGAGCTTCGCCTCGTAGGTGGTGCCGTCGCGGAGCGCCACGGATATCGAATCGGCATCGTTGATCACGTGCGCGTTGGTGACTATCACGCCATCGGCGCGCACGATGAAACCGGAGCCGAGCCCGGGGAGAACCCGGTCGCCTCCGCCGCCGAAGAACGTCGAGAAGGGGTCCTGCGGCCGGTGTTCGATGACCTCGGTCTGCACCGTCACCACCGACGGCGCCACCGCGGCCGTGGCGGCGGTTATCATCGTGCGCCGCCGTGAATCGATCGAATCGGTGACCGCGCCCGACCTCTGCGCCGCGCTCGCGACCGACACCGTCAGCCCGGACGCCGTGAGCTCCGGTGCCGAAGCCGAGTCCCCGGAGGAGCCTCCGCACCCGGCCGCGAGCAGCAAAGGGATGAGCCAGCGGAGAAGCATGCTCAGACTCCGGAGCGCGTCTTGGCGATCCGCTTGCTCCAGTCGTTGAGGAAACGGTCGAGCCCCAGATCCGTGAGCGGGTGGACGAGCATCTCGCGCAGCACCGCGGGTGGTAGCGTGGCGGAATCGGCGCCCAGGCGCGCCACATCGAGGAAGCGGTGCACGGAGCGAATGGCCGACGCGACGATCTCACATTCCACACCGAAGCGGTCGAAGATCGTGCGCACGTCAGCCACCACACCGGCGCCGTCAACGCCCGTATCATCGAGGCGTCCGATGAACGGGCTCACGAAGCTCGCGCCCGCCTTAGCCGCGAGGAGCGCCTGTGCCGCGTTGAAGACCAGCGTGACGTTCACGCGAACCCCGTCGGCCACCAGCCGGCGTGTGGCAACGAGCCCTTCCTCGATCATCGGGAGCTCGACGATCACGTTATCGGCGATGCGCGCGAGCTCGCGTCCTTCGCGGTACATGCCATCGGCCTCGATGGAGATCACCTGCACGGTGACCGGTCCGTCGACGAGCTCCGCGATCTCGCCGACGTGGGTAAAGGGCTCACGATCGGCGAGCTCGGCGGCGAGGAGCGACGGATCGGTCGTCACTCCGTCGATGAGACCCGTGCTTAGCGCCCAGCGGATCTCGGAGATGTCGGCGGTGTCGAGATAGAGTCTCATTCCTGGGTCAGATAAAGTTCGAGCGGGTAGCGGACCGCTTCGAGAAAGAGCCCTTGTGGCGGGGCGGGGGCGGAGGTATCGGCGTTGTCGGTCGCGGAGAGGAGAGTCGTGATGCTGTCCGGCTCGCGCCGTCCTGACGCTGCTTCGACCATGGTGCCGACGAGAAACCTCACCATGTGATGGAGGAAGCGGTTCGCCTCGATCTCGAAGACGAGTCCTCCCACGCGCTCGCACCAGGCGGAGTGCAGCACGGTGCAGCGATGCTCGTCGTGCGGACCTGCCGTTCGCTGAACGGCGAAGGCACGAAAGCAGCGGTCGCCCAGAAGGGCGACCGCGTTGGCTTCGAGTACGGCGCGATCGAGCGGGCGCGCGAGCGCCCACTCCCAGCGCCTTCGGAAGGGGGAGCGCGCCGAATCGTCGGTACCGATATAGTAGCTGTAGCGCCGCGAAGTCGCACTGTATCTGGCGTGAAAGTCAGGCCGCATCTCGTGCGCCGCGGCAACCCAGATGTCGGCGGGAAGGAGCGCGTTGAGCGCCCGTCGCAACTCGCGCGGTTTCCACTTCGGCGCCACCCTCACGCCGGCCACCTGACCACGCGCATGCACTCCGGCGTCCGTGCGCCCGGCGCCGGTCGCCACCACTCTCCTCCCGCACAACCGCGCCAGCACGTCCTCCACGACTGCCTGCACCGTACGTTCGCGTGGCTGCCGCTGCCACCCCGCGAACCCCGCGCCGTCGTATTGCAGCACGAGCTGCACGGTGCGTTCCATCATAGACTGAGAACATATCCGCGCTCCTTCGCATGTCAAGCAAGGTAGCGCGCCGGAACCGATTGACAGTTCAACACCTACGCCTCTACATTCACGATCCCGCGACACCCCACCCTCCGCCGTTCCCGCAGGCTCGATGCCGCCTCGCACACTCGCGTCGCTCGCCCATGCACTGGCCGCCGCGTCCGATCTGGACGTGGCGCTCGTCGCGCTGGGCGAGGCACTCGCGGAAGTGGACCGGTCGGCGCGCATCGCGCTCATCTCGTTCGATGCGAGGCGACAGATGCTCGCCGAGCGCCGCTCGCCCAACGGAAGTCGCGTGGAGCGGGTCCGTGTCGACACCACCTTCGACCATCTTCCCGTACGGCTGAGAGTCCCGGTGTCGGCCGGCGGCCAGTTCGTGGACGTGGGTGACGACTCCGACGATTTCGCGCGCCTCTTCGGTATCGCGTCGTCGCTCAACGAGGAGGGTCTGCTCGCCGTGCGCGGCATCCCCACCGACGGCCACCTCTCGGCGGTGATCGCCCTCCTCGAGCCGCGCCGCTTCTTCGGCACGCGCGTGATGGAACGCTTCGCTCCGTACGTCGCGCTCTTCGAGCTCGCGTACGCGCGCTTCTCCGAACGCGAAGCGCGTGAGGAGGCCGTGCACACGCTGGAAGACGTCACGCAGCGAGTGCACGGCGAGTACGTGAAGCGACTCGCCGATCTCGAGCGCCAGCTGGCCGTAGCCCGCAACACGCCATCGTCGGTCGCCACCGCTCTCTCACCGGAGCGGCTCGTTGCGCTCGAGACCGATGCTGCGAACGCCCGCGAAGAGGCCCGGCGCGCCACCCGCCGCGCCGACGCGGTGGAGGGGCAGGTGACTGCCGCGGTGGGTCAACTGGAGCAGGCGCACGTGGAGCTGCACCGCCGGAGCGAGACACTCCGGCAGAAGACGCGCACGCTCTATCTGATCGAGCGCGTCCTGTCGCTCGACGCCGCTACCGCCGACCCGCGCCAGCTCGCCGACGGGCTCCTTGCGCTAGTGGGCGATGACATGCAGGCGCAGCGCTGCTCGCTCATACTGCGCATCCCCGGCAGCGACGAGATGTACATCGCCGCATCCAAGGGGCTCGCGCCCGACATCGGCGAAGGGCAGCGACTTCGCATTGGCGTGGGAGTAGCTGGCAAGGTCGCCGCCTCGCGCGAGCCGCTCCTCGTTACCGACGTGGCGCAGGCACGCGGTCACCCGCTCCTCGGCGATGAGTACTTCACCACGGGCTCGTTCATCAGCTTTCCCCTCGCGTACCACGATGAGCTGGTTGGAGTGCTCAATCTCACCAACCGCGCCAAGCGCGGAGTGTACGTGGACGACGACGTCGAGCGAGTACGCCTCCTCGCGCTGGTGATCTCCCTGGTGACGGTCCACGCTGCCCTACCCGAACGTCTGCTGGTGACGATAGGTGCCCACTGACGTTCTGGGGAGTGCGATCCGCCGGCTCGCGTCCGGCGAATCGCTCTCCACCGAGGAGACCGCGCAGGCCTTCGATGTGATCATGCGCGGCGAGGCGACGCCGGCGCGGATCGCGGCCATCCTGATGGCGTTGCGCGTCAAGGGCGAGACCCCCGAAGAGGTAGCCGGTGGCGCCCAGGCGCTGCGCAACGCCATGGTGCATCTCCCCGCGCGCGATCCCGACTCGCTCGTGGACACCTGCGGTACGGGCGGCGGCGCACTGCAGACCTTCAACATCTCCACCGCGGCCGCTCTCGTGGCCGCTGGCGCCGGCGTGAGGGTGGCGAAGCATGGCAATCGCTCCTTCACCTCGCGCTCCGGGAGCGCCGACGTCCTCGAGGCGCTGGGCGTAGCGGTGGATGTGCCGGTGGAAGTCATGCGGCGCACGCTCGAGCGGACCGGGATCGTGTTCATGTTCGCGCCCCTCATGCACCCGGCTATGCGCCACGTCGGCCCCGTGCGACGCGAGCTCGCGATCGGCACGCTCCTCAACGTTCTCGGTCCGCTGGCGAATCCCGCGGGAGCGGGGCGGCAGGTAGTGGGCGTCGCCGAGGAGAGCCGGCTCCCGCTTCTCGCCGGTGCGCTCGCGTCGCTCGGCAGCCGGCACGCGATGGTCGTGCACGGCGAGCCAGGGCTGGACGAGATCTCGCCGCTCGGCTGCACCCGCGTGCAGGAGGTGCGATCCGGCAGCGTTTCCGAGTGGACGGTGGACCCGGAGCGCTTCGGCCTGAGGGCCCGCTCCGAGACCGAGCTCGCGGGCGGCACTCCCGAACAGAACGCCGCGACGATTCTCGACGTTCTCGCCGGACGGCGCCGCGACGGTGCGAGGAGCGCCGTACTACTCAATGCGGCGGCCGCGATCTACGTGGGAAACAGGGCGCCCACGTACGACGATGCGCTTGCCGCGGCCGAACAGGCTCTGGATGAGGGGAAGGGGATGCGAGCGCTCGAGGCGTTGCGACGTGAGGAGCAGTCGGCGGGGCACTGACGCACCACGGGCCAGCTAGAGTGCACTCTAGCTGGCCCGTGGTGAAGGGATTCAGTACTGCCGCATCACGCCGACAACCACGCCCTGGATCGTCACGTCGTTCTCGTGCACGTAAATCGGGTTCATGGTCTCGTTCGCCGGCTGGAGCCGGATCCGACCATCGCGCTCGCGATAGAACTTCTTGACAGTGGCCGCGGTGTTGTCTATCAGCGCGATGACCGTCTCGCCATTGTCTACGGAGCGGCGCTCGTTGATCACCACGAAATCGCCGTCGCGAATCTGCTCGTCGATCATCGAGTTCCCCCGCACGCGCAGCACGTAGTGACCGCCCGGCCGGTGCACGAGACTCTCGGGCACGTGGACGGTTTCGTCCACCTCGAGCGCCTCGATGGGGAGACCTGCGGCTACGCTTCCGAGGAGCGGGAGCTCGACAGCGCGCGGCATTGCCTCGGAGGGGAGGATCTCGATCGCGCGGCTCTCGTTGAAGGCCCGCTTGATGTAGCCCTTGCGCTCCAGGTTGCTCAGATGTTCGTGGACCGTTGCGAGCGAGTTATAGTTGAACTGCCGCGCGATCTCCTCGAAGCTGGGCGCGTAGCCATTCTCCTCGGCGTAGGAGCCCAGGTAGTTGAGGATCTCCCTCTGTCTTTTCGTCAGCGCCATACTTCAGTACCCCACTCGTGAGACTGGAAGCCGGGGCGGGGATCGCACCGGTGCCCCGAAGGGACTCCGAATCCACTATAGCCGAATATTACCCGAAGTGCAAGTATACCGCGGAGTTCACCAATGACCTGGCAGCCCCCGACCGGCGTGCTCGGCAGGATCGTGGCGGAGTCGATGGCGAGAGTCGCCGAGCTGCGCGCCGACCCCGCTACGAGTCGCGCGCTCGAGCGCGAGCTGCCTTCGGCGCCAGCCGCACCCAGCTTCCGCGACGCTCTCCTCGGTGAGCGCGTGGCGGTGATCGCCGAGGTCAAGCGGAGGTCCCCTTCCAAGGGCGAGATCAATCGCGCCCTTTCGGCGATCGACCAGGCGCGCGCCTACGCGGCGGGCGGTGCAGCCGCCATCTCGGTACTCACCGAGCCGGCGCACTTCTCGGGCTCGCTCGACGACCTCCGCGCGGTGTGCGCTTCGGTGGAGGTTCCAGTGCTGCGCAAGGATTTCCTGGTGGATGAGCTGCAGCTGCTGGAAGCGCGCGCCGCCGGAGCGGCAGCCGGGCTGCTCATAGCGCGTGCGCTCTCTCCCGCCTTGCTCGCGCGGCTCTTCGGCTTCGCCAGGGAGATCGGTCTTGAGACGCTGGTCGAGGTCCGCTCGCGGTTCGAGCTCGATCGGGCACTCGAGCTCGGGGCTCCGGTGATAGGTGTCAACCAGCGCGACCTCGAGACGCTCGAGATGGAGCCGGAGGTACGGGAGCGTCTGCTCCCCGCCATTCCGCCGTCCGTCGTCGCCGTGGCCGAGAGCGGGATCCGGAGCGTGGAAGACGTGGAGCGCGCCGCCCTCCTGGGCGCGGACGCGGTTCTCGTGGGCTCCGCGCTCTCGGCGTCCACTGCTCCGGAATCTGCGGTACGCACGCTGGCGCTGGTACGGCGGAGAGGCCGACTTGACGGTTGAGATAAAATTCTGTGGCCTTACGCGCCTCGAAGATGCCAGCTTTGCAGCCTCGCTCGGCGCCTCTTACGTGGGGGCGATCTTCGCGGGCGGGCCCCGCAAAGTCACTCCCGAGCGCGCGGCCGAGCTCTTCACCGCGGCGGGCAGCGCGGCGCGGCATGTGGGGGTGTTCGGGGCGGAGCGCCCCGACGAGGTGGCTCGAACGGCCGGCATCGCGGCGCTGGACGTGGTTCAGCTCCATGGCGACCCCACGGCCGATTACGTGGCCGACGTGAGGGCGGAGTGTGCGCTTCCAGTCTGGGCTGTGGTGCGGGTAGCCTCCGGCGCGGCGGCGGCACGCCTCGCCGAGCTCGATGCCGTGGCAGATGCGATCGTGCTGGATGCCTTCGTCCCCGATCGCCTGGGAGGCACGGGCACACCCTTCGACTGGCGGCGCGCGGCGACCTGGGCGCGTCCACGGCGCGCGCGGCTGGTGGTGGCGGGAGGCCTCGGTGCGCATAACGTGCGCGAGGCGATTCGCTCGCTCTCGCCCGCCATTGTAGACGTTTCGTCCGGCGTGGAGTCCGCGCCGGGTATCAAGGACCATGAGCGGATGCGGGCCTTCGTCCGGGCCGTATACGAGGACAGCGAGCGGAGATGACAACGGCCGTGAAGAGAGATCGATTCGGGGAGTACGGCGGGCGCTACGTGCCCGAGACCCTCATACCCGCCCTGGACGAGCTGGAGGAAGCCTTCGAGAGCGCGATGCGCGACGAGGCCTTCCGCTCGGAGCTGGATGAATTGCTCCGGAGCTATGTCGGTCGTCCATCATCGTTGAGCACCGCGCCGCGGTTGTCCGAGGTCGTGGGCGCACCGGTGTACCTCAAGCGCGAGGACCTCAATCACACCGGCGCTCACAAGATCAACAACACCGTGGGCCAGGCACTATTGGCCATGCGGATGGGCAAGCGGCGGATAATCGCCGAGACGGGGGCCGGCCAACACGGCGTGGCCACCGCCACCGTCTGCGCGCGGTTCGGGCTGGAGTGCGTCGTCTACATGGGCGAGGAAGACATGCGGCGCCAGGCGCTGAATGTCTTCCGCATGCGTCTCCTCGGTGCCGAAGTGAGGTCGGTCGGGTCGGGTACGCGCACGCTCAAGGACGCTACCAGCGAGGCAATCCGTGATTGGGTGACCAGCGTGAATGATAGTCATTACATAATCGGCTCGGTGGTCGGGCCCGCTCCGTATCCGCGCATGGTGAGGGAGCTCCAGTCGGTGATCGGAAACGAAGCACGCGCGCAGATGCTCGAGACGGCGGGACGACTCCCCGCCTCGGTAGTCGCGTGCGTGGGCGGGGGCTCCAACGCGATGGGGATATTCCACGCCTTCGTGGACGATGCCGATGTGGAGCTCGTGGGCGTGGAAGCGGCTGGCGAGGGGATAGAGACCGGGAGGCATTCGGCGTCGCTATCGGGTGGGCGTCCGGGTGTGCTCCACGGAGCGCTGAGCTATCTCCTCCAGGATGCGGGCGGGCAGGTCCATCCGGCGCACTCCATCTCGGCGGGCCTCGATTATCCGGGCGTGGGACCGGAGCACTCGTATCTGCGCGACACCGGCCGCGCGCACTACGTGGCCGTCAGCGACGATGACGCCCTGAGCGGCTTCCAACTCCTCAGCCGGCTCGAGGGGATCATCCCCGCTCTCGAGACCGCGCACGCGGTTGCGTGGGTTGCCTCGCAGAAGGGGCGCTGGGACGCGGACGCCCCGGTTCTCCTCTGCGTCAGTGGCAGGGGCGACAAGGACGTGATGCAGGTGAGCGAGATCCTCTCGAACCGACCCACCGCGTGACTGCACCATCTCCCGTGCAGACGCTTCAGCCCACGGAGCTGCAGCCGGGCGAGCCACCGTTCGCTCCGCAGCTCGTGGAGGAGCTGCTCCGTCAGCTCGCACGGGCGGTGAAGACGCGTCAGCTCTATCTCCCCAACAATCCGATCTACCAGCGATCAGTGGAGCAGCTCCAGGCGGCGTTCGCGCCGCTCTGGGAGCAGACGAGCGAGCTCGTGGTGCAGATCTCCGAGACCGAGTTCCGCTGGTCGGGCGTCGTGGTGCACCAGGAGTCGGCGGGCGGCGAGAGTCTGCCCTGGACCTGCTACAAGGACGGCCTCCGCGAGCTGACGCTTCTGCAGGGGGTGGAGGCGGGGGAGATCACCGTCTTTCTCGACATCCTGCAGCGCGTACGAAAGTCGTCGCCCGATGAGGATGATCTTCTCACGCTCCTCTGGGAGCAGGAGTTCGAGTTCCTCCGCTACCGCTTCGTCGACCTCAGTATAGACACGAATCTCACGCTCGAACCGAGCGAGGAGAGCAGTCGCGAGAAGCACCTCCCCATAGTGGAGATCGCGCGCGAGGCCGAGGAGGAGCAGAACGCGGAGAGGCAGGGGATCATCCGGATGGAGGATCTCGACGCTACGCTCTACTTCCTCGATGACGAAGAGATCCAGTACCTGCGCTCGGAAGTGCAGAAGGAGCAGGGAAGTAACCTGCACCACAACGTCACGACCATTCTCCTCGACATCTTCGAGCTGCAGGGTATGGACGCGGTGCGCGACGAGGTGGGCGCCATCTTCGAGAGCTACATGCCCCAGCTGCTCATGTCGCGCGACCACGGAACGGCGGCGTACCTCCTGCGCGAGGTGGCCGAAGTGGCGCGCCGCGTGGAAGACCTCAGGCCGGCGGACCGCGAGCGCCTCGCGCGACTACCCGAGAGTCTCAGCGCGCCGGGCGTGCTGGAACAGCTGCTCCAGGTGGTCGAGGACGGCGATCCGGCAACTTCGCAGGAAGATCTCGAGGCGCTTTTCCAGGAGCTCCGCGGGGGGACGCTCGGTACGATTCTCGACTGGCTGGGGTCGGGCCGCGCATCCAACCCCGCCGTGCGAGCCGCGTTGGAAGGGGCGGCCAAACGGCTCGCCGGGTCCAACACCGGGGAGTTGATAGCGCTCGTCGGATCCGCAAACCCGGGTACGGCACTCGAGGCCATCAGGAGAGCCGGCGAGCTGCGGACGCCCGCCGCGGTGGCGCCACTGGCGCGCGTGATGGCCGGCCAGCTTCCGGAGTTGCGGCGAGCAGCCGCGCAGGCGCTCGCGCAGATCGGCTCCCCTGGCGCCATGCGCGTACTGGAGGGAGTGCTCGACGACGCGGATCGCGAGATCCGCATCAGCGCCGTGCGCGCGGTGGGCGTGCACGACTACCGAACGGCGCTCCCGAAGGTGGAGGCAGTCGTTACCGGGAAGGCGGTGCGCGATGCCGATCTCACCGAAAAGATGGCGTGCTTCGAGACTTTCGGGCTTCTCGCCCGCGATGAAGGCGTGGAGCAGCTCGCCGCGCTTCTGAGCGGGCGGAGTCTCGTGCTCCGCCGCCGGATCGACCCCGAGCTGCGCGCCTGCGCCGCGATGGCGCTGGGAAAGATCGGCACGCCGAAGGCGCTGGCCGTCCTGCGCGGCGCCGTGGAGGACAAGGACGTGCGAGTTCGCAGCGCGATCAACCGCGCGCTCCGCGAGGCAGACCAGTGACCACGCCGGAATCTCTGACCGCCGGCTACGCGTACACCGAGGAGCGCGGCGGCGACGCCTACGTGCGCAAGATCGGACGCGAGTTCCTCGTGAATGTCTACAGTGCTCTCCGGAGCGTGAAGCTCTATCCGCCGGACAATCCGGTGGTGCAGAAGGCGGTGGACGAGGTGCTGCGGGTCTCCGAGGAGATTCTTTCGCGTGAGCGTGAGCTCGAGGTGCGCGTCTCGGGCGAGTTCATCTTCGTCAACGCAACGCGCCTCCGACTCGACCTCGACAACTATGCCAGCTTCGGCCGCATCATCGCCGTCTTCCGGAGTGCTGGGATAGGTCTCTTCCGCCTGGTGGAAGCATCCTCCGCGCGCGACTGGCTCGTCTTCCTCACCCATCTGCAGAACCCCTCGGAGGGCGATGCCGGCCAGCGTCTGGTATCGCTCGCCGAACGGCTGGCCGCTGCGGAGGTGCGCGCCTTCGACCTCGGGCCTCCGGCCCCCGAGGATGCGGAGGACCGCGAGAAGGCGCTCGAAGCCGCCAAGCGCACCTACGCGCAGTCGCTGACGGTCACGAAGGAAGTGATCAACTCCGTGCGCATGGGCCGCAGTCCGAACATCAAGCGCATCAAGCGAGTGGTTCAGGGGATAGTGGACCAGATCCTCAACGAGGAGACATCGCTCCTCGGTCTCACCACGCTGCGCGACTACGACGAATACACCTTCACCCACAGCGTGAACGTGTGCATCTTCGCCGTGGCGCTCGGGCGAAAGATGGGGCTCACGCGCATCCAGCTCTACGACCTCGGGCTCGGTGCGCTGATGCATGACATCGGGAAGGCCCGTGTCGCCCTCGACGTGCTCAACAAGCCAGGCAGTCTGTCGGACGAAGAGTGGCGCGCGATCTGCGCGCACCCCTGGCAGGGCGTGCTGCAGCTCTTCCAGATGCGCGGCCGGAACGACATCCCCTACCGCGCGATGGTCATCGCCTTCGAGCATCACATGAAGACGGATCTCACGGGCTACCCGAAGCATCGCCGGCCGAGGGAGTTGAGCATCTATAGCAAGATCGTGGCGGTGGCCGATTCGTTCGACGCGGCAACGTCGCGCCGGGCCTACCAGTCCACACCCTTCTCGCCTTCGGACGCGCTGGGAGAGATGCGGCTGAACCCGCGGCGCGGTATGGACCCGGTGCTGGTGAAGGCGTTCACGAGTCTCGTGGGCCACTACCCGGTGGGGACGATGGTGGTGCTGGATACCCTCGAGCTGGCGCTGGTACACTCTCCCAACGCCTCGCCCGACGCCGTTGCCCGTCCCATGGTCCAGATCATCAGCGACGCGCGCGGCAACGTACTATTCCCTGGAGTGCTCACGGACCTCACAGAGCGCGACGAGAGTGGCACGTTCCGTCGCACGATCATCAAGATCACGGACCCCGACCGGTATGGCATCCGCATCAGTGACTATTACGTCTGACCCCTTCGCAGAGCGTTTCACCGAGCTCGCGACCCAACGGCGCGCGGCTCTGGTAGTCTATCTCACGGCTGGCCACCCGGATTCCGACCGTTCGCTCGAGCTCTTCCAGGGGGTGGCGGAAGCCGGTGCCGATGTGATCGAGGCGGGAGTTCCGTTCTCCGACCCGCTCGCCGACGGCCCGCTCATCCAGGCCAGCTCGCAGCGCGCGCTCGAGAGCGGTATGACCTTCGACCGAGCGCTCGAGCTCATCGCGCGCGCGAAGCTCCGGCAGCCGGTCGTTCTCTTCACCTACCTCAATCCGCTCCTCGCCGCCGGTGACGATGCGCTCACGCGTGCCGCGAGCGCCGGGGCGAGCGGTGTTCTCGTCACCGACCTTCCCCTCGGCGCTGATCCCGCGCTCGAGGAACGGATAGCCAGCGGCCCGCTCGCCTTCATCCGCCTCGTCGCACCCACCACGCCGGCCGCGAGGATGGCCGACATCGCCAGGCACGGAAGCGGCTTCGTCTATCTCATAAGCCGCACGGGCGTGACCGGCCTTCGCTCAGAGATGCCGGCGGAGCTCCCTACCACGGTCGCGCGACTGCGGTCCGCCACCGATCTCCCTATCTGCGTAGGCTTCGGCATCTCCACACCGGAGCATGCGGCGGTGGTCGCTCGCCTCGCCGACGGCGTGGTGGTCGGGAGCGCCGTGGTGCGCGCCGCCGACTCCAGCGTGGCCGATGCCATGAAGCTGGTGCGCTCGCTCCGTCAGGCGATAGACGAAGCACGCGGGCGCGACGGCTAATCCGGCGGCATCTCGCGTAGCTCCCTCTCGAGGTTCGCGTCGGGCCTGACCATGACGGTTCGCGCTCGCTGAACTATCACGGTGCCCGGCGCTCCGCCGCGCGCGCGCCGGACGTATTTCCGGCGCGTCCAGTCCACCGGCACGAGCGCCGAGCCGCGCGACTTGCTGTGCCACGCCGCCAGCACGGCCGCTTCCTCCAGCGCTCGCGCGGGTGGATTCTCATCCTTCTGCCAGCGCAGCACGACGTGCGCGCCGGCGGAGTCGCGCGCGTGTAGCCATACGTCGTTCGGCGACGACTCCTTGAAGGTGAGCGCCTCGTTGGCCGAGGCGCCGCGCCCCACGCGGATCTCGAGTCCGGTGGTGGAACGGTAGCTCCGATACGGCAGCGACTTCGGTTCCGTCGCGCGTCCGCTGGTACGTTGCCGTCCAGGCGGCTGCCCGGCAGGCGCTGACGCAGCATCCCGCTCGAGCGCGGCGATGCGGCCGGGGAGCTGCTCGAGCGCCCGCTCCATGGACCTCGCGCTCGAGTACAGCCGCTCCGCGGCAGCACGCGCGCTCTCGCCGGGTTTCGCATCCACCGTGGCCATGCGCCCGTCCCCCAGCGCCACCTCGGCTGGTGCGGGATCGTCCCCGAGCGGCGCGAGAGCGTCGGCGATCGCGCGCAGCTCGGGTGCGTGAGCCGCGCGGTCGAGCTCTGCTTTCATGCGCGCACGCGCGCGCTCCAGACGGTCAGCGCGCGAGCGGCGTCCGCGCGCACCGTGATCGGCGTGCGGTCGGTCCTCACCCGGCTGCGGTGGTGGCGCGATCAGCGACCCGGTCTCCACGGCATCTTCGCACATGGGGAATGGAAGCAGCACGGTGCCGCACCAGGCGGGGCGCGCTGGGGCGTCGGAGAGGATGAGCGTGTACCGCTCCGCAGCGAGCTCCGGGTCGTTCACGAGCCAGCGCGCTACCACGGCGCTCATCCAACGCGCGCCGAGGAGCGCGTGGTCGTCTCCTGCGCGGGCAGCGCGCGTTATCTCTGCCAGTGGCGGTACCGGGCGCGGATCAGCCGCTGGCGGTATTCTCGCGCCCAGCGTCGCCAGCCGGTGGCCTCCGCCATCCCGCAGCTCGGCGCCGCGCGCGGTGGGTAGCGCACTCACGGTGAGCGTCGCCCGCCGCTCCGGCGACCCCTTGAAGCGTCCCGATCGCGTAAGCTCGATCACGATGCGTCGATCGTCCTCGGGCGCCGTCACCCCCCCGACGCTCCAACCCCCGAGCTGCGATCTGCGGTCAGTCGACGCAGCCGCCGCGTCCTCGCCCTGAGAGCGGAACTGCACATCGGGCGACGAGAGGTCGATGACCAGCGGCAGCGAGCCCTCCACCGACAGCATCACCGCCACCTGCTCGGCATCGAACACGCAGCCACGCACGCGGCGGCCGCGCCAGAGCTCATCCAGCTCTCGCGCTACGTGACGCGCCGTCAGGCTGTCCACATTGGAACCCGGTTTGACACGCGCGCACTATGCCGGTACGTTCTCACACCTGTCAACACATGCGCGACATCGCCTATATCGCACTCGGTTCCAACCTCGGCGACCGCGAGGAGTACCTCGAGCGAGCCAGGTCCGCCCTCGCGGCGCTTCCCGGAACCCGCCTCCTGCGCGCATCTTCAGTGGAGGAAACGGCCCCCGTGGGCGATGTTCCCCAGGGGCCCTACCTGAACCAGATGGTCGCGATCGAGACCGAGCTCGCTCCCAGGGCGCTCCTCGATCGGCTGCACGAGATCGAGGGCTCTGCCGGCCGCGTCCGCGGCGTCAGATGGGGTCCTCGCACTCTCGACCTGGATATCGTGATGTTCGGCAGACAGACAGTCAACGAGCCCGATCTGCTGGTGCCGCATCCAGAGATCCCGAACCGGGACTTCTGGCAGCGCGAGCTGGCGGAGCTTCAGGGCCGTGGAGGCGATAGCGAATGAGCAGTGCCAGCGGGCCGGGCCGTATCAAGCCGGTGACCGTCAGCGACTTCATGGCCAGGAAGGCGAATGGCGAGAAGCTCGTGGTGGTCACGGCGTACGATGCGCTCTTCGGTCGCTTGGTGGATGAGAGTGGTGTGGATGCGGCGCTGGTGGGCGATTCGCTGGGGAACGTCGTGGCCGGACTGGATTCGACCATCCCCGTCACGCTCGATCAGATGATCTACCACGCGCGCATGGTACGGCGCGGCGTGGAGCGCGCGCTGCTCATCGTGGACATGCCATTTCTCACCTACCAGGTGAGCGTCGAGCACGCGCTCCGGAACAGCGGTCGCGTGATGCAGGAAACGGAAGCCCACGCGATCAAGCTCGAAGGCGCCACACCGGAGGTGCTCGCCGCCGTCCGGGCCGTGACCGGCGTGGGGATTCCGGTCATGGGACACCTCGGCTTCACACCGCAATCGGTGCACGCGCTGGGCGGGTTCCGGGTGCAGGGGAGGGAGAAGGAGGCGGCCGAACGTTTGGTGGACGATGCTCGCAAGCTCGAGGAGGCGGGGGCCTTCTCGATAGTGCTCGAGCTGATGCCCGCCGCCGTGGCGTCGCGGGTCACCGAGGCGGTCTCGATTCCCACGATAGGCATCGGCGCCGGAGCCGGGTGCGACGGCCAGGTGCTGGTGCTCCCCGATCTCCTGGGGCTCAACGACCGTTTCACGCCCAAGTTCCTGAAGCGCTACGCATCGCTCGCGGACGAGGTGCGTTCGGCGGTCGGCAGATTTGGTGAAGATGTACGCAACGGACGCTATCCTGATGACGAACATAGCTTCTAGTATGATCATCGTCGAAGAAACGGCAGCGGCGCGCGCCGCGCTTGCCGACGCACGGCGCCGCGGGGCCACCGTCGCGCTGGTACCGACGATGGGCGCTCTGCACGAGGGACACCTGCAACTGGTGCAAGAGGCGAAGCGACACGCGAGCCTCGTGGTGATGAGCGTCTTCGTGAACCCGCTGCAATTCGGGCCACACGAAGATTTCGCTCGCTACCCGCGCGATCCCGAAGGCGATGCGATCAAGGCCGAGCGACGCGGCGTGGACATTCTGTTCATGCCGAGAGCCGAGGACATGTACACGGGCGAGCGCCGCGTGGTGGTGACGCCGCTCGCCCTGGCCGACCGCTGGGAGGGCGCCTCGCGACCGGGGCACTTCACCGGCGTCCTGACCATCGTCGCGAAGCTCTTCAACATCATCCAGCCAGACGTCGCGATCTTCGGGCAGAAGGACATCCAGCAGGCCACGCTCATCGATGCGATGGTGCGAGAGCTGGACTTCCCGGTTCGCCTCGTGATGGCGCCAACGGTGCGCGAGGCCGACGGCCTGGCACTCTCCAGCCGCAACGTGAATCTTTCGCCGGCGGAGCGCCGGCGGGCGCTCGTGCTATCGCGATCGCTGCGCACCGTCAAGGAGGCGTTCGACGCCGGTGAGTACGATGCCGCGATGCTGGAGCAGATAGGCTGGGAGGTGCTCGCCTCCGAGCCGGAGGTTCGAGTGGACTACCTCGCCATAATCGATCCGGAGCGACTGGAGCCGGTAGCTGTGGCCGAGTCGGGGACGATCGCCGCCGTCGCCGCGCGCGTGGGGAGCACGCGTCTCATCGACAACACGATCCTCGGTTCGGCGTGAACGTGAAGTGGAGCGCCGTGGTATCCGCGCTGGACGACGCCGGCACCTTCCGCTCGCGCGTCAGCGTGTACCTGCACCCGCTCGCGGGACGTCCGATCCTCTGGCACGTGGTCAAGGCCCTCGGCGACGTCAAGCCGCCTCCCGCGCGAGTGAGCGTGCTGCACCGCGCCGGGTCGCCGCTGATGATGCCCGCCGAGGGGTACCGCGGGATAACTCTCGAGCCGGTGGAAGAGGGCGTGGAGCTGGTGTCGCTGCGCGCGGCGGTTACCGCTCCCGAGCTGCGGATCCTCGTGGACGGCGCCGCGCCGCTCATCAAGCCCTCGACCATCGCGCGCCTCCTACGCGCCGGCGAAGGTGGAGTGGCGGCGCTTCCGGGACGTGGTAGCGATGGCAGCTACCTCGCCGTCAGCGGCGAAGGCCCCGCGCTGGCTTCGGCCGACGATCCGCGCCGACCCGTGGGCGCCGTACCTGTGGCCGCTACCTCGCAGGACGAGCTGATTCAGGTCACCGACCGGCACTCGCTCTCGGATGCCTCCGTCGCGCTGCGCGACCGCCTGATACGCATGCACGAAGCGGCCGGTGTTACATTCGTGCTCCCGGCCACTACGTGGATAGACGCGGACGTGCGCATCGGGACCGACACCATGATCTACCCCGGCGCGGTTCTCGAGGGGCACACCGAGATCGGAAGCGAGTGTGTCATCGGGCCCTACTCGCGCGTCGTGGATTCGACCATCGGCCGCGGTGTGGAGCTGAAGGGATGGAACTACATCGCGCGAACATCGATAAGGAATCACGCAGTGCTGGAGCCGTATGTCAGACGTGGCTTCGATTGACCTCCCCGTGTGGGCGAGGGTAGGCCCCAAACGCCAGGCCCACATTCGCCGGGTCACGACGCTGATCGTGGAATGGGCCGAGGCGATGCGCATCCCCTCGGAGGAGCGCGACAGCTGGCACGACGCGGCGCTCTACCATGATTGCCTGCGCGACGCGCCGGTAGCGGAGCTCAGGGAGATCGTTGGCGACGCCGCCATCCCCGATCCGCTCCTGCACGGCCCGGCTGCCGCCATCGTACTGGCGCGCGAGGGCGAGACGCGCACGGATGTGCTGGAGGCCGTACGCTGGCATACGGTGGGATGCCGCGCGTGGGGCCGCTGCGGGCGCGCACTCTACATGGCGGACTACCTGGAGCCCGGGCGGACGTTCGACCGCGCCGACCGTGCCGACCTCGCCGCTCGCGTGCCGACCGATTTCGACGGAACGCTGAGACAGGTCGTGGGCGAGCGGCTCGTGTGGATGCTGCGCGAGGGGTACGAGCTCCCCTCCGAGACCGTGGAGCTCTGGAACGATCTCACATGACTCGTCGCCGGATAGTGATACTCGTGCTCCTGCTGGTGATGCTCCCGGCGGGGATCTACGCCACCGTCGCTCGCGGCGGGGAGGCAGGGGACGCACCGCGAGGCGTCGCGGAGGGTCCGGAAGGCCGCGCGCCCGAGGGCGTGCGCATCAGAGTGCAGGTGCTGAACGCGAGCAGCGTACAGGGGCTCGCGCGGCGTGCGACATTCCACCTGCGGGACCACGGTTTCGACGTGGTGGAGTCCGGGAACGCCGCCGAGAAGCACGACAGCACCATCGTCCTGGATCGCTCGCACAACCCCGAGTGGGCCCGCCTGGTTGCCAACGCGATGGGCGGTGCCGCCGTAGCCGAAGCGCCGGATTCAACTCTCTACGTCGACGTCACCGTGCTGGTCGGTCCGTCGTGGCGG